>PKUY01000224.1 GCA_003131705.1 Acidobacteriota bacterium | reverse complement strand
GCGGTCAAATCGCACTGAAATATCTGGGGCAAAACGCGCAATTGACGGTAGCCGGCGTGATCGACTCCGGAGGCGCCGAGGATAATCAAATTTTCGTGAATCTGCCGATAGCGCAGCAGCTCGCCGGGCTGCCGGGTGAAATCGCTCTTGTGCAGCTGAGCGTGAGCGGGACATCGAACGGCCTTTCTGACTACGCGGCGCGACTGGCGAGTTCCCTTCCCGGCTATGACGTGCGGCCAATCCGGCAGATGACGGACGCCGAGGGCAATCTGCTGAAGAGGACGCGACTGTTGATCGTGTCGATGGTGGCGCTGATTCTGGTGTTGACTGCGCTGTGCGTGCTTGCGACTATGGCAGCCCTCGCAATGGAGCGGCGCAAGGACGTTGGGCTGATGAAGGCGCTCGGCGGATCGATCACGCTGATTGTGGGGTTGTTTCTGGCCGAAGTCGGCGTACTTGGCGCAGCGGGCGGATTAGTTGGCTGCATTGCCGGCGTGGCGCTGGCGCACTGGATGGGCCAGCGAGTTTTTGGAACGTCCATCACACCGCGCTGGGAAATTTTCCCGCTGACAATTGCGATGATGGTGGCAGTCGCGCTGGCGGGTGCGTTACCGCTGCGGATGCTGGGAAAAGTGAAACCTGCAGTGATTCTGCGAGGAGAATAACGAGTTTGCCTTTCCGCGCTGAAGCCGCGGACACCTAAAAGCACATGACCCCGGCCCTGGTCCAAATCGAAAACCTTCGGAAAGAGTTTGGAAACGTGCGCGCGCTTGATGGCGTGTCGTTCTCCGTGGAAGCAGGCGAATGGATCGCCATCATGGGACCTTCCGGCTCGGGCAAGACCACGCTCATCAATATTCTCGGCGGGCTGGACACGCCCACATCGGGAAAGGCGTTAGTGGGCGGCACAGACGTCGCGCGGCTGGATGAAAGCGGTCTAGCGAAATTTCGCGCACAGAAGATTGGCTTCATCTTCCAGCAGTTCCATCTGGTGCCGTATCTGACTGCGGTCGAAAACGTGATGCTCGCGCAATATTTTCACAGCACGACAAATGAACCCGAGGCTCGCCAGGCGCTTGAACGCGTGGGGCTGGCGGACCGCATCGAGCATCTGCCGGGCCAATTATCGGGCGGAGAGCAGCAACGAGTGGCCGTGGCCCGCGCGTTGATCTATCATCCGACGCTCATCCTCGCGGACGAGCCGACGGGAAATCTCGACGAAGCGAATGAAAAGATAGTTCTGCGCCTGCTGGGCGAGCTGCACTCGGAGGGGCACACAATCCTGATGGTGACGCACGCGCCTTCGATCGGGCAGTTGGCTGACCGCCGAATTGACCTCGCGCACGGGCGCATTGCGCACATTGTTGAGCCCGTTCGGCGCGGCTAGTCGCCGGTCAGGAATTTGTACTGGGCAGCGGTGAGCGGGACGACGGAGAGTCTTCCCTGACGGACGAGCGGTGAGTCCGCAAAAAGTTTGTTGGCTTTGATTTCCGCGAGAGTGATCGGTTTCCGGAGTGTTTTCCCGGCTTTGATTTTCACCACAGGATTTCTCGGGTTCGAAGCATCTACCGAAACCACTGAAGCTGTTCCTACCGCGTTCTTGCGATCTCCCGTTTCGTAAATCACGAGTCTTGTCCCCGGCTGCATCTCTCGCAGATTTTTTACAGCGGCAGGATTCGACACGCCGTCCCACACGATAATACCATCGCGCTGAAGATCTTCAAAAGAATATGCGGTGGCCTCGGTTTTAAGCAGATAGTCGGTGGGCATAACACGCCTCGTTTTAATGTTGAACGCCGCACCATTCTACACTCGACCGGATTGCCGGCACGAAATGGAATTTCAGTTCTGAAAGAGGCGGTCCCCCTATCCGCACACGCGAAGGAACGGCGCTCGCTCTGCTAGAATAGAAATGCCATGCCCCTACCGATCGATACGCGCAAGAAACCGACCGACGTAAAAGTCTACGTTTCGTCGGGCGAAGGCGTCGCCATCACATGGTCGGATGGGCATACCAGCCGCTACACTTTTCCTTATTTGCGCGACAACTGCCCGTGCGCGACCTGCAATGACGAGCGCGCGAAGAAGGGTTCCGATAGCTCCGGCGTCAAGAGCTCTGATCTTCTGCCGATGTACAAACCCCGCGTGACCGCCAAGGCCGCGAAAGCGGTTGGGAATTATGCAATCGGGATTGAATTCTCCGACGCGCACGCGACGGGAATTTACAGTTTCGATTGCCTGCGTGAAATTTGCCCCTGCGACGCCTGCGCGCGGGAGTTTCGCCCTCGGAGATAGCCACAACCGCTTAGGCTAGCCTTCGCCTGCCAGTTTCGCGTCAGGATAGGCCGTTAAGACGTAAAGATTCGCAGGCGCACCCCACGATTCAAGAAAGTAATCAGAGTCATTCAGAAAGGCTATGCAACGGCAACTTCCCTTTGGATGCGTTTCAACGTATAGTTCCGTTCCGCGTTGTTACAAAATCCTTATGGCATCTAATCCTTCGGGTTCTTCGGCAACACCCGGTTCGATCCGGCCCGTCGCCAAAGTTCTCGTGGCCACTACGGCCATGCTGGCGTTCATTTCCTACTGGCGAGCGGCGGCGATTGTATTGAACGACCTGGCCTCCTCCGCGTACTACGCCGGAGGCGAAGCCGAGCAGTTCATCGGTAAGTCCGCGCCCTGGTTCATCTTGGCCACAATGCTGCTTTCTTACGCGGTCTCGCAACTCTACATCGAGAGCTGCAGCATGTTCGTTCGCGGTGGCGTCTATCGCGTGGTGAAGGAAGCGATGGGCGGGGCGCTCGCAAAATTCTCCGTTTCCGCGCTGATGTTCGACTACATCCTGACGGGCCCGATCAGCGGAGTGTCCGCCGGCCAATATCTGGCGGGCTTGCTGAACGAACTGCTCGCGTATGGGCACATGCAGTCGCATCTCAACCCCGGCACCGTGGCGGAGGTTTTTGCGATCGCGGCCACGCTGTATTTCTGGTGGCAGAATATCAAGGGAATTTCCGAATCGAGTGAGAAGGCATTGTGGATCATGCAGTTGACCACGGTGATGGTGGTCGCACTGATCGCATGGTGCGGATATACGCTGCTCGCCCGCGGCGGGCATTTCCCTCCGGCGCCGGTTCCGCACAATATCGTGATGAGCAAGCACGCGCTCGGATGGCTGGCCAACAGCCGCATCCCGCAAATGTTCACTTTAGTGGCCGTGCTGATCGGCTTGGGCCACTCGGTCCTGGCGATGAGCGGAGCCGAATCGCTCGCTCAGGTTTACCGCGAAATTGAACACCCGAAACTGCGCAACCTGAAAAAAGCGGCTTTTGTAATTTTCATTTACAGCATGGTATTCACGTCGCTGGTTTCCTTTTTCGCAGTGATGATCATTCCGGACGGCACGCGCCATCAGTATTTCCAAAATCTGATCGGCGGGCTGGCGATGAGCCTCCAGGGGCCGTTCATTGCGCGGCTGGCTTTCCACATTTTCGTCGTTATCGTCGGCACGCTCATTCTTTCCGGCGCGGTGAACACGGCAATCGTGGGATCGAACGGGGTGCTCAACCGCGTTTCCGAGGACGGCGTTCTTTCCGACTGGTTCCGGCAGCCGCATCCGCGATTCGGAACTTCGCACCGCATCATCAACATGGTCGTGGGGCTTCAGATCGTTACGATTTTCTTCAGCCGCGGCGACGTAACGATTCTGGCGAATCTGTACGCGTTCGGCGTGATTTGGAGTTTCGTTTTAAATGGCGTCGCCGTTCTGGTGTTGCGTTACACGCAGCCACAGGAGCGCGAATTCAAGGTCCCGTTGAATTTCCGGATCGGCGGAAAAGAGGTTCCGCTCGGCGTGGCGCTCATCACGTTGGTGCTGCTGTCGATCGCGATCATCAATCTCTTCACCAAACCAGCGGCCACAGTGTCGGGAGTCATTTTCTCCGGCTTGCTTTTTGCGGGATTCGAAATCTCGGAAAAAAGAATACAAAACGCACGGCGGAAACGGGGCGAAGGACACGTCGAGCTCGATCAATTCAATCTGGCTCAGGCGGCCGATCTGACACCCGAGAATGTGGGAGTCAAACCGGGCAACATTCTCGTGCCCGTCAGCACGCAGTACGGGCTCTATCCACTGGAGGCTGCGCTGCGTCGAGTGAGACGAAGAGAGGCGGAAATCGTCGTGCTGCACGTGCGGATTCTGCGCCGGGCGGCCTCGGGCGAATACGATCTTGCGCCGGAGCAGCTCTTCAGCACCATCGAACAATTGCTTTTTACGAAGGTGCTCGCAATTGCGGAAAAAGAAGGAAAACCGGTGCGGCTTGCGGTTGCCGCCGCGAACGACCTCTGGGAAGGCATCCTGCGCACGGCGGACAATCTGCAATCCAGCACCATAGTGGCGGGGAGCTCGTCGAAGGTTGCGGTCACGGAGCAAGCAAGAGAAATTGGAATAGCCTGGGAGCGAATGCCCGAGCCGCGCCCCCGCGTTTCGCTCGAAATACTCACGGCCTCCGGGCACGAACAGATTTTCTATCTGGGGCCGCACGCACCCCGGTTGACGCCAAAAGAAATCGACATCTTGCACAAGGTTTGGCTCGATTTGAGCGACCATCTACCGGACGAGGAAATCCACCACCACGACATCATCCACTTCGCGCTGGACGAAGTCAGCCGCGAGATTGCCCAGGGTCAAGGCAACGAGGTGTTCGAACGCTTGCGCGAACATCTTCAGGAAATCAAGACCCGCAGGTTAACGCCTTAGAGCTGCCGCTCGGCCTCCGCAGCTCCGGTGTCGTGTGTCCATGTTTTTTGGGGCCTGGCCCGAATCTGCACTCTCGTATAGCCTGCAAATCCCCTGGCGAAGTGCTACCGTCGGCTGGTGTTTTAGCGGCATTTGGCATGAAACGGGCACGACTGGCGCGCCCGCCAAGTGGTGGGGCTGCGCCCCAATGTGGCTCAGGTGTTCCCGGTGCATTTTGCCGGGAACACCTGAGGCTTTCCCCGGCGTGAAGTCGAGCCCCAGAATCCTCGTAACCACGATGGAAGAATGAACGACAAGAGAAAGGAGAACGCCATGTCTCCGCGAAAAGTCTCTCTCAACGGCGGCGCGGCTCCTTCTGTCTCCCTGTCATCCGCCGCCCATCTCCAGTTTTCTAATCGCAACATCCCGTTATTAGAATCCCATCTAAGTCGCTGGAAACAAACGGTCGCGATCATCTCTAGTCGCAATATTCTCGGGGTTCAGCTTTCTTGGCGAAAGCCCGCATCGCTCTTTGACAACTGAATGGGCAAGTCATCGCCGCAGTGCGGCTCGCGGCCCGGTCAGCGCTATCTTGCGCAGACTGTTAAGTCGCCAGCAACTCGGAGGTGCAGTCCGGGCAGCGCCGCGCCTTGAGCGGGATCGGCGAGCAGCAATACGGGCAATCTTTAGTGGTCACTTCGGGGGCAGGAACCGGCTTGCTCCAACGATTGATCTGTCGGACCATTAAGAAAATCACCAGCGCCACAATCAGGAAGTCAATGATGGTATTCAGGAATAAACCGTAATTGATTGTTGCGGCGCCGGCGGCCTTTGCCTCGGCGAGCGTGGCAAACGATTTGCCGGAAATATTGACGAACAGGTTTGCGAAATCGACTTTTCCGAGTATGAGCCCGATCGGCGGCATCAAGATGTCGCTGACAAGCGACGTGATGATTCTGCCGAAGGCGGCTCCGACGATGATGCCCACGGCCAAGTCGAGCACATTCCCGCGCATGGCGAACTCTTTGAATTCTTTGAACATCACTCACCTCCTGTAAGTGGATGCCTCGGCCGGCTGGTGCGGCCAGATCGAGAGGGATGGATCCAGCCCTCTCGCAACTTCCCGATGCTTGAACGCGAGCACGAGGGTAGCGAGGACGGGTGCGGCTGGCAACAGTAAGACGCCGGTCACTTCTGGCGTGCGAAGAGCAGAACGCCCAGAAGCCCCCGGAATACCAAGACAGCGCCCGCGATCCCCAGGAAGAGCTCCGCGTCGCGCAAGGGCACATAACGTATCCCCAGAACCAAGAAACCCACCAGCACGAGACCGCCAGCGCGGATGCGTGGCTGCAATCGATGCGTGGCCACCCCGGGCCTGACCCAAGCGCGGACGCCCCAATAGATCAAGACAATCCCGAGTACAACGAGGGCCGCGGGACGTCCCGGCAGTCCGACGCGGCCAGAAACTGCCAGCACGATCAACAGTGCGCCAAGCAGCAAGACGATGAATTCGCTCAAGAGCCGGAAAAGATTGGCGGGAGTAGGCATGGTAATTTGCGCGACGTGCGGAATTATCGCCGTTGCAGGCTGGGCAAGCAAGAGATCACCATTTGAACCATCTCGAGCGGAGATCGGTAAGACGTTCAAGGGATAACAGCTATCGACGGGGATGATATAATATGGCGCTTTTGGCGCATCATCATCGAAATCGTGGCGCCGTCTGGGGAATCGAATCGCTCAGGAGATATCAGTGCACAAGGTCATCATTATCGGCAGCGGATGCGCAGGTTTGACGGCGGCAGTTTATGCAGGGCGTGCGGATTTAAAACCACTCGTGCTGGACGGCTACGAGCCGGGGGGGCAACTGGCCCTAACGACGGAAGTTGAAAATTTTCCGGGATTTTCGGATGGCATCCTCGGGCCGGAGCTTATCGAACGGACGCGGAAGCAGGCGCAGCGGTTTGGCACCGAATTCAAGTCCGGCGCGGTAACGGCCGTAGATCTGAGCAAAAGGCCATTCAAGATCATGGCCGGGAAGGACATTTATGAAACCGAGACGTTGATCATCGCTGCGGGCGCATCGGCGCGCATGCTTGGACTCGAATCGGAAAAATTGCTGCTGGGCCACGGCGTTTCCACGTGCGCGACGTGCGACGGAGCATTTTTCCGCAACCGCGAGATCGTGGTAGTCGGCGGCGGCGATACGGCCATGGAAGAGGCGACATTCCTGACCAGGTTTGCAAAACGCGTGACGCTGATTCACCGGCGGGAAGAGTTTCGCTCCTCCAGGATCATGCTCGACCGCGCACGCGCGAACGAAAAGATTGTGTTCAAGACGCCTTACGCGATCGAAGAAGTCGAGAACGTTGGGAACAAATCCGTGGACTGCGTTATCGTCCGCAACCTCAAGACCAAGGAACTGGAAAAGATTCCGACCGAAGGTGTTTTCGTCGCGATCGGCCATGATCCCAACAGCACAATCTTCAAGGGCCAGCTTGATATGGATGAAAACGGCTACATCCTGACGCATCACGGTCCGTTGACGAACGTTACCGGAGTATTTGCGGCGGGAGACGTTCAGGACCATCATTACCGCCAGGCGATTACGGCGGCGGGTTCCGGCTGCATGGCCGCGATTGAAGCGGAGAGATTTCTGGCGGCGCAGTAAGGAATGTTTGATCGCCAGCGCGAAGCCGCCACGCGAGCAAGGCTGAACGTGGCTTCGCCTTGCACAGATTGAGATCGTTTTCAATTGGGCCCGCCTGGAAATTATCGATTTCCCCATTCGTAGACCGGATGGTCCACGCTCACCGGGAGGGGGAACAGATATGAGAAATAGAACGATCGCGCGCTGGCTAGCAGTCGGCATCTTGCTAGTTCTGTGTGGCTGCGGCCATTCGAGCAATTCCTCCGATGCTACGAGTTCTAATTCAACTGCGTCCAACAACGCGGCCCCGGCACCGCTGCCACCGCTCGTGCTTGATGCGGGCACGGTTCTTACAGTCACGCTCGACCAAACGGTAGGGACGAAGATCAACACAAGCGGCGATCGCTTCGTGGCTTCGTTGGCCGAACCGGTTACCGTCGATGGGCGGGAGGTATTGCCGGCCGGGACGAAGGCTTCGGGTACGGTGGTGGAAGCGCAGCCCGCAGGACGCTTGAAGGGCGGGGCGTTGTTGGCTCTGTCGCTTGATTCCTTGACCGTTCAGGGTGCGAAATATTCGATTGAGACTTCGCAGTTCGAACAGGCCGGCAAGGGCCGGGGCAAAAGAACCGCGGTCGGGGGCGGAGCGGCTTTTGGCGCCATTGTTGGAGCGCTGGCCGGTGGAGGAAAAGGTGCGGCGATTGGAGCGCTGGCCGGCGGAGGTGCCGGTACAGCCGGTGCTGCTTACACCGGCAAAAGAGACATCACGCTGCCCGCGGAAACAAGGCTCCATTTCAAGCTAAGGAACCCGGTTAGCATTTCGCAGTAGTGAACAAGCGGGCGGTGGATTTTCAAGCAACCGGCGTTTATGACCCGGTGCAAACCATTGGGTTTAATTCCCCGCGAATGATTGCTCGCCCTGGCGGTTTTGGCTAATGGGCGTCGCGAGAATTAAACGAATTGCGTCCACGAATGGGTCGCGCTGCCGTTCGCCGAAAAAATTCCGTGCGAGGTGGCCATCGCGAGCATAGAAAGCCGTTCCAGGCATGGTTCCCTTCCAGTCCGGATTGACAGTTTGATAGAAAGCATCCGCGTCGATTCCGGGCTTCTTGCGATAATTCGGGAACCCGGGATGATTCTGCACCAGGAATTTTCGAACGAGACTTAAATCTGAGTCCTCATCCAAACTGACGCCGCCGACGACCAGACCTCGGGGGGCATATTCCTTGGCGAGTGAGACGACTAAGGGATACTCGTTGCGGCAAGGCTCGCACCACGTCGCCCAGAACGCGACAAGCACGCCTTTACCACGATATTTCGCAACGACGTCTTTGTAGCCGGCAAGGTCGATCAGTGGCGGATCTTCAGCCGAGTCGCCGTTCGCGCCCGGTTTTGCGGACGCGATCTGTGGGGAAGCGGAGCTAAATGCGATGAGAAAAAATATCACAAGGGTCGTTACCGCAAGCAGCCGGCGCAACGGCGGGGGCATTGTTCCTTCCCTCCAAAGGCTATTCTATCGGCTTGTTGATGCTGACGGCGAGGGCGGCCCTGCGATTGAGACGCCGATCAGTAACCGTTNNTTGGCGGAAAGAATCCGAACGGATCTTCCGTGGTAGAGCGAAACTGCATGGGGGTTTTCCCGCATCCCATCTCTCTGCCCACAGTTGCGCGACCGCGCAAACCTCGTGACCAGAGCGGAGTGAGACAGGCTTGTACCCTTGCGGAATTGATGATATAAAAATTTGTAGGGCTCGCGCCTCTCAAACAGGATGTCGCGAGTTCCTCGCGACGATGGCCCCTTTTTCCAGGAGAGAGCAATAATGGCGTACGTAATTGCCGAGCCGTGTATCGGAACGAAAGACAGCGCTTGCGTGGACGTATGCCCCGTGGACTGCATACACCCGAGGAAAGACGAACCTGCGTTCGAAACTGAGACACAGCTCTACATCAATCCCGACGAATGTATCGATTGCGGAGCCTGCGTCCCGGTTTGCCCGGTAACGGCAATTTTCGCGCTGGAAGACCTGCCCCAAAAGTGGACGGAATACACGAAAATCAACGCCGATTACTATAAGAAGGCGTAGCGGACATTCCGGGCGCACGGAACCGCGCAAGAAGGATTCATCAGAGGTATCCAAGGATTTCGATAGCCGCGACGGATGATTTTATCCGCCGCGTTTTTTCTTGGCAGTAGCCTTCTTGGGGATTCGGTTTTTCTTAGAACCACCCAGAGTCGCCGGCAGGATTTGGGGCAGTCTTTCAGGCCGAGGTCCCTTTTGGGCCTCGAGGATTTCCATCCANNCCGCAATGCCACGAGGGCAATCCCGCGGTGATTGCCGGGAAAGCCGCCAAGCTTGGCGACTCCCGCCGCAAGAAGCGATTTCGTGCCGCGGACATTTCCGCGGCCATAATGATGAAAAGCTGCGGCAATCTGTATCAACCCCTGCAAGAAGGTTTTATCCGGCTCGGGCGTGCGCAGCCAGAGTTCCTCCCAAATCTCGTGGGCCTCGAAAAACTCGCGCGCATTGAAATGCGCGACGCCGCGCTCAAATTGTTGTTTTTCTTTCATCGCGCGCCGATTCAATTCCCGATAAACTTTCTCCTCGGCCGGCGGTGAGCAGCGGCGCAAGAGTTGCGATCATAGCAGCCCCGGAACCGGCGAGCGACGATGGAGATTCGAATTGAATTGCCCGACGTGAAGCTGGGCGTTGTGGAAGCCGACGACCTGCGTGTTGCGCCCGCGGACGAAGGACTCACACGGCTAATATCTGAGACCTGCGAACGAAAGCGGCGTGAATTCACGCTCGAAAGCCTGGCGGAAGCGGAACCCACCCGCGCAGTGCGCTCGATGTTTCGGGCGTGCGGAGTGGACCCGTCTAAATACCGGCCCTCTTCGGAAGCGCTGCTGCGACGCGTGGTGCAAGGAAAAGGGCTCTACCTTGTCTTCAACGCGGTTGACATCGGAAATCTCGGCTCGATCGAAAACGCATGGCCGTATGGATGCTACGACCGCGCACGGATTCGTCCAGATGTCGTCTTTCGCGAGGGGGCGCCTGGCGAGCGCTATGAAGGAATTGGAAAGCGAACGTNNCGAACGTGGCATCTCGAAGGACGGCCCGTCCTCGCCGATGCGGAGGGACCTTTCGGCAGCCCTATCAGCGACTCCACCCGCAGCATGATCACGGAATCCGCGCGGGACATCCTTACTGTAATTTACGCACCCGCGGGTGCGCCGGATGCGTCCATAGAAAAGGCCATGTCGCGGCTTTGCGAGCGGCTTTCTCTATTTGGCGGAGTGAGCGCCGCGCGCGGCGTCATTTGCAGGTGAACGCCTGAAATCAGGCGCAAGATCTGCGCCTGTGCTGTTTGCCGAAATCGGTTATCCTGTAGTGCGTCCCTGAGGTCCGCTCGGTGCGGAAATTCGAGCTCGTTCTCCTGATTCACGCCCACCAACCGGTCGGAAATTTCGACGACGTATTCGAGCGCGCGTACACAAGTTCCTATTTGCCATTCATCGAAGTCCTCGCGCGACATCCCACAATTCGTATCGGGTTACATTACACTGGGCCGCTTCTGGAATGGATCGAGACCGCGCATCCGGAATACTTTGACCGGCTTCGCGCGCTTGCCGCTAACCGCCAGGTGGAACTGGTGGGCGGCGGATTCTACGAGCCGATTCTGGTAACAATTCCACCCAACGATCGCCATCTGCAAATTACACGGCTCGCGGATTACATCGAGAAGCATTTCAACCTGCGGCCGCGCGGCGCCTGGATTGCCGAACGAGTGTGGGAGCCGCAAATACCTTCGTGTCTCGCGCCAGCGGGCGTTGAATACACGCTGGTGGACGACAATCACTTCCTCGGCGCGGGTTTTGAACTCGAGCAAATGTATGGATATTACCTTTCCGAAGATTTGGGTAACACCGTCAAAGTTTTCCCTGGCTTGAAATCTCTGCGCTACATGATTCCCTTCCGCGATGTGGCGGAGACAATCGAATTCCTGCGCGGCGCTGCGAGCAGACATCCTGACGGGTTCGCCGCGATGGGCGACGATCTCGAGAAGTTTGGCGTCTGGCCCGGTACAAACGAGCACTGCTATCGCGACGGATGGCTCGAGCGCTTTTTCTCCGCCCTCGAACAGAATGGCGACTGGCTGGCCACATCGACGCCGGGCGACGCGCAGGCTTCGCACGGGCCATTGGGTCGCGCGGACCTTCCTTCAGCTTCCTATACCGAAATGATGGAATGGGCGCTGCCAACGGCGGCGCGCGACCGATACCACGCCCTCGTCGAGGAATTCACTTCGCGCCCCGATGCGTTGCCTTTTCTGCGCGGAGGAATCTGGCGCAACTTTTTCACGAAATATGGCGAATCGAACCTGATGCACAAGAAGATGCTGCACGTCTCGCAGAAGGTCCGCCATCTCGCACGCAGCCGCCGGGACGATGAGGTATTTCAAGCGGCGCGCGAAGGGGCCGCGAGATTGCTCCTGCAGGGACAATGCAACGACCCGTATTGGCACGGTGTTTTCGGCGGGCTGTACTCGCCGCATTTGCGCACGGCTGTCTGGCGTTCGCTCGAACAGGCCGAGACGATTGCCGATGCCCTCGAGCATCGCAAGCCGCAATACGCCGAAGTGGCCANNCAGACGATGACGCGGCTCGATTTCGACGCGGATGGACGCGATGAACTCTATTTCACCTCCGACCGCTACGCTGCGCTGATCGCTCCGGACGATGGAGGGACGATGTCAGCGCTCGATTTTCGCCCTCCAAATGTTACGCTGATCAATTCGCTCGCGCGACGTCCCGAGAGTTACCATGCGAAGCTTCGCAACCTGCCCGCGAAACACGCCGAAGGCGTGCGAACGATCCACGAACAGACTCGTACGAAGGAAGCGGGCCTCGAACGCTGGTTGAACTACGACCGATGGCCGCGAAATTCTTTCCGGCTGCTTCTCTTTGGTCCCGGGAAGACTTATCAGGATTGCGCGTCGGTCCAACTGGAGGAAGATGCGGCGCTCGCGGGAGGACGATACCGTGTGTCGAAATTATCGCCGACGCGAGTCACACTGGCTTCAGAAGGCAGCCGCGATTGGCCGGCGGAAAAGATGCTGTCTTTTGTCCCCACAGCGGCGGGTTTCGATATCGTTTGCGACGTGGCTGTGCGCCGGACGGCTCCGGGGACGGCTTCGGTCCTTCTCGGAATCGAGGTGGTCGTAAACTTTCTTGCGCCTTCCGCACCCGACCGCTATTTCGAGGCGGACGGCCAGCGATTTCCGTTGCGATCGGCGGCCGCGTTACCCGGAGATCAATTGCGCGTGGTCGATGAATGGCAGCGAGCTGCCGTAGCGCTGGAAACGCCCAACGCGCGCAATTTTTGGATATCCCCGATCGAAACGGTGTCGGAATCGGAGGACGGATTCGAGCGCATCTATCAGGGCTCACAGATCATCGCGGTGTGGCCCGTTGAATTGGCTTCAGGAGCGGAATGGAACGGACGATTGGTGTTCAAGGCCACGGAGTTGGGTTAACACCGGATAGCGGCTCGCTGTGCCCTCGTGCGGTGGCCTGCTACACTGGATAAGAATCAGATGGAGGAATGAATGCCGGTCTCAAAGGAACTGCTCGAAATGCTCGTTTGTCCGCTCTGCAAAACTCCGGTCAAGCCGACAGCCGATCAGCAAGGATTGAAGTGCACCACCTGCCGTCGCGTTTTCCCCGTTCGAGATGACATCCCTGTGATGCTGATCGACGAAGCTCGCATCGCCGCCGAGTGAAGCGAACTGCGGCGGAGGAAACTGAATCGATCGGTCTTTGAACTCTACCCACAGGCGAACTTCCTTCGTCTTGCTCTGCTTAACCATGTCATCTTTCTCTGGAAAAGTTGGATAAGGACTTACTTCTACGATAACCACAAGGCCCGATGATCCTTTCGGCGGATGGTAGGTGTCCTTCACATTAAAACTTTTCACCGGGCCGTAGTAGCCATCGGGTCCCCAATCCGAGAGAAAATCCTTTTGCGTGTAAGAAGGCGAAGGGCTCCACAGGCCGTAGGCCCGCTGCATGTCTCCAGCTGCGACGGCGTTCATGAATTTGTGGACGGCGTTTAGTTCCGAGTGGTAGACGATCGGGTACCAGAGAAAACCCGGAAACACCGCGGCGAACGCGGCGTAGGTAGCGATGACCGCAATTAGGACGATGACGTAACGCCGAATCTGTAACGGCGGCTTTTCTGCAGCCGGATCCAAGAGACTCACGAAAACTCCCTCGCCACTACAGTTGGCGTTTGAAAAGCATGATGCTGCCCGTGACCATGATAGCCGAGAAGCCCGTCAGAATCAGCACGTCCAGATAAATTCCAGCAAAACCCGTGTTCTTGAGCGTGAGGTTTCTCAGCGCATGCACCGTGTACGTAAAAGGATCGATGACCGAAATCCAGCGCAGCCAGGAAGGAAATGCCTCGACCGGATACACCGCTCCGGAAGGGAAAAAGAGCAGCATGTTGAGCACGCCGAAAATCGCGCGGGGAACCAGTGGATCGTCCACTCGCACCATCACCAGGAACATCAGGCTGATCATTGCAACCGACGCGACCAAAACCACCAGGGCAAGATATACCAGCCGCACCGGATCCCAAATCCGCTCAATTCCTGCGATCAGCCCCCCGATAATAATCAGAGACATCCCCGCCATGAACGCCTTCAGCGTTCCCGCGCCGATCAGACCACCAATCAACTCCGTCTTCGTGATGGGAGTCAGCAGATAGCCTTCGTGTAAGCCGCGCGTTTTGTCGTCGATGTACGTGATGCCGCCGCCGATCATCGCCGTAATGAAAATTGCCATGGCGGTCGAGCCGGCAAGCAAGTACTTGATGTATTCGATGTAGGGGTAGATCTCAACCACATTGAGCTCGACTTGCCCTTCCAGGCGCGGAGAAACATTCGGCGTGTTCAGCTCGGTCGTCATTTCCTGCGCGCGCTCGAGCAGCGAACTTGAAATGAACTGATCGCTGTTGTCTTCGGTGAAGACAATGCGGGGCCGGTCGTGCTGGTAGTAGCGGCGCGAGAAATCGTGCGGAATCTCCACTACTCCGCGCACGAAGCCCGTGCGCAAGTCGTCGATCGCGCTCGGCAGCGAATCGTAGTGGATCACCCGGAAAGTTTGCGCTCCGGCGGCGATCCCGTTGAACATTTCGTCGATACGGCGCGACTCCACGGAATGGTCTTCGTCCACCACTGCAATCGTCGCACCCTTGATCTTCCCCCCAAATGCGTAGCCCAGCACGACCAATTGGACGAGTGGAAAAATCAATGAGCTCAGCATCAGTGCCGGGCTGCGGAAGAATTTCCGCATGTCGCGCTCAATCAATGCCGATACGCGCTGGAGCTTCATGGCTGGGAATCCTGCGTGGCCATCGGCACGATCATCGAGGCGCCATGTTCAGCGAGAAAAAGGACTTGGTTCATAGGTCGCCTTCTGCGGCGCATCGCGCAATGCACTGCCAGTGTAGTGCAGAAACACATCGTCGAGCGTCGTGCTCTGTACGGACACTTTTTTGACCTTCACTTTGCGTGCGCGCGCCAGATCCATCAGCGCCGCCACCGTCGCTGGGCCGTCGTGGGTCGTGATGTGGACTACGTCATCGTGCTCGGTCACACCAGTAGCGCCCGTCAGACCTCGAAGCTGCTCATTCCAGTCCGGAGAGGCGCCCTCAAATTCGGCTTCCACGATTTCGGTTCCCGGGACGCTATCCTTGAGTTTGATGGGTGTATCAAGCGCCGCGAGTTTTCCATGGTCGACGATGGCGATGCGGTCGCATAGCTTGTCAGCCTCGTCCATGTAGTGGGTGGTCAGCAGGATCGTCAGCTCGGACTTGTCCCGCAGCGTGCGAATCATCTCCCACACGTGCGTTCGCGAAACCGGATCGAGGCCCGTGGTCGGCTCGTCAAGGAACATGATCCTCGGCGAATGAACCAAGCCGCGCGCGATTTCGAGCCGCCGCCGCATGCCGCCGGAAAACGTACGGACCAAATTGTCACGGAACTGGAGCAGCTCGACCGATTCGAGCAACCCGTCGATTAACGCGTCGCGATTCGCTGCCGGCACCTCGTAGAGCTTCGCGTGGATGAGTATGTTTTCTTTGGCCGTCAGCTCAGGGTCGGACGTGAACGCCTGCGGGATCACTCCCAGGATATGGCGCACGCCGTCCGGGTCGGTGCGTATGTCGTGGCCGCCGATTCGGGCCGTGCCTGAAGTCGGGGGCGTCAGCGTCGTCATCACGCGAATCAACGTGGTCTTCCCCGCTCCGTTTGGTCCGAAGAGCGCCAGGCACTCGCCCGGCGCGAGTGAAAACGTCACTCCGCCCACCGCTCGCCTGGATCCGAATTCGCGGGCGAGCTCCGCCACCTCGACTATCGGGGGGGTAGACGCGCCAGTAGAGATTGCTGAGGGCATTCGCCTAGAACTTGCCACTCTGGCGAGAGCGGCGCAAAACGCTATATCCTTGCGACTCCGCCAACTCGGCGGCTAACAACTACTTCGCGCCAATGACTGACATCGACGTCCTTCTTACGGAAACCCGGAAGTTCGAGCCTCCCCCGGAGTTCAGGCTCGCGGCCAACGTCCCGTCGCCCGACATCTACGACGAAGCCGCACGTGACCCCGAGAAGTTCTGGGCCGAGCAGGCGCGACAGCTGGAGTGGATCAAGCCGTGGAAGAAGGTTCTCGACTGGAAGCCTCCCCACGCGAAATGGTTTACCGGAGGAAAGCTCAACATCTCCGCCAACTGCATCGACCGCCATATCCGGGGAGCACGGAGAAACAAGGCGGCGCTCATCTGGGAAGGAGAGCCGGGTGACAGGCGGACGCTCACGTACTGGGATCTTTACCGCGAGGTCTCGAAGTTCGCCAACGTCCTCAAAAAGCTGGGGGTCCGCAAAGGGGACCGCGTCGCGATCTACCTTCCCCTCATACCCGAGGCCGCGATCTCGATGCTCGCCTGCGCCCGCATCGGCGCCATCCACTCGGT
>PKUY01000432.1 GCA_003131705.1 Acidobacteriota bacterium | reverse complement strand
TTGCGTAAACAGTGGTCAAGCGTTCCGAATCCGTCGCCAGGCCGCCAATCACTTCGACCAATTCCATTGCCGGAACCGGATTGAAAAAATGCATCCCTACCAGTCGTTGAGGTGCCTTGAGCAACGCCGCAATCGACGTCACAGATAGCGATGAAGTATTAGTGGTGAGAATGCACTTCGCATCCACTACATTTTCAAGTTCCGCGAATAACTGTCGCTTGACTTCGATATCCTCCACGACGGCTTCGATGACAATGCCCGATCCGCGGAGCTCGTTTAGACTCGATGCCGCACGCAAACGCACCGATGCGCTCTCGGCTGCCTCCGTCGAAAGCTTTCGTTTCGAGACCAGTTTCTCGAGGTTCTGGCGGATGCCTTGAATCGCTTTCGGTACCGCATCCGTTCGGGCGTCATACAACACTACAGCGTGTCCCGCAAGGGCCGCCACCTGCGCGATGCCCGCTCCCATGGTTCCGCTTCCAATCACGCCGACAGGACTGTTCTGCGAAAGTGCGCCGGGGGGCATCGTCGTCATTTCCTTATTCGTTCCCTGCAGCAAGAGTCCTTGCTCGACTGGAGTCTAGACTCGTCTAGGATAAAACATCAGTGACCAGCATCACAGATTTCGTCCGCTCATTCCAGTGATAGTGGTCATTGCTTTCATAGTGGGGCGCGGGAGGGTTCATGTTTGCGTTCTCGGGTGTGGATTTTCTGGATTTTGATTCAGTGCTAAATGACGAGGAACTCCTTGCACGAGGGACGGCACGGCAGTTCGTTGACGAACAGATACTGCCCGTCATCGAGAAGCATTTTCGGGAATCAACCTTTCCGGTGGAATTATTGCCACAACTGGGCGAGCTCGGCTTTTTCGGCTCGAATCTAAAGGGTTATGGCTGCGCGGAAATGTCCAACGTCGCCTACGGCTTGGTGATGCAGGAACTCGAGCGCGGCGATTCAGGGCTGCGCAGCTTCGTCTCGGTGCAGAGCGGATTGGTGATGTATCCGATTCACGCCTACGGTTCACCCGAGCAAAAGGACAAATGGCTGCCGCGTTTGCAGAGCGGTATGGCCATCGGCTGTTTCGGCCTCACCGAGCCGCAGTTTGGCTCCAATCCGGGCGGTATGCTGACGCGGGCTGTGCGCCGCGGCGATCGTTACGTGCTCAACGGCGAAAAAATGTGGANNAAAGGGAGCGAAAGGCTTTAAGACACACGACGTGCACGGCAAATTGTCGATGCGCGCTTCCGTCACATCGGGACTTTCGTTCAGCGACTGTGAAGTGCCGGCCGAGAGTGTG
This sequence comes from Acidobacteriota bacterium, assembly GCA_003131705.1. Classification (GTDB taxonomy): domain Bacteria; phylum Acidobacteriota; class Terriglobia; order Acidiferrales; family UBA7541; genus Palsa-295. Next base: position 17,430 of record PKUY01000432.1, on the reverse strand, counting down.
CTCCCGGGTGTGGATGGGTTGCGGGGACCGCTCTCATGCCTTACGCAGGCGCGTTATGGCATCGGATGGGGAGCGATCGGGGCGGCGATGGCTTGCTATGACACGGCCCTGCAATATGCAAAGTCGCGGAAGCAATTTGCGAACAAGCCCATCGCATCGCACCAACTCGTGCAGGATAAGCTGGCATGGATGATCACCGAGATCTCTAAAGCGCNNGGCGCTGCACGTCGGAAGGCTGAAAGACCAGGATCGTGTGCACCCTACCCATATCTCCATGCTGAAGATGAACAACGTGTGGGTAGCAATGGAAGTGGCGCGCAAGGCGCGCGACATTCTGGGCGCAAACGGCATCGTGGAGGACTACTGCGTCATGCGCCACATGAACAATCTCGAGTCCGTTTACACCTACGAGGGCACCCACGACATTCAGCGCCTGATCATCGGCGAGCGCATCACCGGCATCGCCGCCTACGTCTGAAGTTCGGGCGAGGACGTCAGCAGAGGCAGACATGGTTGAGGTTGCAAATTCCATCTCAAGTAAGTCCTCGTCATGAGCCTTGCGACGGAAGCGCAGATTCGGGCTGCTCTCAAGGAAGTGGATGATCCCGAGATCGGGATCAACATCGTCGATCTGGGCCTCATATATGGGATCGAAGTAATCAACGACCGTGTTTTCGTCAAGATGACAATGACCACGCGGGCCTGCCCTTTGCACGCGTATCTGAGCAAGGCTGCGGAAGACGCGATTCGCGGCCATTTTCCAAATGTGAGTGCGGTCCACATCGAACTCGTCTGGGAGCCACCATGGGACCCAGACAGGATGTCTGGGCCAGCCAGGAAGCAGATGGGGTGGCAGAGTTAAAGAGTTTGACAATTGCCACCAGTCACGGTGCGCTGCACGGGATCACTTCCTGATCATTGGGACTTTTCGTACCTCCGTTCGCGTGAGTTGTCCTTAAACTCTTTGAGAGGGTCATGACGGACAATGGCTAGACTGAACGATCTCGCGCGCTTCTCACTCCTTGGCATATCGCTGCTCTTCTTGGTCCTAGCCTTATGGACAGGACTCGTGCGTTTGGGATGGAGCGCGACGTGGCTGCAATCGAAACTCATTCTCGACCACGGACCTTTCATGGTCTGTGGTTTCCTCGGAACGCTCATCAGCCTTGAAAGGTCCGTCGCGCTGGGCCGGTGGTGGGGATACATCGCGCCGTTTCTGGCAGGCATCGGCTCGCTGGAGTTGGCGGTCGGTCTCCCTGCCGGGCCGGGGATGCTCCTCATCACGCTAGGTGGCTTCGGGCTGGTTTCGAATTTTGTCTTCATCATTGTGAAGCAGCCAACTCTGTTTACCGTGACGATGGGCCTGGGAGCAGGCGCCTGGCTTGTGGGCAATGCCCTCTGGCTCACCGGGAGAGCCATTCCGCAGATAGCCCATTGGTGGATCGGTTTCCTTGTCCTCACAATTGTAGGCGAGCGCTTGGAATTGAACCGATTCCTCGCTCCCTTAAGGTACACCAAGTCAACCTTCTGCATCGGGCTTGGTCTCTTTCTGGCTGGATTGATCGGGACTTCCGCTGTTCCAGTGCAAGGAAATTGAATTTCGGGCATCAGCATGGTGGTGCTCGCGCTCTGGCTCGCTCGCTATGATGTGGCGCGATTCACCGTTCAGCGAAAGGGGCTTCCCCGCTTTATTGCTCTCTGTCTTTTCGGGGGATACGCCTGGCTGGGAATTGGCGGACTGATCCGTCTATTTGCGGTCCCATTGGAGATTGCAGGAATTCCTGCTTATCTCGTGTACGACGCCACGCTTCACAGCATATTTCTCGGCTTTGTGTTTTCGATGATTTTTGCGCACGCCCCCATTATTTTCCCCGCGGTCGCAGGACGGTCGATGGCATTTCGCCGCGTCTACTATTGCCATGTTATATTGCTTCACCTATCTCTGATCCTGAGAATCGCGGGTGACCTGACAGGATCTTTTTCTGCTTATCGCTGCGGAGGTCTATTGAGCGTGATCGCTCTATTGATGTTTCTCGCGGATAGCCTGTATGNNACGCTCTTAACTCCTATTGAGGTTCGTCTTTGTGACAATGCTCACATTTGTGCGTGATTCTTATCACGGCGCAGTTATCCGCTGTCCCTTAGCCTGATGCATGTTGAGAAAAAAAGCGGCAGCACGAGCGGAGACTTGGGAGTGCACCTCTGAAACGACCTGACGTAATGACGCAATCAAAACTACCTGCCGAATCCGAGAAAACAGCTCGTATCCGAATTACGCTGAACGGTGAGGAAGTTGATGTCTCTTTCGCTCCCTACAAAACCCTGCTGGAGGTGCTTCGCGAGGACTTGGGCCACACTGGGACCAAGCACGGATGCGAATTGGGAGAGTGCGGTGCCTGCGCGGTTCTTCTGGACGGCAAACCCGTGCTTTCCTGTCTCGTGCTGGCGCTTGAGTGCGATAAGAGGGAAGTGGCGACTGTAGAAGGCCTCGTATCCGACGGGAACCTCCACCCTTTGCAGGAGGCGTTTGCCGATCTTGGTGGAGCGCAATGCGGCTATTGCACGCCNNTGCGGCTTCTGCACGCCGGGCATGATCATGCAGGCCGCGTGGCTGCTCAAGTGCAACCCGGAACCGACCGACATGGAGATCCGCGAGGGGATCGCCGGCAACCTGTGCCGCTGCACGGGCTATCTCCAAATTTTCGACGCCGTCGAAGCTGCGATAATCGAAATCGCGAAGCGGAACGCGTCCGCAACGTAGAAGCTGGTCGGGAGGATCGGTTGAGGAGGGGGCTTGTCAGATAAATCAAATCCATCGAATCCAGCCGCTGGCGATTCGGGGTCAGGCGCGGATCAGCTGCGGGTCATTGGTGTCTCTCGACGAAGAATCGACGCCCGCGGCAAGGTGACTGGCCAGACAATCTTCGCGGACGACATCTTCCTGCCGAGGATGGCTCATTGCAAGCTGCTCCGCTCCCCGCACCCTCACGCCCGCATACGGAAGATCGACGCATCCCGCGCCTTAGAGCATCCCGGCGTGTATTTGGTGCTGACCGGGAAAGACCTGCCGATCGAGTACGGAATCCTTCCTGTAAGCCAGGACGAGACAGCATTGTGTGTCGATCACGTGCGCCACGTGGGAGATCCCGTGGCCGCCGTAATTGCGCGAGAGGAGTTGACGGCCTTTGAAGCCCTTGATCTCATCGACGTCGACTATGAAATCTTACAGACAATTTCCGACCCCGAAGAAAGCCTCGCGACCCCGGAGCCGCGGATTCACGATTACGGCGAGGAAGGCAACATCCACAAACGCGTGTCGTTCGAATTTGGCGACGCGGACAAGGGGTTTGCCGAAGCGGACGAGGTCTTCGAAGACATGTTCTTCTTCCAGGGGAATACCCACCTGCCCATCGAGCAGCACGCTGCGGTGGCCATCAAAGATCGCGAGGGCAAGCTAACACTCTGGACGAGTACACAGACCCCGCACTATCTGCACCGCGCCTTGTCCAAGGTCCTGGAAATGCCGGCGGGGCACATCCGCGTTATCGCCACTCCCTGCGGGGGAGGTTTCGGAGGCAAGAGCGACCCCTTCAATCACGAGATCGTCGTCTCGAAGGCGGCTCTGCTGTTGGGGCGACCGGTTAAGATCTGCTTGACCCGCGAGGAGGTATTTTACTGCCACCGGGGGCGCCATCCCATCTTGATGAAATTCAAGACGGGTGTGAAGAAGGACGGCACGATCACGGCCATGCAGCTTCAAAGCTTGATCGATGGCGGCGGATATGGTTCTTACGGTGTCGCCAGCACCTTTTACGCCGGCGCGTTGCAAACGACGACGTATCACATTCCGCGGTATCGCTACCAGGCTTGTCGCGTTTTTACCAACAAGCCACCCTGCGGACCCAAGCGCGGTCACGGCACACCGCAGCCCCGTTTCGGCCAGGAAGTGCAGATCGACAAGATCGCCGAGAAGCTGAAGATCGATCCCGCCGAACTCCGGCTTCGGATCGCCGTAAAACCCAACGAGTTGACGGCAAATTTCCTTCAGTTGGGAACCGTGGGATTAGATCAGTGTATCCGCCGCGTCGTAGAGATATCCGGCTGGAAAGAGAAGTTCCGGAAACTTCCCGAGGGCCGCGGCGTCGGTCTGGCCTGCTCCTGTTACCTAACGGGGGCCGGGCTTTCGATCTACTGGAATTCCATGCCGCATTCCGGGATTCAACTGAAGCTCGACCGCGGCGGCGGGGTCACGCTTTTTACAGGCACAACGGAGATCGGGCAAGGATCGGACGATGTCCTGGCTGCGATCGTTGCTGAAGTACTGGGCATCGGCACGAACGACATTCGCGTCTACTCGGGCGACACGGACCTAGGCCCAGTGGACCTGGGGTCGTATTCGAGCCGCGTGACCCTGATGGCCGGGAACGCAGCCATTCAGGCCGCCGAAAGGGCAAAGGCCATGCTGGTGGAAGCCGTGGCCGAAAAACTCCAGGTGCCCAAGGAGCGGATTCGCCTGGCGGACAATTGTGTGTTTGACTCCGCGGCGCCGGAAAAGAGAGTCGCCTTCCAAGAAGCCGTTTGCCTGGCGGAGTCCCGGTTCGGCACGATAGGGACTGTTGGCTCCTATACCCCGCCTAAATTTCCCGCAGCGCAGTACAAAGGAGGCGGAGTAGGGACTTCTCCAACCTACACGTATTCGGCGGCCGTGGTGGAAGTCGAGGTGAACCCCACGACGGGGTGGGTGAGCGTCGTGAAGATATGGAACACACACGATCTGGGCCGGGCACTCAATCCCGTCATCGCCCGGGGACAGGTCGAGGGCAGCATCTACATGGGCCTCGGCGAAGCGCTCATGGAGGAACAGGAGTTCCGCCGTCTTCCGGAAAAATTCTCCCATGCGCTGGTACACAAATTCCCTTCGATTCTCGAATACAAGAGTCCGACCTCGCTGGATATGCCTGACGTCGTTACCGAGTTTATCGAAGGCCCTGACGCTCGGGGGCCGTTCGGCGCGAAGGAATGCGGGCAAGGCCCGCTGCTCCCAATCATCCCGGCGGTGGCCAACGCTGTTTACGATGCGGTTGGGGTTCGGATCGACGAAGTACCCATCACACCGGAAAAAATTCTGAAGGCCCTGGCTGAGAAGAAGGCCGGGCGCACGCCCCGCTACGGACCGACCCACTTCCCGAAAGTCCCTTGGGCGGAAGCGCTCCGTGTTCCGCCGCCTTGGGAAGGCGGAGATGGGCATGCAACCAACGAAGCTCCTCGGCGCCCGAAACCGCGCATTGAGAAAGAACGGGTATTAAGCTCATGATGCGGCTGCCGCTTTTCGAATTCCGCACGCCCCGCACCGTGGAAGAGGCATCTCGCATTCTCGACGGCGAAGGCCCAAGTTCCATGGTGCTTGCGGGAGGCACGGACCTGCTCCCCAACATGAAGCGGAGACAGCAGGTCCCCCGGACCCTGATTAGCCTTCGACAAGTCGAAGGCCTGAGCGGCGTTCAATTGGACCACGCATCCTCACGACTCGGACCGTGCCTCACGCTTACCGAAATCGCGCGAGATGCTCGTTTTCGGAATGGATGCTCCGCTTTGTGGCAGGCCGCATCCCTGGTCGCAACACCGCAAATCCGCAACATGGCTACACTCGGGGGAAACATTTGCCTAGATACCCGGTGCACCTACTACGACCAGAACTATGAGTGGCGAAAAGCGATCAATTTCTGCATGAAAAAGGACGGCGAAATTTGCTGGGTCGCAACGGGCAGCCCGAAGTGCATGGCCGTTTCTTCGACGGACACGGCGCCGGCGCTCATCGCTTTAGGAGCGAGCGTGCTGCTGCGATCGTGCTCCGAAGAGCGCGAAGTCCCGCTTGCAGACTTGTATAACAACGATGGGATGAACTACCTCACACGCCGGCCCAACGAGATCCTAACGGAAATACGGCTGGGTTCCGTTCACGGATGGAAGAGCACCTACTGGAAGCTGCGGCGGCGGGGGTCCTTCGACTTCCCGGTGCTCTCCGTGGCGGCAGCGGTGCGTCTATCGACGGGCGGGGTNNGCGTCTATCGACGGGCGGGGTCGTCGAGGAGGCCAGAATCGTTCTCGGCGCCGTCGCTTCTCGCCCAGTTGTTGCCGCAGAGGCAGCGAGTTCCCTCTTGGGTCGCCCCCTCAACGAACAAGCAATCGCGCAAGCTGCCACGCTCGCGGCACGACTGGCGAAGCCTCTCGACAATACGGACTTCGACATGAGTTGGCGCAAAAAGGTCGCCGGTGAGTTCGTGACCTATGCTCTGCGTGAACTTCGCGGGGACGATATGCGAGCCGAGCGCTTGCAGGTGACGCGGCACGTCTGGGACACCAATGGCAATTGACATTGAGAAGTGGGGTCGTGGTGTGCGGCCTGAAGGGTTTGGGCATCGCCGAAGTCGTGGCGCAAACAGGTTTCTCGGTTGTGGTGCGCGAAGTAACGCCCGACCTTGTGGAGAAGGATCTAAATCATTCGCGCCACCTGCGCTGCTCAAGCGCATGGTGCTGGCGGGGTAGAACGGGCAGAACTCGGGGCGCGGATTCTGCGATTATGCCGACTCACAGAACCCGAGGCCGTTGTTCTAGAAGCAAGAAACGTTCGAACTCATGGCGTAATCTCGCCGCCGGCGATGACGATGCTTTGTCCCGTCACCGACCCTGCGTTATCGCCGCACAGCCAAGCTACTGCATCCGCCACCTCCGCGGGTTGAATTAGACGCTTTTGCGGATTGTGCGCCACTAGGCTGGCTATGGCCTCCTCGCGCTTGCGGCCCGTCTTTTTGGTGATATTGGCGATGCTTTGCTCGGTCATATCGGTGTCGGTGTACCCCGGACACACCGCATTGACCGTCACGCCCGTTGGCGCCGTTTCCATGGCCAAGGCCCGGGTCAGTCCGATCATGCCGTGTTTGGCCGCGCAGTAAGTGGTGATGTAGGCGGACCCGACCACACCGGCCGTCGAGGCAATGTTGATGACGCGGCCCCACTTGGCTTCCAGCATGGCTGGCAAGACCGCCTGCGTGCAATAGACCGCACCCATGAGGTCAATGTCGAGGACCTTCCGCCAGAATGCCGCGTCCGACTTAAGGAACGGAGCCGACAGAGCAACGCCGGCGTTGTTAACCAGAATTGTCGGCTCACCTAGCACATTTCGAAGCGTGGAGATCGCCTTTCGGACTGCCGCTTCGTCGGCTACATCGGCGCATGCCGTCGCCACTTTGACGCCATGTTCTTTCATGATGCGGTCTGCCGTGGCTTGCAACACTTCGGCGTGNNACCGAGGCGCCTAACTTCGCCAGCACCTCGGCGATCGCCGAGCCGATTCCCCGTCCTCCGCCGGTGACCACGGCGTGGTGGCGGGAGAGCGGCGCTCTGGCGTTCATATCCATGGGACTTCCTGTGTTCATCCAGGGGAGGAAGCGCCCAAGCCATCCTCCGCGGCCACTGTCTCCAGCACCTTGGAAGCGATGATCAGCTTCAGCACTTCGCTGGCCCCTTCGTATATCCGCAGCGCCCGGATTTCGCGATAAAGCCGCTCTACCGTCATTCCACGAACCACACCCAGCCCGCCGAAGATCTGCACCGCCGCGTCAATTACCTGCTGTGCCGATTCGGTAGCGAACAGCTTGGCCATCGAGGCTTCGCGCGTGACACGCCCGCCCAATACATCCTTCGTCCACGCGGATCGGTAGATCAGCAACGCCGCAGCATCGACCAAAACGGCCATGTCCCCGATTTTTGCCTGAGTCAACTGGAAATCCGCCTGGGCCCGGCCGAACATGCGCCGCTTGAGCGCCCGTCCGGTTGCCTCGTCCAGCGCCCGGCGGGCGAAGCCCAAGGCGGCGGCGCCTACCGTCGAGCGGAAGATATCGAGGGTGGCCATGGCAATTTTGAAGCCTTCTCCCGGCTGGCCAAGCATGCAGTCGGCGGGAATGCGGCAGTCGGCGAAACGCAGCATGCCGAGCGGATGGGGCGCAATCACGTCGATGCGCTCGGAGGCGTCCAGGCCTGAACAGCCGGCATCGACGATGAACGCGGACAGTCCTTTGGTTCCAGGTCCCTCACCCGTACGTGCGAAGACGATATAGAAGGCCGCGAGACCCGCGTTCGAAATCCACGTCTTGACTCCGTCGAGACGCCAAAACTTACCGTCGCGCGTCGCGGTTGTAGAAATAGCACTGACGTCCGATCCCGCGTCCGGTTCCGAAAGCGCAAAGGCGGCAAGCGCCGTGCCAGCCGCCACCCGCGGCAGGATTGAACGCTTCTGATCCTCGCGGCCGTAAAGCGTAATGGGAGCGCTCCCCAGACCCTGCATGGCTAGAGCAAAGTCCGCTAGGCCTGAGGCTCGACCCATGATCTCGCGAGCTAGGCACAAGCTGCGTACATCGAGGTTCTCGCGCTCCCCCCCATATGCACGAGGCACGCACACGCGCAGCAGCCCCGACTTGCCAAGTTCCCCTACGATTCGATGGACGCAACCGTAGACCGCATCCAAGCTGTCTTCGGAACCCTTAAGCAAGGGCGGGAGCGCACTACCTGCCCACCGCTCCAGTTCGCCAGCCAATTTTCGATGGCCGTCGTCGAAGAAGGGCCACGCAAGGAAACTCTTGTCCGCCATCAATTACCCTCGAATACAGGCGTCTGCTTGGCCGCGAACGCGGTGTAGGCGCGTTCGAAATCCTTGGTCTGCATGCAAATGGCCTGCGCTTGAGCCTCCGCTTCGATGCACTCATCAAGACCCTGACTCCACTCTTGGTAGAGCATGGTCTTGGTCATGCCATGGCCGAACGTCGGGCCATCAGCGAGAGAGTTGGCCAGCGTAGTGGCTTCCGCAAGCAACTTCTCGGGTTCGACCACTCGGTTGTAGAAGCCGAAGCGCTCAGCCTCCTCGCCGCTCATGGCGCGGCCCGTGAACAATAGGTCTGACGCCCGCGACAATCCAATCAGCCGCGGCAGCAGCGTGCACGCACCCATGTCAGCGGCCGCGAGTCCGACGCGCACGAACAGGAACGCGACCTTACTCCGGGCGGTGCCGAAGCGCATGTCAGAAGCGGAAGCAATCATGGCTCCCGCGCCCGCGCAAACACCGTCAATGGCGGAGATGATGGGTTGGGGACATGCGCGCATCGCCTTGACCAGATCGCCAGTCATCCGGGTGAACGCCAGCAACTCAAGCATGTCCATCTTCACCAGCTTGCCGATGATATCGTGAACGTCGCCGCCAGAGCAGAAATTGCTGCCCGCCCCGGTGAACACCACCGCCTTGATATCGGTTGCGTAGACCAGTTCGCGGAACAAATCCCGCAGCTCGCCGTAGGACTCGAAGGTGACTGGATTCTTGCGCTCGGGACGGTTGAGAGTAATGGTGGCAACCTTGCCGGAAACGGTCCAGTCAAAATGAGCAGCCTTATAGTTTGCCAATTGAACTTTCTTCATCTTCTCGCTCCTTGGTATATGAATTAGCCAACCATAGTCAGGCCGCCGTTGACGCTCAAGACTTGACCCGTGATGTAGTCGGAACGGGAGCTTGCGAAAAACAGAATCGCATCAGCGACTTCTTGCGGCTTGCCGAACCTTCGGAAGGGTATTGCCCTTTTGAAGGACTCCAAGTGTTTCTCGGGTACTGCAAACAAAAGCGGCGTCTCGGTGGGACCCGGACATACGCAGTTAACATTGATGTTGTAGCGCGCGACTTCGCGAGCGAGCGACTTTGTGAATGCAATCAGACCACCCTTGGCGCCGGCATAAACAGTCTCGCCCGAGCTGCCGACGCGGCCGGCATCACTGCCGACGTTGATGATCTTTCCGCCGTTGCGCTCCATCATTTTCGGCAGAAGAGCCTTGACCAGCTTCATCGGGCCGACAAGGTTGAGCATTACTATCTTGTTCCACACATCGAGCGGCATCTCCCAGAATGGTTTTATCTGGCCCCAGCCGGCACCGTTTACCACGATATCGACCGCACCGACCTTGCCTTGGACCGTTTCCGCGAAAGCGGCGATAGATGCGTCATCCGTGATGTCGAGATGAATGTACTCGGCCTTGTGGCCCTTCTTCTGAATAGCGACAGCAGCGGCCTCGCCCTTGTCCTTAGCGATGTCGGCTATGACTACCCTCGCTCCCGCTTCGGCTAGGGTTTCAGCGGTCGCCAAGCCGATGCCAGAGGCGGCGCCGGTAACAACCGCAACTTTGCCTTCAAGTTTCATAATTCCTCCTAAGAAGGGCGCGCGGATAACCTTGCTCAAACTTTGACGATCTGGTGCTTTTTTGCACTTCTCTCAAGGAATTCAGCAACTCTCCGCCGGGTTTCAGGATGCTGGTAGAGTTTTCGCGTAGCGGCGAGTTCCTCGGCATAGCCATCGCGGTGCGGATCGCCGACTGCTGCCAGGCACCGCTTGCTGGCAGCGAGTGCGGGCCTGGGCGCCTGGGCGAAGCGCGCCGCAAGTTCCCGCGTCCACTCAGGCAACTGTGAGAGTGGCCGAGTCCACTGAACGACTCCGAGCCGTTCAGCTAATGCACCGTCAATCACTTCTCCACCAAGTATGAGGCGATTCGCGATGCCGCGACCGCAGAGCCGGGTGAGCCGTTGGGTGCCGCCGGCGCCGGGCAAAAGGCCTAGTCCTACCTCCGGAAGGCCGAGTTTCGCTTCGACCGCAGCCACGCGAACGTCACAAGCCAGCGCCAGTTCCAGACCGCCCCCCAAAGCCGCTCCGCCTATCTCGGCAAGCGTAAGTAGGGGGGCCGATTCGATCCGCGCGAACAAGCGCTGCATGCGGCGTACCAGGTCCAGCATGACATCGGGGCCTTCAAGCGTGCCAAAGCAAGACTGCATCAAGGCGAGGTCGGCTCCCGCACAGAACGCCTGCTGATCGCTGCGGATGTGCAGCACCACGACCTCTTGATCGTCGATCACCTGATCCAGCACAGCGTCGAGGCGTTCGATCAATTCGTCATTGAGCGCGTTGACCGGAGGACGGGATACCGTAGCGATGACGACCCGGCCCACCCGTTCGACCAAGACCAAATCCTTCCGCTTATAAGACATCCGATCTTGATCTGCAAACGCAACGCGCAGTTTGTACCGTTGGATCTTCCCGGTAGCCGTCTTCGGCAACTTGTCGGCGATATGAATCTGCCCCGGCATTTTGTAGCGGGGGAGAATCGCCTCACAGAAATGTCGGAGATCTTCCCCGATCTGTGCGCCAGAAGTCGTGGGCTCCTTCAGCACGACCCAAGCATCGGCCCGGATCAGACCATGTTCATCTTTCCGGCCTATGACCGCTGCTTCAAGCACCTGGGGATGCTGGACGAGGACAGATTCGATTTCGTACGGCGAAACCCATCGCCCGCTGACCTTGAACACATCGTCGCTTCGCCCGCAGTAAGTGTAGTAGCCGTGTACGTCCCGGCGAAAGGTATCACCCGTATCGTACCAGCCGTCTACAATCGTCTTAGCTGTCCTTTCGGGATCGTTCCAGTAGCGCCTGATCACCGACTGGCCCTTTACCAGCAGTCGGCCGGGCACGTCATCGGCAACAATGTTCCCAGCGTCATCAACCAGCCTGACTTGATAACTGGGCACTGGTTTGCCCGTCACGCCCGGCCGAATGTCGTCCACGCGATTCGAAAAANNCGAAATATAGATGTGGCCCACTTCCGTTGAGCCAATACCCTCAATGATCGGCACTCCGGTTGTCGCAAGCCACTCGCGATGCAGTTCAGGTGGCAAGGCCTCGGCAGCCGAGATGCACCGACGGAGCCGGCCAACATCCTTCCGGCTCAGCACTCCCGAAGCCAGGAATTGGGCATAAAAGGTAGGCACAGCGCCGAAGATTGTAGGTTGGCAGCGGCGAAACAGTTCGACCACGCTCTGCGGGGTGGGACGCCGATCATCGAGGATCGCCGTCCCACCGACATACAGCGGGCCGATCATGCCGATATTCATGCCAAAAGAGAAGCAGAGCCGTGCGACGCTGAAAAAGGAGTCGTCCTCGGTCACGCCGAGAATTTCAACCATATAGAATTGGCTGATGACGGCGATGTCTCCATGCGCGTGGATCACGCCTTTCGGCAGACCGGTGGTGCCGGAAGAATAGAGACAGAAGCAATCGTCCTCAGCTCTCGCAAAAACCGCCTTGAGATGAGGCGAAGCGTTGCGTGCCAGATCGGTCAGTGATTCTTTACCTTCGTCGATGGGCAGCACTACCTTCGGCTGCGGGGAACACGCTCCCAGGGCAGCCTCCATGGTAGTTGTGAACTCTCGTGAGTAAAACAGTCCGGAGCATTTCGAATGTTGGATAACGAACTCGAAATCGCTGGCGGGTGCCAAGCCGTTCAGTGGAACAGGAATTATGCCCGCTTTGACGGCACCCCAGAAAAGGAAAAAGAATTCGGGACAGTCTTTAACTACAATCAGGATCCGCTCGCCGCGCCCAATTCCCAGATTCGTGAGGGTATTGCCTACCTGGTTGACTGCGTGGAACAGTTCAGCGTAGGTCACGTCCCGATTCAGGGTTCGGATCGCCACTTTGTCGCCGCGTCCTTCGGCGATGTGGCGGTCTATGAAGTACTCGGCAGCATTGAATGGTTCGGGAAAGCGGAGCCGCGGGATGCCCTCGCCGTCTACCTCCACTATCACATCCATACTCGGCCTCCCACACGGCACCACGCTCTTAACCTATTGGCTCGTCGCTTTGATAGCTGTGACTCGGATCACGCTAAATCGTGACATAAGTCACCATTGCCAAGAAGTAGCCTAGCGTATGTTCGCGGGCGGCTGGCAAAGGCAGGGCGGGATGTTTGTTCAATTTGAAAGTTCTCGCATCTGAAGAGCGGGGGAATCATGCTTAGTCTTCCTAGCGTCGAGGAAATAGAGCGAAACTGGGCTACGAAGCGCTGGCAAGGAATCGAGCGCGCTTACAGCGCCAAAGACATCGAGAAGCTCCGCGGCACAGCTAGAATCGAACACAGCCTCGCCCATATGGGTGCCGATCGGCTTTGGGATTTGTTGCACACCGACGATTATCTGCCGGCACTTGGCGCCTTAACCGGCAATCAGGCAATACAGCAAGTGGAAGCCGGTCTGAAAGTCATCTATGTGAGTGGCTGGCAGGTCGCCGCCGACATGAACTCGGCCGGACAAATGTACCCGGACCAGAGCCTATATCCCGCCGATAGCGTGCCAAGTGTCGTTCGGCGAATAAACAACGCCTTTCAGCGCGCGGATCAGATCCAGCACGCCGACGGTCGTGTACGCGGGCCCTACTGGTTTGCGCCGATTATTGCGGATGCAGAAGCGGGATTCGGTGGACCCCTCAACGCGTTTGAATTAATGAAGGCGATGATCGAAGCCGGTGCCGCTGGCGTTCACTTTGAGGATCAGCTCGCGTCGGCCAAGAAATGCGGACATATGGGCGGGAAAGTCTTGGTTCCGATGAAGGAAGCGATACAGAAGCTAATTGCAGCAAGGTTTGCTGCGGACCTCATGGGCGTTCCCACGGTTCTGATTGCGAGAACGGATGCCAATGGTGCATTCCTTATCACCAGTGATGTTGATCCTGGCGATCGGCCGTTCTTGACCGGAGACAGGACTGTAGAAGGCTATTTCCGATTGCGAGGAGGGATTGAATGCGCGATTGCCCGCGGGCTAGCCTATTGTCCCTACGCTGACATGATTTGGTGTGAGACTTCAAAACCGGATTTGAAGGAAGCGCGGGTTTTTGCGGAGGGTATCCATAAAAAGTTTCCCGGAAAACTGTTGAGCTATAATTGCTCGCCCTCGTTCAATTGGTCGGCTAATCTCGACAACAACGCGATCTCCAAATTTCAAATAGAACTGGGAGCAATGGGTTACAAATTTCAGTTTGTCACATTGGCGGGATTCCACGCCCTGAACCTCGGCATGTTCGAACTTGCGCGTGCATACAAAAATGACGGGATGGCGGCTTATGCGCGTTTCCAGAACAAGGAATTCGACCATGAAAAGGGCAGCGGCTACATGGCCACCACCCATCAGAGATTTGTCGGGACCAGCTATTTCGACGTCATCGCGGAGAAAATTGTTGGGGCCGACCTGTCCACGGGCGCGCTCGCGGGCTCCACGGAAGAACAACAATTCCAGAAAGTGCCCCCAACCGGGTTCTAGTTTGCCGAGGTCGTGCTCCATGCACGAAGGGATGACCTCGCAGTTATTGCAAGAGACAGGCCTATGGCTACGAAGAGGAGTTCTCCCGGTGCTATTCAGTCCATGAACGTTGCCCCGGCAGGTTTCGACGGCGCGCGCGACCTGCCAAAAGGCTTTCTTGAATTCCTTATACCCCTCGACCGGGCATTTACCGCCCGTCAGCGCGAGCTTGTCCGGAAGCGGGCTGCGGCGCTCGCTGCGGCACATCAGGGCAAGTTGCCGGATTACTTGCCGCCTTCTCCTGCGACGCAAGAGAAATGGAAGGTCGAACTGCCCGCGTGGTGCGAGGACCAGCGCAATCAGATGACCGGCCCCTCCGATGACGCCGAGCTCGTCGTCAAGATGCTGAATTCCGGCGCGCCGGTAGTGATGCTCGACCTCGAAGATTCGACGGCCAACACCTGGCCGCATCTGATGCAGGGCGTCTCGAATATTCTTTCCGCGCTCCGCGGCCAACTCAGCTACTTCGACCACAAACGCGACCGCACCGTCGGGATTCAGCCAAGCAAGTCAGTGATTTTCAGCCGCCCTCGCGGGCTGCATCTCCATCAAGGCGGCGTGATTGCCGGCGAAATACTTCCGGCCTCGCTTTTTGATGTGGCGCTGGTGGCATTTCAAGTGGACCCGGCGTGGTTGAAGCATCCGCTCACATTCTATATTCCGAAATCGGAGTCAGCGGAAGAGGCGCTGTGGTGGCGCGATATTTTCCAATCCGTGGCCCAAGCGAAAGGCTGGCCGAAGGACTCGATCAAGTGCATGGCGCTCGTTGAATCGCATCCGCTCGCATACCAGATGGAGGAATTCTCTTACAACTTGCGCGACCATATCCTCGGGCTGAATCTCGGCCGCTGGGACTATATGGCCAGCCTGATCCATTTTAACCTGCCCGATCCGCGCTGGGTTCTGCCCGACCGCAATACGATTCCGCACAACATCGCGTTTTTCCAGAATCTCCGCAATCGCATACCCGAGATCTGCCACAAGCACGGAATACTCGCCATTGGCGGCATGACGGCGCTTTACCCCAGCCGCGAGAATGCCGAGTTGAATGCGCGAGCGCTCGCCGTGCTCGAAGAGGACAAGAAGAACGAAGCGATGTGTTTGATGGATGGCGCGTGGACGGGCCATCCGGATCAGAATGGGATTGCCGTGAAGCAGTTTCCCATCCCGAACCAGCTGAAGGCGCGCCCGGCCTCACCTGATCCTCGTCCCGACCTCCGACCCGCTCCTGCGGGCGTCGGCAAGCAGACGCTTGGAGGCACACGCGCAGCAGTTCGCACGGTGATTCGCTATCGCCAGGGAGTGCTCAGCGGCCGCGGCGCAAGCCTTCTCGACGGCTACATGGAAGATCTAGCGACGGACCGCATCTACCGGCTGATGATCGCGCAGCGAGTGCGCCATCGAGCTGTCATCCGCATCGCGGACGAGAATGGGCGGCCGGTGATCCATACCCCTGAGCTCATCACCAAACTTTTTGACGAAGAACTCAATCGAATCTTGACGGAACTGTCTGCAGGCACGCCCGCAGAGACGATCGCACAGTTCAAACAGGCTCGAGCGATGAGCGAACAAATGATCGTCGCAGGCGAGTTCAATCCAGAGTAAATTCGCAACCGGTACCTGATTCAGGCGTGGCGTAATGGGAGCGCTTTCATCCCAGGAAATTTTGGGAACGTCCGGATGACGTGTGGGATTTCCCGCAGGTCCGGATGCGGCAACTCGTGGATCTGGTGGATCCGAAACTGTTGGAGACGTGCCGCACAGCGGCGGTTATTCCACACCGGAGGCGTCATCGACACTACTAAAGGCAAGCAAAGCCGTACTGCGAGGAGTCATGACTCTCAGGCTGGGCTCGTTCGGACGCGAGTCGATGGCGCTTCGCCCCGCGTCGGAAGACACGATATTGGATTCGGGGCTTGTCAGACCCTCCTCAAAATCCTGCTGGGATTTCAGATTGAACGCACCACGAAGGACCAGCGGAGTGAGCAGCGTGGTTAGCAGCACAACCGCGACCATCACCGCAACTTCGGGTCGTCCGAAAATACCAGTGCTTGCGCCCATCGCCGTAACGATTAGGCCGACCTCTCCGCGCGATATCATTCCGCATCCGACCCGGAGGCTGCGCACGCGATCCATGCCGGAACCAAGTGCAGCCAGTCCACAACCCACCAGCTTTCCCACAACCGCCACGGCAAACAGGACGAGCAGCAACATCCAGTGTCCGCCCAGGGCGCGGTAATCGCTAGTCAGCCCAATGGAAATAAAAAACAAGGGAATCAGGAGGCCGTGACCGAGGGCGTAAAAGCTGCGCTCAATGTCGCTCTTGAACTGAGATCCGGCAAACACGTATCCGAGACCGTGCTGTCTAACGCCGCGAGAAGTAGAGCAACAGCGCAAAAATCAGAAGAGGAACCAAAATCACTGCGAAGTACAACAGAACTTTTCGAGTGGCTGGCGTACGCGGCTTCTTCCAGTCTCGCAGCTCGCAACGATCCGCGATTCCGACCTTATCAAGATGTTCAAGATCCGCCGCAAAATCGTGGGCGTTTGCATAACGGTTCTGCGCTTCTCGCTCCATTGCACGATAAATTACCTCCTGCAGCTGCGGCGAGATCGCAGGGTCGATTTCACGCGGCGGCGCGGGATGATTCATCAACCGATCGTTCAGAATTGAGAAAGCGTCCGAACCCCGGAACGGGGATTGACCAGNNCCGCAGGAAGCTTTGTGAAAGTAATGCGCCGAGCTCCGGTTTTTGCGGCGACGCCGAAGTGGATCAGTTTGACGTGATCTTGCGCATCCACCATGATGTGCTTTGGATTGAGGCTGCGGTGCACAATGCCGTGGTTGTGGATGTATCCCAGAGCATGAGCAATGCCGATGGCTATCTTTACGGCCCGCTCGGGTGAGAGCTTCTTCTCTTCCTTCAGCATTTGGCTCAACAGCTTGCCGTCAACCCACTCCNNTATTCCTGGTCGCCTTCCATATCCGGATGAGGAATCTTCAGTGCGACGGGTCGGCCGGTTCGAGGATCGGTTCCACGGTAAACCGTCGCCACGTTACCGCGAGCGACGACGCTATCAATGCGGTAGTGATCGAGTTGATCGCCGATGTTGATGTGAGACTCCTTGTGCGGCCCCGTGCCAGCAGACCCCGCCCCGACGGCGAGAGGCGATTTCTCATATTTGATATAGGAGCCCAGTGCTGTCCCAAGAAAGTC
>PKUY01000046.1 GCA_003131705.1 Acidobacteriota bacterium | reverse complement strand
CACATCGTGTGCTAACGACATGATGTGGCCCTCTGATTGACACCGCACGCACACGGTGCTACCTTGCTCCCGTTCGAGATAACCCTCGCGTTTCGGAGGTAATTCCATGGCTTATAAACTCACTGTAAACGGTCGCCTCGAAACAGTCGACGTACCTGCCGAGACGCCTCTTCTGTGGGTAATCCGCGACACGCTTAGCCTGCACGGCACAAAGTATGGCTGCGGAATGGCGCTGTGCGGTTGCTGTACCGTTCACCTCGACGGTGTGGCCGTCCGCTCTTGTACCACGCCGATTTCGAAGGCTGCCGGCAAACACGTCACCACGCTCGAGGGACTTTCCGCGGACGGAACGCACCCCGTCCAGATTGCGTGGACGGAGATCGACGTACCGCAGTGCGGCTACTGCCAGGCTGGCCAAATGATGACTGCCTCCGCCCTGCTCGCGAAAAATCCAAAGCCCACGGATGCGGATATCGACGCCGCGATGGACGGCAATATCTGCCGTTGTGGGACGTATCTGCGCGTTCGCAAAGCCATTCACAAGGCCGCGGAGATCGCTGCCAAGCAAACGAAGGCACCCGCTACTGCAAGCGAATTGACGCAACCGGTTGAACTCGCCGCGATTGTGTCCGAAAAGGAATAAGGAGGCCCTGTGGANNTAACCGCACTCGCCGGAGGCGGCATGCTTCTCGCCTCCTACATCGAACCGGTTGCGAAGGTGCTCGCCCAATTTGGGCCGCAGGCTCCGCTTCTGCCCGCTTCCTTCATCAGCATTGCGCCCGATGGCATCATCACGATCATTGCCAAGAACCCCGAGATCGGCCAGGGCGTGAAGGTCATGCTTCCCATGCTGATCGCCGAAGAACTCGACGCCGACTGGAAGGATGTGCGCATCGAACAGGGCGATTTGAACATGGCGAAATACGGCCTGCAGATTGCGGGCGGCAGCACCGCGACGCCGCTGAACTGGGAGCCCATGCGGCAGGTCGGCGCGGGTGGCCGGCAAATGCTGATCAGCGCTGCAGCGCAGACATGGAACGTGCCCGCATCGGAATGCACCACGACTTCCAGCCGCGTGCATCACGAGGCCAGCAAGCGTTCCGCAAGCTACGGCGAACTCGCATCCAAGGCCGCTACGTTGCCGGTCCCGGATCCGAAGACGCTGAAGATGAAGGACCCGAAAGACTACCGCATCATCGGGCATTCGATGGCCAATCCTGACATCCACAAGATCGTCACCGGCAAGCCGGTTTTCGGAATCGATTTCACCATGCCCGGCATGCTTTACGCCAACTTCGAGAAGTGCCCCGTTTTCGGCGGCAAAGTTGTCAGTGCCAATCTCGACGAGGTCAAGGCGCAGCCCGGTATCAGGCATGCTTTCGTCGTCGAACCGAGCAGCGATCCCAGCGCTCTGGTCGGCGGCGTCGCGATCGTCGCCGATAGCTGGTATCAAGCCCGCTACGCAAGGGACAAAGTTCTCAAGGTCGTTTGGGACGAAGGCCCAACCGCCGCACAGAGCAGCGAGCTTTACGCAACCACATCGGTGCAACTGGCCAAGAACGAGCCTGGCCAAACGCTTCGCAAGGACGGCGACGCAGACGCGGCTTTTGGAACCGCCGCGCACGTCGTCGAAGCGGCCTATTCGTATCCGTTCCTTTCGCACGTGCCGCTCGAACCGCAGAATTGCTCCGCGTATTTTAAGGACGGCAAGCTTGAGGTTTGGGCTCCCAGCCAGACGCCCGCGAGTGGCCTGGCACAGACGGCAAAGACTCTCGGTATCGACCCGAAAGACATCACCATTCATCTTACCCGCGTGGGCGGCGGCTTCGGCCGGCGCCTCACGAACGACTACATGGTCGAGGCCGCGGTGATCGCCAAACAGATTGGCGTGCCGGTGAAATTGCTGTGGACCCGCGAACAGGACATGGCGCACGACTTCTACCGTCCTGCGGGCTACCATTTCCTGAAGGGTGGCGTGGATGCCAACGGCAAAATTATTGCCTGGCGCAATCACTTTGTCACCTTCGGTGAAAAAGGCCGCTTCGCGCAGAGCGCCGGCCTTTCCGGCGAGGAATTCCCCTCGCGCTTCGTTCCGAATTTTTCGCAACTCAGTTCGATGATGCCCAGCGGCGTTCCCATGGGCGCGATGCGCGCCCCCGGAAGCAATTCGATCGCATTCGTGATGCAGTCCTTCATCGACGAGCTCGCGCACGCCGCGGGGAAGGATCCGGTTCAGTTCCGGCTCGACCTGCTTTCCAATGCAACACCTGCACCGGCCCCGGCGGCCCCGCCGCCAGGAGCGGCTCCAGGCGCCGGCGGTCGCGGCGGCGGAGGCGGGCCGCGCTTCGACGCGGTGCGCGCGCGCGGCGTCGTTCAGATGGTTGCGGAGAAGGCCGGATGGGGCAAGACGACGCTTCCCAAGGGGACGGGAATGGGCGTCGCGTTCCACTTCAGCCACATGGGTTATTTCGCCGAGGTCGTGCAGGCGACGGTCTCGAAGGCCGGCGTGCTGAAGGTCGACAAGGTCTGGGTCGTGGGCGACATCGGCAGCCAGATCATCAATCCGATCCATGCCGAGAACCAGAGTCAGGGCGCGGCGCTCGACGGCATCGCCCAGGCTCTGGGACAGGAGATCACGATCGACAAGGGACGCACGGTCAATACGAACCTCCAGACCTTCCCGTTGCTGCGCATGAGGCAGTCGTGCCCGGTCGAGGTGTCTTTCCTCAAGACGGACAACCCGCCGACCGGACTCGGCGAGCCCGCGCTGCCGCCGGTGATTCCCGCGCTGTGCAATGCGATCTTTGCGGCCACGGGGAAGCGAATTCGTTCGATGCCGCTTTCGAAGCAGGATCTTTCCTGGGCCTGACGGGACGGCGGACGGCAGACGGCGGACGGCGGACGGCAGACGGC
>PKUY01000199.1 GCA_003131705.1 Acidobacteriota bacterium | reverse complement strand
CAAACTCTAGAAGATCGCGAAGAGAAGGCGTAAGCGGCCCTCGCAATTCCTGTTTACGCACTCCGAATCGACTGAGATCTTCGAGCGGCAAGTACACGCGTCCCATTTCAAGATCGCTCGGCACGTCGCGGAGGATGTTCGTGAGCTGGAACGCTAGGCCAAGCCGCTCGGCCATATCGGGCGCGCGCGGATTTGTGAAGCCGAATACATGCAGGCACGTAAGCCCCACCGTACCCGCCACACGATAGCAATATTCGGAAAGCTGGTCGAATGTAGCATAGGACGCGACCGTCAAGTCCATCTCTGCGCCCAGAATCAAATCGTGGAAATAGCGCGTGGGAATTTCGAAACGGGAGATCGTGTCGGCAAGCGCGGGCAGAACTGCGTGGCCTTCCGTGTGCCCTGCGACCGCCTCGTCCAGCATGGCGCGCCAACGAGCGAGCCCCGCGTGCTTCGAGTCCAAATCGCCCGGCTCATCCGACACATCGTCCACAAGGCGCATGAAAGCGTAGAGCGCGCACAGCGCGTCCCGCTTTTCCTTGCGCAAGCCAAAAAACGCCAGGTAGAAACTGCTGCGCGAGGCCCGCGCCAGCCGGTTGCACTCGGCGTAGGAGGCTCGAAGATTTTCAGCGTTCGCGGAGATCCGCAAGCCGCGTTCCAGGTC
Source organism: Acidobacteriota bacterium (assembly GCA_003131705.1). Lineage (GTDB taxonomy): Bacteria > Acidobacteriota > Terriglobia > Acidiferrales > UBA7541 > Palsa-295. The sequence continues at coordinate 4,690 of PKUY01000199.1, read as the reverse complement.
GTCAGATGGGATTTCCTCCATCACTGAGAAAGGAGCGGAAGCGTAGTCGGCTGATTCAGCCGAAAAGCTCTTCCGGAAAGTCACGAGCTGCGAGCCCAGCGCGCGGGCGACTAATCCGATCTTCGTTCGCTTCGCTAACGCGGGTCGGTGTTCGAGAGTGTTATAGCCGGAGGCTTCAATCGCATCAAGGATTGCGAGGCCCCCGCGACTGAACAACTCCAAGTCAATCCGCAGCGCCGAATCAACGCGTTGGGTCAGTGGCGAGCCCGCGGCGAAAAGCTCTCGCGTGCGTGCAATCAGGGATTTCATCAACGCCACATAGCGCGCATCAAATCGCTTCGCGACGATGTCGTCTTCGGTCAGCCCGTGTTCAGCGAGAGCTTCTAGCGGAATATAGATGCGGTCCTTTTCGAGGTCTCGCGAAACATCCTGCCAGAAATTGGCAAGCTGTAACGCGGTGCACGTGAAGTCCGACAAAAGCTGCCGCTCGCTATCCCGGTAACCGCAGATGTACAGCACCAGCCGCCCCACCGGATTCGCCGAAAACCGGCAATAGTCAAGGACCTCGTCCCAGGTGGCGTACCGCTGCACTTTTTGATCCTGACGGAATGCACGGAGCAGATCCACAAACGGTCGCACAGGAATGCTTTTCGCTACCACTGTTTCGCGCAAGGCGATCAGCACTGGATGAGACAATTCCGTACCCCGACGCCAGCAATTCCGAAGCTCATGCTCCCAGGCGTCGAGTAACAGAAGAGCGCGCTCGCGGTTCGGAACTTCGTCGCCGAGATCATCCGACCAGCGGCAATAGGCGTAGACGTTGTAAAAATGCTGGTGTAAATCGCGCGGAAGAAGCCAGGAAACCACGCTGAAGTTTTCGTAGTGGTTGGTGGCCAGCGAGCGCGTGTAGCGCTCGGCCTCTTCGACGCCGCATTCCCCGCGGGGAAGGTTGCGTGCGATTTCGAGTTCGGGTGTTGGCAGCATCGAACGTGGCAAGCAACCTACTAATGTTCCGGTAAAGCACAGCGGCCAAACAGAAGGACTCTAAAGGTTCGTTCGAGCCAGTCGGCGGCAGCTAGGGAATGACGGCTGTTTTCAACTCGCCGTTCCGGTTCTTCATAAGCTCAAACACTCCTGGAAGTTCCGACAGCGGAATCTCGCCGGTAATGAAATCGCGCGCGCGAATTTCTCCACGCACGATCGTGGCGAGCGCCTCGCGGAAAAAGTGAGGTGTGTGGTGGAACGTTGACTTAATGGTGATCTCGGAATAGTGCAACGCCGCCGGATCGAGCTTCACTTCTGTGCCCTGCGGACACCCGCCAAAAAGGTTCACGGTGCCGCCTTTTCGCACCATTTGCAGCGCCCATTGCCATGTAACCGCCTGCCCGACCGCCTCGATCACGGCGTCCGATCCGCGTCCGCCTTCGGTCAACTCGCGCACCAGAGCCACCGGATTTTCAATTTCAGAAACATCGAATGTCGCGACTGCGCCGAGCCCTTCGGCGGCGCGCATCTGACTCGCGCGTTTCCCAAGCGCAATCACGCGCACCTGACGCCCCGAAAGAATTCGAATGAACTTCAGTCCGATCGGACCACAACCAATCACGACGACAGTGTCGCCTGAATGAATTCCGGTTTCATGGACGCCCCGCAGCACGCAGGCCAGCGGCTCAACCAGCGCCGCGTCCGAGAACGAAACACCTTCCGGAATTTCCAGCATGTTTTCGCGGACGATTCTTCCAGGGATCCGAATGTATTCTGCGTATGCGCCATTGTTGAAAAGCAAATCTTCGCAGAGATTGGGCTGGCCCTTGCGGCAATAAAAGCAACGATTGCACGGGGCGGAATTCGCCGGCACCACTCGCATGCCCTTGTGGACGCCACCGTTTACGGCCTTCCCCATCTCTTCGACGATTCCAGACAGCTCGTGGCCAAAGAGCGCGGGCGGCTGAATCATTCGCGCGTGGCCTCCCTGCTTCCAAACTTTCAGGTCGGTTCCGTCAGTCAGCGCGACTTCCACGCGGACCAACACTTCATCGTCGGCGAGGCGCGGAATGTCCACGCGTTCGATTTTTACGTCCTCACGGCCGTAAAGTACCGCCGCCGTCATATGACCGTTTTTTTCCGATCGGCTCATTCGTGGGTAATCATCACTTTTAGAGTATCTTCTTTCGGGTACGCCGCGAGGTCGAGAGCTTCCGCAATGTTCGCAAGGGGAAACCGGTGCGATACGAGATCGCGCAACGGCAAACGTCCCTCGAACACGAGCGCCGCGGATTCTTTTTGATCATCCACCGACGCGCTGTAACTGCCAAGAATTTCTTTTTCCTCGATCCCGACTGCTGCGGCCGGAAACTCGAGTTGCAGAACCGGATCGTTATGAGCAAACAGTAACACGGCACCACCCGGCCGCGCGATAGCGAGGGCCTCCGGCACCAATGCCGCGTTGGGCACCGCAAGGAGAACCGCGTCCGCGCCCCGGCCACCCGTACGACGCCGCATCTCCTTAAGAAGATTCGACGTCAAGGGATTGAACGACTCTGCAGCGCCTAACCGCGCACTGGCGGCGCGCCTGCCAGCCATCGGATCGCTCGTATACACGATAGCGCCAGCGTCCCTCGCAACGAGCATCAAGAGCATGCCAATGGGCCCCTGTCCGATTACGAGGACCGTTTCACGCGCGGCCACGCGCGCTTTGCGGATCGCTTTGAGGCACGTGTTCACGGGCTCGACAAACGTCGCTTCCTCGAAGGTCACGTCAGTGGGCAGGGCGATCATGCCGCGCTCAACAATCCAGGGCATCGCTCGGACGTATTCCGCAAAGCCGCCGCCGTTGGGGTCGAATCCGGCCGTCAGCCCGGTCTTTTTGTAACCCGCACACTGCGAGAAAAGTTTCCGTTCGCAGTAAAAACAGGCGCCGCAGGGAATGTGATGAAAACTCACGACGCTNNCCGTCACGCCGCGTCCGGTCTTAACGACCGTGCCGGCGAGTTCGTGACCCAGGATTTGCGGCGGTGCAATAAAGCCGTGATGAATTTTCTTGATGTCGGTCCCGCAGATACCACAGGCGGCCACGCGGAAAAGCACTTCGCCTTCGCCGATTTCCGGGATTGGCACATGTTCGATGACGACGCGCCCTTGGCCGCGGTATACGCCCGCACGCATCTGGCCTTCGCCTTTGTGCTGTCCGTCGCGAGCTCCGACTTGTGCGATTGTGTGAATCATACGGCCAGCACCGCAGGCTTAGCGTTTTCCGGCAACGGACCCGCCGCAAAAAGTTGAACATAGGAGTCGAGAAACTTAGCCAGCATCGCGGCTGCCCGTTCGCTTTCCTGCGCCAACCGGATCAGGCCGCCGATTCGGTGGGGTTGCCTAACGACTTGCCCGATCACTTTCGGAATGCTCACGGTGCCCTGTTCGTTAAAGACGCGGTCAAAATCGAGAGGCAAACTGGATTCAGATCCGTCGCTGATCGCTCGAATTGCCACCGACCGAATCCGCTGCTGCGCGGCTGCCTCGAGGACGAAAATACTTTCCATATCGACCGCATCACCCGAGCCGGCCAGGGAGTGCTTCTCCTCCGTTGTCGAGATTACATGATCCGAGACAAGAAACTTCTCCACGAGCTTCGCTCCGGACGCCTCGGCGCGCTGAACCAGTTCTGCATCGCTGCGAATCAATCGCGTTCCTTTTATTTCCCCAATGGTTCGCGCCACCAGAATATCCCCCGGGCGATGGAGCGGGCTCAACCCACCGGAAAGACCGGAGGAAATGCAGACATCCGGCCGATCAGCGAAGGCTGGTGGTATGGCGCGCTGCGCCGCAAAACGGCCCGCGCCGGTGAGAACGACACGGACGTCCGCCGGTCCAACGTTCGCGATAAACCTGTAGTCCCACACGTCGGAGGACACACGCTGAAAGTGGCGGAGCTTGCGCCAGGGCGCGAACTCGTTTTCGAGCGCAAATGTAATGAGGACCTTCATTCAGCACCACTATCCATATAACAAACTTCACGCCGGGGATTCGGTCCCCGCATATTATTCACTCTACCGCCACCGCTGTCACCACGACCTACAAATGCATATGAATTCTTTTTGCCGCGCGCAGACTTACGCGGCCTGCGCGTGCGCTACCGGTTTCGCTCCGGCGCAACCGCGTATGTAGCCATTATCGGCGTACCAGCGCACGGCCCTCTCAAGGGCCCCTGCCACAGCCCCTGGCGCGTAACCCAATTCCCGCGCGGCCTTATCGCTTTCGACGAACATGCGGTGGCGCGACATCTTCACACCTTCGACCGGAATGCGCGGCTCGCGTCCTACCAGGCGCGAAAACAGCTCGTCCGCATAACCTGCCGCGAGCGCTACAGCGTGTGGGAGCCGCACGCGCGGGGCGGGACGTCCAGCGATCACGGCGAGCGCCTCCAGAATTTGCTTCAGCGTCATGTTGCGCCCACCAAGAATATACCGCTCGCCGATTCTGCCTTTTTCCGCCGCCAGCAGATGTCCAGCTGCGACGTCTTCGACCGGCGCCAGATTCAATCCCGTGTCCACGTACGCGGGCATTTTCCCGTTGAGAAAATCCACAATGATACGGCCGGTCGGAGTCGGCTTCCAGTCACCCGGGCCTACCGGCGCAGTGGGGTTCACAATCACGACCGGTATGCCCGTGCCAGCAGCTTTGATCGCTTCTA
>PKUY01000092.1 GCA_003131705.1 Acidobacteriota bacterium | reverse complement strand
TTTCAGACCGCCGCGCGCGCTGAATCGTGTCCGGTGTTGATTGTGGATTTCAGCGGTGTGCCGTTCATCGACTCGGCCGGGCTAGGCGCCCTCGTGAGCGTGCAGCTGAGCTCTCAAAAGACAAACCGAAAGCTCGTGCTCGCTGCGCTAAACAGTCAGGTGAAAGCGTTGCTCGATATGACGCATCTCACTCAGCTCTTCCGCATCTATCCTGCGGCGCATGACGCAGAGGTCGCTCTCCTGTAAGTCGGCAAGACGCCGTAGCCAAGAGAATAGCTCCCAGCAAGGCCAGCCGTCCTGTTCGCAACGCCACTAACATCCGAAATCAGAACTAACCGAACAGCCTCATCAATGATAAGTTCCCGCCGCCCGTGGTGACGATAACGAGATTCATTACCACAAGCATGGTGTCGTAGCTCCAGCCATTGGTCCCCGATTTGCCCCAGAAACCGGTGTGCCAGACGAATATTTTCTTCTGGATGGCGCCGAGCATGAGGAGAATCAAACCAATAGAAGCGAGTTGCGTGAAAACGCCCGAGATCACTCCCAGACCTCCGGCGAACTCAGCCGCACCCAGAAAAATCGTGAAGCCTCTGCTCATTTCGATTTCCTTGCTTCGCCCGGCGGGATCTTTGAGATGTTTCCAGCCACTGGTTATGAAAATGAGACCGACCATCAGGCGCAATAGTAGAAGGGCAACGTCGGTGAACCGAGCCAGTTGAGGAAAGTTCATATAGCTCACTCCGCGCGGAGATCGCGCCTTCTAACGGTTGTAGCGTTGCCGATTGAAAAGACAGCGCCAGCTCTTTACTTGCGCCGATCTTCGACCCCGGCCGATGGAATTGGCCACAAGACTCAGCCGGTTCGTTTTTGGCTGATAACTCAAGGCTAGAAGTAAAAGTAAGGAATTTGGTTGCGGGGGGCGGATTTGAACCGACGACCTCCGGGTTATGAGCCATGAAAACAAAAATCCTAAATGCTTCGCATGGTGTCGCTTACGGCTCATTCGGCTGCTTTTTCTCACGCCTCAGTTGCACCTAAGGTATACCGACCGTTGCCCTTACGCTGGAGTCGAAGAAAAGCAGCCTGGATTTTCCGATACCGGGTAGTCCGGAAGGGAAATTTGAGAACTGAGCACGAGGGCGGCTCGACGTTTCGGCAGATTTTCCGGCAGAACCCCGGAACGACCGTGGACGTTCCGCTCCGCAGGTAGGTTTGAAAACTACTGCGCGAGGTGAATGGCCTCGGTTTCGCACACCGACTCGCAGGCGCCGCAATCAGTGCAGTCATCGCCGACGTTGAACGTTCCATCGTCTTTCTTCTCGATGGTTGCGGTCGGACACGCATCCGCGCAGTCGCCATCCTTCTTGCACTTTTCCTGATCGATCTCGTACATTTTGCCTCCTTTGATGAACCGTCCCTCTACGAGGCTGCCTCCATCTGCTGAAGCATGTCTCGTACACCGACCAAGTGGTTGTTGAAGATGTCTTTGGCTACGTCAAGAAGCCGGAACAACGTTGCATCGGAAACGGAGTAATACACATTGCTCCCCGCTTTGCGTCCGATCACGATGTTGCGCATCCGCAAAATGGCAAGCTGTTGAGAAACGTTTGCGGGCTCAATTTTCAACATCTCGCTTAGCTCATTGACCCCCTTCTCCCCGTCACGAAGACAATCCAAGATTCGGATGCGGACGGGGTGCGCGAGTGCCTTGAAGAACTCAGACTTGAAGTTGGCAAGTTGCTGTGGCATGCTCATCCTTGCGTACATGCATACCGTAATCTGCGCAATTTACTATGTCAAGTGTCATTCTTTGCTTGCGTGAGGTCGTTGCTTCTTGCCCCTAGGGAGGAAAGCACTTACAAGAACTCGCAGAAACAGGCTGGCGGCATTGTCTCGGGTGCGGCGCATTGCAGGAGACAGCTATGTCTGGCAGACCCAAGTTCTCCGTGTTTCGACCTTGGGTAGAGCCTTCGCCTTCGAGGAAGACAAATGGCGATAGGCTCCGTTTGTCCACCGCCTCCGATGGTGACGTGAGAGAAGAACGAAAGGCCAACGTCAAGCTCGCTGTGGTCGCTTTGTTGTTTGTGCCGGCGGATCGCCTTGGTCGTGTGAAAGACCGGACGGATGCAAGCCTCGGCCGGGGTTCCCCAACACTTATGAGTTTGACTTTGTCGCCCCCAGAGAGATCTGGAGATCAGGCTGGGTTCTCTGCGCGGTTCCAGCTAAGCAACAGGGGACACCATGCTGTCTGCTATTCGATGCAGGAATGAACGTGCGGATCCGACAACTGATCGGACGGACATCCCCGTCATCGGAGTGGATGAATCTATCCAGTACGTCGCAAAAACAAGTCCCGGGTGTCCGGGAACTTGTCGAAGCAAATCTCACGTGGATTGAGATGTCGCCGGACGGTTGGGTTGACGGCGAATTTTATGATGCTGGCGAATCTCCGGAAGAGCATGCCTTCGCGATCTACGTGAAGCCAACGCGGGATGCCAACGGGATCAGAATTATCTCAAAGTCTCATACTCTTCGGCCGACTAGTTAACGGATCGCGTGATTCCGCTCCGTACGCTAAATAGTGACATAGATCGCTAGCTCTTGCGGTTTGTGTACCAAAGGGTGGAAGAGACAGCAACAAGTCGAAAAAGGGAGGATGACGCAGTGCAAAGCGGTTGCCATCGTACCGGAAAATCGCACCGAAAACTGTGGGACGATGTTAACCAAAAGTTTTATCATCGGGTCGTGATGAATAGGTCATGAACACGCTTCCGGTTGGCACGATCTTCACACTTAGCGTTGCCGCCTACTCGACCGGCGCTATTGCTAGTCTTGGGACCTGGCGGAAGCCGACGCTCTGCCGCTACATCTGTTGCGGCAGCGCCTTGGCAGGCGCTGTCTTGGGTGGCCTCGCCGCAGTAGTCGGCATTCTTCAAGGCACGCCGGTCCAGTGGTCGATCTCCTCAGGGATTCCACTGTTTGCATACAGCTTCGACTACGACGCTCTGNNCGACGCTCTGGCTGGCTTCTTCAACTTGACCCTGGCGATTCTGGCCGGCGCGGTTTCCATTTACTCATTCAGCTATTTGAAAGAATTCGAGGGTAAGAGGAACATCGGCTTCTTCGGCTTCTTATTCCATCTCTTGNNGTTCCTGATCGGGTGGGAAGTGATGGCGCTGGTTGCCTACGGGCTCGTAACGTTTTACCACGAGGACCGGGAGACCCGGCGAGCCGGGCTGCTCTACGTCGTCATGGCCCATATGGATGCCGGATGTTTGCTTCTCGGTTTCGCTTTATTGATGCAGGTCAGCGGCAGCGCGGAATTCGCGAGCTTCCGCGCCGCTGGAGCGCAATTGTCCAGCAGCCAGCAGGCCATCGCGTTTGTGCTGTTCTTCCTGGGTTTTAGCATCAAGGCGGGTGTCATTCCGTTCCATATCTGGCTTCCCGCAGCCCACCCCGTTGCCCCCAGCAATATTTCGGCTCTGCTTTCCGGCATAGTGCTCAAGGCAGGCATCTATG
>PKUY01000247.1 GCA_003131705.1 Acidobacteriota bacterium | reverse complement strand
TTTAACTTGCTAACGACAGGATCAATGCAGGAGGATGTCATCTCATAACCTATAGGATGTCCTCATTGATGCTATACACCTTCTTGATGCTAGGCACCTTTTTGATACCGCGTGCGCATCTGGCAAGATTGCATGGTTAGTTCCTGGATAGAGTGCCGGCTTTTTTGCGGGCCAAGTCGAGAAGTTTTGTATCGGTGCAGACTTCATAGTAGGCGCGATTCCCCTGCGCGCCAATTTTTCCGCCGGGCAGCAACTGGCGCACAAATCCCTTGCGGATGACGATCGGTTCGATCGATTCGCCGAGCGGGACTTCGCCAAAATATAGTTGCACGCGTTCCTTGCCCCACGGCAAGGGGAAATTGCCTCCCATCGGTGCGAGCGAAATCTCCGCGCTGAGTTTTTGGAAACCTTCTTCGTTCAGCTCGATACCGTTCAGGTTGTAGCGAACGAGCAGCTCTTCCCCTTCGTCCGCCGCCACATCTTCCATCAGCGTCTGAAGCAGGTAGACGTTGAACGGAGCCGGGTTCGCTTGAAACAGGCGTTTGGCCATTTTCGAACAGCTCGAAAGGCGGTCCGAAAGATTTAGCGCGCGGGAAATCATGATTCGGGAGTCGGCATCCATCCAGAGTGACGGCGCCGAGTCCTGAAACGCAACGCCCACGCCAAGCTCCAGGGGAGGCAGATCGCTTGTCTTCGCGCGAATGTTATAGGCCTGCGTGACGGCCAGTATCTCGCGCGCAAGCACGCAGGCGCGAGCAACGGCTCGCTGCGTGGTACGTGTCGATTCGTTCTCGTAGATCGCCAGTATGATCGCATCGCCTTCGATGAAGACTTTGGCCGCACCGTAACGCTCCAGCATCCGTTTCACCGGTTCGTGCAGGTTCATGCTGAAGTGCGAGGCGGGATTCATTCCCCGAGCCAGAAGGTCTTTGGTGATTCCGGTCGAACCGCGGACGTCGGCCTTGATGACCACGTGGTTGATAACAGGATCGTCTGCCGGGCGACTTTCGTCCGGATGCAGGAATTCGTAGAGACTCTTGTTGACGCGTGAAAGCTCGCGGGCGCGCTCCGAATGCACCAGGTTGATGCGATCCATCCAAGCCACTACCTGCTGATAGTTACGCCGGTCGCGGCGCAAGCGCATCAGATCCTCGGCGAATTGCAGGCCGATGGCCAGGGTTTCGTCCGCCGTGCGGCGACGGAGCGTGCGCGACGATTCATCGAGCTTCTTCATCGACACTTTACGCGCCGGGAACTTTTCCAAGATTTGCGCGACGCGCTTCGCGTCTTCGCGATTTACGAGCGCTCTTTTCAGCTGTTGCAGGTGGACGGGCGGACAGTATTCGGAAAAGATTTTGCGGAGATCGTATGCCGCGAGCACATGAAACAGCAAGTCTCGCTCCTCTAGGCGGTGAACCCATTCCTCAAGAAGCTGCGTGCGCGTCTCAGCAGACGCCTCGCCTTCGCCGGAGGCTCCCCCCTCGGACGCGGCATGCGCATCAAACAGGCGCCGGGCGTTCGCGGGTTGGTTGAGATAATCTCCCAGCCGATTCCTAAATTCCTCGGCCAAAAATTCCATGCGCTGTTTCGCGGCGGCGATCTGCGGCGCGAGGTCCTCAAGATTCTTCTCGAGTGACAGGCTCTTCCTTCTAAGGTCATCGAGCTCGCCCTGGGCGCTCGCCGGTGAGCTCGTCTTTCGTTTGAAAAGCGACGGAAAGGAGCGGTCGCCGTCTCCTGCGCGACCGGCCAATTCCTCCTGTTCCTCTTCTACATGCGCGAGCTCGGAGCGGAGGAGGCGCGCCTGTTCGACCAGACGTTCGTGCGATTTGCGCGCTTTGGTAAGCTCCTCGGCGCTGTCGCCCGCCACCACGCATTCGCGGACGAAATCGAGAAGAAGCGCGTCGAACACCTCGAAGCGATCCGGGTCGTTGACGAAATTTCCGAGCAGGACGTAATGCTCGAGAAACAGATGGTCGTCGTTTCCACCTTCCACGAAGAGAAATCGGTTTTGCAGCAGTGCATACATTTCAGGAAAATCGTCCCCGAAAAGCGCACGCCGCGTTTTCAGAAGAGTGCCGTCCTCTACTTCGCGCCAGATGCGGCAAATCGTCTCGCCAACTTCCCGGATTACGTTCTTGCGGTCGGTCTGAAGCTCGGCGATTTTTGAACGCATCACGTGGGCTTGTTCACTATGTTCGAACAGCTCGCCGCGAGCGCGGATCCAGTCCTTGCATTCCACCAAAATGCTCGAGAACTGGTTGCCGGTCTCCTGGCTGATGAATTTCAAAAGCGCGAGCCGGTGAAGTACGTCCGTTTCGACCGACTGCTGGAATTTGGCTCGTGTTATCGACTCCTGCAGAATTTCTGTCAGGAGCTTGCGGAAAGCCGAGTGCTCGGGCGACCCCGATTGCTTGCGGTCCTTGTCCTTGCCGTAAAGCAGGTTGACGTTTACGGCCTGGCGGATCAGGTCGAGCAGATATTTGCGCGTAAATTCGACAAAACGAGGGCTCAGAAAGACGTCATAATGGATGTTGTCGAGGCCGAGCGCCAGGTTGGTCAGACGGATTTCGGCGGAATACGGCTCAAGCTCCATCCGGGCCGGATGGGCTGGAGATGGGGCAATATGCGTTTCCTGCATCAAGGATCCTCTGGCAGTTAGCCATTTAGTCTAGCCGAGGCGAAATTCCAGACGCAATGGCCCGGGACGTAAGGGTTAATGCCGTGGCCGCCAGATTGAGTTTTGGCGCGACGCCTGAGGCCTGAAAAATGGACACAGAACCCCTACCGCAGCACGTACCCTTGGACGTTGGCGCTGATCCAGGGGAGCAAGCTAGCGAGTACGTCAGCGAAATCGAGAACATGGCTTCTGTGGCCCCGGCGAGGCCCCATAGCAGCGCCGACTCGGGCCCATGCCTCTACCTGGGACCTGCAGGCCAGAGATGTGAGCGGCGGGCTGCCGACGGTGCCTTTTGTGCAGTGCACCGGCCCGGCGGAATCGCAAGCAAGATGCGCGATCCCCGGCGGATTCTTGCCGCGGCAGTGACGATCATGGTGCTCCTCTGGCCGTACCTCGACGAACTCGTCCACGAGATTATTGGCTGGAAGCATTCGCACTGAGGTGTAACTGTTAGCGATTCGTCCAGAATTTCCTTGCGGAAGATGACCCGAGCTTCGGCGTTTCTGTGTAAAATGTCCGGCGATGTCAAAACTACTCGAAGGCAAAACTGCAATCGTACTTGGCGTGTGGAACAAATGGAGCATCGCGTACGCGATTGCCCAGGCTTTTGCGCGCGAAGGCGCGAAGTTGCTGCTCACCTACCAAAACGAGCGCGCAAAGGTGCTGGTTGAAGAGCTGGGGCGCGAACTGGGCGCGACTGGCTTCTTCCCTTGCGAGGTCCAGCAGCAGTCCGACATTGATCAGATGGCCGAATCCCTGAAGGCCGGAGGCCACAAGCTCGATATCGTGGTCCACAGTCTTGCCGCCGCCAAGCACGAGGACCTCAACCAGCCATTCCTGAACACTTCGCGTGAAGGATTCCAGCTCGCGCTCGACGTGAGCGCGTACTCGCTCGTGGCAATTTCCAGGGCTCTTTCGCCGCTGATGACGACTGGCGGCGCGATTATGACTCTGACGTATCTCGGATCGACGCGCGTGATTACGAACTACAACGTGATGGGCGTCGCCAAAGCAGCGCTCGAAGCGGAAGTGAAGTATCTCGCCAGCGAGCTCGGGCCGAACAATATTCGCGTCAATGCGATTTCAGCGGGCGCGATTAAGACCATCTCCGCGCGTGGCGTCAAAGACCTGTCGAAGATGCTGGATATTTCCGCGCAACGCGCGCCTCTGCGCCGCAATACCGACATCGCCGAAGTGGCCGATGCGGCCGTATTCCTGGGCAGCGAGCTCGGACGCGGCGTCACGGGCAATGTGATTTATGTTGATGCCGGCTTTCAGATTATGGGGTTGTAGCGCGAATACGCGTTCCTCCTTCTTCGGAAATGGCGATCCGCCGCGTGTCTTCCGAGATGTGCTCGAGGTGAACCCGCACGACTGGCCAATCTGTGCGCAAGCTGAGCTTCTCAGGCCACTCCACAATGACAACGGCATGCTCGGAGAAGACGTCCTCCAGACCGAGCGTTTCGAGATCGTGGGCATCGCCGATGCGGTAAAGATCCACGTGGTACACGAGCGCCCTGCCCTCGTATTTGTGGACGAGCGTAAAAGTGGGGCTCGTGACTTCGTCAACTTGGGCAGCGCCGAGACCGCTTGCGATGCCCTTGGTCAGCGTCGTCTTCCCTGCCCCCAAATCTCCTGACAGCAGAATCAGCGCTGGAGGACTAAGTTGCGCGCCGATTTCGCGGCCACGCTCGATTGTTTCGTCGGAAGAGTGGGTAATGATTTCGCGGCTAGCCACGGCCCGACTCGGAGTAAAAGCGCTGGTAGGCGCGCGGAATCGCGCGGATTAAATCGGAAGCCATCAGGGGCGCTTCGCCGCTCTCGGCGTAGGCAATATCTCCGGCGAGACCGTGAAGGTACACACCGAACGCGATCAAGCTGGGCCACGAATCGATGCCATATTGCGCGGTCAGCCCTGTAAGCATTCCTGTGAGGACGTCGCCCGTTCCCGCTGTACCCATGCCGGGGTTCCCCGTGGAATTAATCCAGGCGTGGCCATCGGGCGCAGCAATCACCGTGTGATGGCCTTTTAGGAGCACGCACGCGTTCCACTCAGCGGCCGACTTGCGTGAGAGCTCGACGCGCCGGGCTTGCACTTCTTCCGTCTGGCAGCCTGCAAGGCGCGCCATTTCGCCCGGATGCGGGGTGACGCAAATTATTCCCCGCGCGTCTTTCAGCTCTGCTGCACGCCCTGCGAATGCGTTGAGTCCGTCGGCATCCAGAATGATCGGAACGGTGCGCTTGCCAACCAGCGCACGAATAAATTGCTGCGTCTCTTCGTTGGTTGAGAGACCTGGGCCGATGCCAAGCGCGCGTTTGCCTTTCAGAATCGTCGCCATGAGGCTGCCCTCGAGACAACGTTCGGAAACGGTTCCCGCTGTGGTTGCGGCCAAAGGCTCGGTCATAATTTCAGGCGTGAGCGCAGCGACGATGCCCAGCACGGGCTCGGGCGTTGCCACGGTGACGAGCCCCGCCCCGGCGCGGCGCGGCGCCGCTGACTACAACGGGTGGGCGGGCCGTCNNTGATGAGCGCATGGCCGTAGTCGCTCTTGTATCCGTCAGGCTTCCGCCGCAGCGCGAAGCGCGCAAATTCGTGTGGCTCGCTCCAGCGAAGGTCTCCCTTCCCCGTTTCTTCGATGAGCACCGCCGGTGTGCCGATGTCGCGAACCACCAGATGACCGATATGGCGCTCGCCAGCGCCAAGAAAGAGACCTGGTTTCGGGACCGTGAAAGTGATGGTGAAGTCCGCTACTACTGCTGCGCCCTGCGCTTCGCCCGTGTCCGCGTGAAGGCCCGAAGGAATATCGACGGAAACGACGCAACATCCAGCCTCGCGCTGATTCACACTGGAAATGACTTCACGCAGGCGGCCTCCGACAGGTCCGCGGATGCCAGTGCCCAGCAGCGCGTCCACAACGATGTAGTCGGAGGGCAAAGGTACACTCGCGCCCCGGTCGCTCTCCCGGTCGACGTGGAGCTTGCCCGACGTTTTCTTCCAGCGCTTGAAATTGGTAGCTGCGTCACCCTTGATTTCGCGGGGAATGGCAAAGAGATGTACAACGGGCTTTGCGCCCATTTTCAGAAGGTGTCGCGCGACAACGAATCCATCTCCGCCATTATTTCCTTTGCCGCAGAGGACGAGGATCCGCCTGCGCGCCAAGTCCGGGAATCGCTCCTGCATGAACTTCGCGACGCTAGCCCCGGCATTTTCCATGAGCGTCAGACTCGGGACGTGATACCGCGCCGTCGTCAGGCGGTCAATGTCCCTCATCTCCGCAGCGGTCAGAATTTTCATGGTTGAACACTCACGGCTTGCCAGTGTGCGGGAAAAATATCCTGGAGCGTAATCTCCGCACGCAGCGAGGGGTCTTTCTTCGCTCGAAGCGGAATCAAACACAGCCTGCTCGATCGCTCCGCTCGCATCCGAAATACCTCACTGTATTGTCGAGGAGACATGTCCGCGGTCCTTTGTTTTCTGCGAGTTGCGTCATTTTCTATTCGGCAGTCATTGTCGAGTAGATTGCAACCGCAGAGATATGCAGAGCCGAGCGGATCGCGAAAGGCGAGTGGCGATTTGGCGCGTTGGCGAAGGGCCGAGGTAGAGGTGTCCTGTCTGGCCTGTGGG
>PKUY01000435.1 GCA_003131705.1 Acidobacteriota bacterium | reverse complement strand
TGTTTGCTCGGCAGCTGCTGCAAGCGCGTCAAATTCATTGTTGCCGAAATACACTCCGCCACCGCCTGGTGCCAAGCCGACATACGCGCCAACAGACCAGCCTCCGCCGAAGCCGTCCGGACAGTTGAGGTCTTCCATTTCAGCGCAGATACAACTTTCCCCGGTCGGATCGGTTGCGCCCAGCGGGCTGTTGCGGACGTAGGCGTAGTGGTTCCAAGTTTGCGGATCGTCCGGGCTGACCGACGCCAATCCGGCAGGATCAGGTGAGGGCCAGCGGCCCTGGATGCCGTAGTCGCGAGCCCANNGCCATTCCTCGACCCTACCAGGAGTCGCATACCAAAGCCCAGCCTCGTGTGGCCTGCCAGGTCACGCCTAGAAGTGATGCCCGTCACAGCTAAAAAATCCGACTGGCGCGAGCCTTAATCGGAGGCCGCCCATGAAAGCATCTGACAATCGGACTCGCACTCAATTCAAAAGCATTCTGTTTGCCACGGATTTCTCGCCGGCTGCCAGCGCCGCGCTCCCGTTTGCCGCAGAGCTCGCACGGCGATTCGGAGCAAAAATGTACGCTTTGCACGTCCGGCCTCCTGCGGTTAACCCGATGACACCGCCGGTTTCTTGGATTGGTCTGGAAGAGGCGGCGAAAACGGAGGATGAGCAGCACAGAAGGGAACTCGTCAGCGCGTTCACGGGAATTCATCCGGAGATCATAATTAAAGAGGGAGATCTCTGGTCAAATCTTGCAGCTGTACTCGAGGAAGACGATATTGATCTGATCCNNTCTGATCGTGATGGGAACGCGAGGTCGGTCTGGAGCCCGAAAGTTCGTGCTGGGTTCCGCGGCCGAAGAAATCCTTCGACAGGTATCTTGCCCTGTCTTGACGGTGGGACCAAACGCGTCGGCGTCTGCGAAGCGCCCCGGCGAGCTTTCCAGAATTCTTTTCGCCACGGACTTCAGCCCAGGATCCAATGCTGCCGCACCTTACGCGGTCTCGCTTGCTCAGGAGTGCCAAGCGTACTTGACGCTATTGCATGTGATCGAAGAACCCAAGGCCGGCGAGCTTGTGCGAGCGGAGGAGTTGATTAGCTCGTCCGCCCGTCTAATGCGCAACCTCGTGCCAGCCGAAGCCGAGTTGTCGTGTGTTCCAGAATACGTCGTCGAGCAAGGCGTNNCAAAATTTTGGAGGTTGCCTTGCGCTGCAGAGCAGAGCTGATAGTTCTTGGGATACGTCGGCCGAGCGGTGTCCCGGGTGCGGCGACACATCTGCCAATCGCGATCGCACATAAGGTCGTGTCGCATGCGGAATGCCCGGTGTTAACGGTGCGCGGTTAATCCACCTCATCGATTTGGCCACTGAACGTGGGCATTACTGACAACCACTACAAGTAAATGAGGTACAGGCATGAAACGCCCCTTCGGTGTGATCGTGATTGCGATCTTGATGTCTATTGAGGCAGCGCTGTTAGCCGTAGGTTCTTTGGCTTTCTTGGCGTTAGGTCGGCTAGCCGTAACAGCCGGGGTCGAAGGACCGATGCCGCAATTATTTTCGGAGATGGGAACAATCGGAGCGGGAATCCTTCTGTTCCTCGCCGTAGCTTATGCCCTGTTGGCAATTTACGTGTTGAGGTTAGTTTACTGGGCGCGGCTTGCAGCGATCGTGCTGATCTCAACGGGTTTACTATTGGCGGCAATTGGGATTCTAACCTCGATGCCGCATCCGAAAGTTCTAGTCTTCGCGTGGCAGATTTTTGTGATCGCTGTTGATGTTTGTATCTTGTGGTATCTCACGAGGCCACGCGTCAAGGAGGCCTTCGCCGCCCCGCAACGTCATCCCGATGTGCGCGCCCTAGACCAAACGCAACGGGACCAAAAAGAGGTTTCCAGGACGGTGATCCGGGAACTGACCAGGGAGGCGAGTCTGGATTTGCTGGCCCGCACGCATCTGGCGAGATTAGCGTGCACTCGGGAAGGCCAACCCTATATCGTTCCAATCTATTTCGCCTACAACGATAATTGCATCTACAGTTTTTCCACCGTTGGGCAAAAGATCGAATGGATGCGCTCCAACCCGATGGTCTGCGTCCAGATGGACGAAGTGACGAATTCACAGCACTGGGTGAGCATTATCGTTTCCGGTCGATTCGAGGAACTCCCAGACGTTGATGAGTGGCGCGGCGCGCGAGCATTTGCTTACGAACTGCTGCGAAGGAACGCGATGTGGTGGGAACCTGGCTACGCGAAGACAATTCTGCATGGTGCACCGCGCCCGTTAGAGCCGGTTTTCTATCGCATCCATATCGCGAAGATTACAGGTCACCGCGCCAGTTCCGATCCTGGCAGCGTATGAGTCTTTCTTTCGCTACTGCAGTCCTGTGACTCCACATCGCTTTCGGAAGCGACGCGCAAATGCCCAGGCACAACTCTAGGGCAAGTGTTGTCGGTCACTTACGATTGTGACTTCGATCACAACGATCTGCCGCAATCCAGTTGTATACAGGTTGTGTTCGCCCCGGTTGCGACAGGCCGCGTGCGGATCGCAACAAAGTGGGTTGTTGTGACGGACGGCCAAATCGCATAAGGAGGTTCAGCTTGAGCGTGCCGACCGAAGTGGAATTGCCGATTCCCGGTACCTACATGTTCGATGGCCGCGCAGCCATGAAGGGTTACGCGCTGAATAAAATGTGCTACTCGTTCAACAAGCCCGAGAACCGCGCGGAGTTCGTAAAGGACGAAGATGCTTACTGTAGGAAGTACGGCCTCAACGACGAGCAGCGCAAAGCGATTCGCGAACGCAATGTGCTTGCTATGATCCACGCCGGTGGCTGCGTCTACTATCTGGCGAAGTTCGCCGGGATCTTTGGTCTCACGGTACAGGACATCGGCGCCCAACAGACGGGCATGACAGTCGAAGCCTTCAAGGAAATGCTCAAAGCTCAAGGAGAGTAATTCATGGCACGAGTCATTGGTGGACTCACCACATCTCATATTCCGGCCATCGGAAACGCGGTCCCGCGCGAAAAAGAACTGGTGGATGATCCGTATTGGAAACCCTTCTTTGCCGCCTATCCGCCGGCTAGAACGTGGTTGCAGAAGGTGAAGCCCGATGTGGCTGTCGTCATCTACAACGACCATGGGCTCAATTTCTTTCTCGATAACTTGCCGACCTTCGCGATCGGCGCCGCCGCCGAGTACCGGAATTCCGACGAGGGTTGGGGCATCCCGACGATTCCACCTTTCCAGGGCGATCCCGAGCTTTCCTGGCACATCATCGAATCGCTAGTCCACGACGAATTCGACATTACCTCCTGCCAGGAGATGTTCGTCGATCATGGCTTTACCGTTCCCATGTCGCTGTTCTGGCCGAACAACTCCTATGGCGGGATTAAGACGGTTCCCGTCTGCATCAACACGGTGCAACATCCGCTGCCCTCGCCCCTCCGTTGTTTTAAGTTCGGGCAAGCGATCGGCCGTGCCATCGAGTCTTACCCGAAGGACCTGAAGGTTGTGGTCCTCGGAACCGGCGGCATGTCGCATCAACTCGACGGAGAACGGGCCGGCTTCATCAACAAGAAATTCGATTTGCTCTGCATGGACAAGATCGTGAATGAGCCTGAAGTACTCACGCGCTACTCGATCCACGAGCTCGTTCGTCAAGCTGGTGCTCAAGGCGCCGAATTTATTCTATGGCTGGCCATGCGTGGCGTCCTGCATCCAAAGGTGACCAAGATTCACAGCAGCTACCATATCGCCGTATCCAACACGGCCACGGGCCTTTTGGTCCTCGAGAACTCGGTGGCTTGAATCGATGTCCGAGGCTCGACGGAGCGATTGCAAAGCCTGAAAAATAAACTATCGCGCGGGCAAAGGTTGTTGATTGTTGGCAGTGTCGCAGGCAACGTGACGCAGGTCACAGACGAATGTGGTGCATTGTCTTAACTTCCCGTCGCGTGTCCCTCGTGGAGAACACTACGCGGAAGACGTTTCAACCGCCGTGGTGGCGTCGCGTCGCGCAAGTCGTCTTTGTCTTCTTCTGCGGTGTCACCAAAGCTCTAGCGAGCGTTAAGAGCAATTCAATCAGTCCCACAAATATTTTTGCGCCGGATTCAACACCGGCGAACTCGATCTACCGCCTATCCTTATTCGAACTTGAGATTCTGGGCGCAATCTTTGTAGTCGTTTTTAGTCTACTCGCCTACGCGGTTGTAAAGTTCCGGGAAAGAAAGGAAGACAGCTCAGAGCCCGCGCAAATTTATGGCAGCAACCAAATGGAGCTGGCTTGGACGGTACTGCCTGTCCTGATTGTAGTGGTCCTTTTCCTGACCACAGCGCAGGTAATTCATCGCGTGCAAGACGCAAGTCGCCCCGAGGGCACCATCGAAGTAACGGTAGTGGCTCATCAGTTCTGGTGGGAATATCGCTATCCTCAATTTGGCCTTGTAGTTTCAAATGAACTGCACGTGCCAGTAAGCGATCCGAATCATCCCACGCCGACTTTTCTCAGTTTGCTATCCGGAGACGTGGACCACAGCTTCTGGGTGCCGCGACTGGCGGGTAAGACCGATCTGATTCCGAACCATCCCAATACCATGTGGATCGATCCGCATGAGACAGGGGTTTTCTTGGGCCAGTGCGCACAATACTGCGGGACGCAGCACGCGAAAATGCTTTTGCGGGTGTACGTGCAGAGCCACGACGATTTCGACCGCTGGGTGCATGATCAACAAGAGCAGGCGGGCGCAGATCCCTCCGTGGCGGCGGGAAGAGCCCTTTTTGTGGCCAAGGCGTGTTTCGCCTGTCATACCATTCGAGGCGTGATGGCCATTGGGCGCATTGGGCCCGATCTGACTCACCTGATGAGCCGGGACACGCTGGCTTCCGGCGCGGTGTTAAATACGCCCGAGAACTTGCGTCATTGGATCCGCAATTCTGGAACTTTTAAGCCGGGTTCGTTCATGCCGCCTCAAGATCTTACCGACAGCGAGTTGAATCAGATCGCGGGCTATCTAGAGACGCTTCACTAAGAAACTCGAGCCACGTCGAGGGATTGACGGGTTAATGAAGTTTGGCGCGAACGAAAGTGCTGGAGAGAAAAGATCATGGCCTCGGAAGCACTACCTCTAACACTTCATAAAGGCCCGCTGGCCGTCGTCTACGAGTGGCTAGGCACCGCCGACCATAAAAAGATCGGCTTCATGTACATCATTTACGCGCTCCTTTTCTTAGTCATCATGGGGATTGAGGCTATCCTCATGCGCATCCAGTTGGCGCATGCAAATTCCCATTTTCTCTCTCCCCAGGTGTTCAACCGCTTGTTCACGATGCATGGCACCACGGGCGTATTTTTTGTGGCCATGCCAATCCTTTTCGGTTTCGGCAATTACTTAGTTCCTCTAATGATCGGCGCACGAGACATGGCCTTCCCGCGCCTGAATGCATTCGGCTTCTGGATGACAGCTTTCGGTGGCTTGCTACTCTACGGCAGCTTCTTCGCCGGGGACGGAGTCTTGCACGCCGGTATCGCGCCTGACGTGGGTTGGTTCGCCTACGCACCGCTGACTGCGACTGCCTTCTCGCCCGGCCACAGCACCGATTATTGGACATTGTCCTTGCTGCTCGCGGGCGTTGGCAGCATCGCAGGAGGGGTGAATTTCGTCGCCACGATCCTGTGCATGCGTTGTCCAGGCATGACGCTTAGCAAGATGCCGTTACTTGCGTGGATGAATTTGGTGATGGGGGGCTTGATACTGGTCACGATTAGCCCGCTGACCGCAGCCCAGTTAATGCTCGTCGCTGACCGTTATTTAGGCGCGCATTTCTTCGACACTCAAGCGGGCGGTTCCGTGGTGATGTGGATGCACTTTTTCTGGATCTTCGGCCACCCGGAAGTCTACGTCCTCATCATTCCCTGTTTTGCGTTTGTCTCAGAGATCATTCACGTCTTTTCGCGCAAAGCGATGTTTGGATACCCGGCGATGGTGGCCGCGACAGTGAGCATCGGCTTCGTAAGTCTCGGCGTGTGGGCACACCATATGTTTACCTTCGGTATGCCTTCGTATGGGAACGCCTTTTTCGTCCTTACGACCATGGTGGTCGCTGTCCCGACTGGCATCAAGATTTTCAACTGGCTGGCGACGATGTGGGGCGGGAAAATTCGTTTCGCCACTCCCATGATCTTTGCTGTCGGATTCCTATTTCAGTTTCTGATAGGCGGATTGACCGGCATGATGCTCGCTACCGCGCCATTCGATTGGCAGCTCGGGAACTCGTACTTTGTTGTGGCGCATTTTCATTACATCATTGTGGGCGGCATTCTCTTCACAATTTTCGCCGCGTTCTACTATTGGTTTCCGAAAATGACCGGCCGGATGCTGGACGAAACCCTAGGCAAGTGGCACTTCTGGCTCTTCGTGATCGGTTTCCACCTGACCTTCGACTTCATGCACATACCAGGGCTTCTGGGGATGCCGCGGCGTGTGTATACCTACGAGGCCGGACGCGGCTGGGAAACCTGGAACATGATTTCATCGATCGGAGCAATTTTCCAGACGGTTGCGATTCTGATCTTCGTCTACAACATGATCAGGTCATACTTCCTAGGCGCTCCGGCCGGAAACGATCCCTGGGATGCGTGGACGCTCGAGTGGGCCACCACCTCCCCGCCACCCGATTACAATTTCGCTGTGGTCCCATCCGTGCGGAGCCGCCGTCCGCTTTGGGACATCAAGCATCCCGATGATCCGGATTGGAAGTACGAATGAAGATCGTTGAGAGAGGGTAAAAACACCGATGAGTGTGCGAGGTGAAAGCATAGCGGTGACTGATGCGCCATGGCATATTCCGTCTCGCGGTCGCGTGGGAATGTATTGCCTGATCGTGGCGGAATCTGCGATTTTCACGATTTTCGTAGCCGCCTACGTTTTTTACATCGGCAAGAGCTTAAGTGGTCCGACGCCCCGCGAGATACTGCACGTCCCGATTTTGAGTACGATCTGTTTGCTTTCGAGCAGCCTGACGATTCACTGGGCGATGGCGGCACTGCGCAAAGGAAAGACTGTCGGCTTCAGCGTCTTTTGGTTCATTACGTTCGTGCTCGGCGCGATTTTTATCGGGGCAACAGCGCGGGAATGGCATCACCTGATTTATCAGGAAGGTTTCACGATCCAGACCAATCTTTTCGGCAGTACTTACTACGCTCTCGTGGGCCTGCATGCGTCTCACGTGATTGCAGGTCTGATCGGACTAACGATCGTGATGATTCTGGCCTTGCTGGGCAAGGTGAAACGCGAGCACTCCGAGCGGTGTGAGGTACTCGCGCTCTACTGGCATTTTGTTGACGCAGTGTGGGTGATCGTTTTCACCACGGTCTATATCGTGGGCCGATGATGCGGGAGATGATTCGGGAGACGCACCCGTGAGGACAAAATGAGCTCTGGGCATGAAACGNNGGCCTGCTGGCGCTCGGCCTTGCGCTGGTGGCGACTGGATTGGTCACGAGCAGCAAAGTGACTTGGGTGGGCGCAATCCTCACTCTGGTGGGTTGTGTTGGCTGGTTCTTTCAAGTATTGCCCCGGGAACATCATGAGGAGGTTCGTGTTGTTCCGATGCTGGTACCAATCGCGACGTCGCGCCGCAACGTATCTCGCATCGCGGCCGCAGCAGTCCCACATCGCGCACGATTGCCACTTGAGATTTATCCCATTTCGGCGGGCATGAAGGGAGGCTTAGCCGGCAGCGTTGCGATGGCGGCTCTTGCGATTCTCTACGGCATCGTGAGTCATGGCAGCNNCTTTTCGTCGTGGCCACGGTGCTGCATCTGACGGGATCCATCCTCGTTGGGCTGCTATACGGTGCGATCATTCCAATGCTTCCACGGCGACCGATTCTGCTGGGAGGAGTCTTTGCGCCGCTTGCATGGACAGGTTTGCTTTACACGGTTCTCGGCATCGTCAACCCGCTGCTCAACGCGCGCATCGACTGGCGCTGGTTCCTTGCTTCTCAGGTCGCCTTTGGAATTGTCGCAGGGATTGTGGTCGTACGGCAGGTGCGCATACCTACGTGGCAGTATCCGCTCGCTGCACGGATCGGCGTGGAAACTCCCGGGATGATGGGAGAAGATCGCGAGGGGAATCGCCCGTAATGAGCCGCGTCGCTTACTTACCGGTGCCGCCGGTGGCCTGTCCATAGAAACATCCGATGTCCGCCGCTGCCCAAGCTATCCTTCACTCATGGTCCTTTCCGCCATACGTTACAGCGATTAACCTGTTCACGCTCGTCGTGTATTTTCGCGGATGGCGAGCGCTTCGTGCAGCGATCCCCGAACGGTTTACGGCTTGGCGCTTGATCTCGTTTGTCTCGGGTGTCACTGCTCTGGAAATCGCGCTGGCGTCCCCGATCGACACGTTCGATACCTTCCTCCTCACCACCCACATGCTCCAACACATGATTCTCATGATGATCGTTCCGCCACTGATTCTCCTCGGCGATCCGGCGATTCCGTTGCTTCACGGACTGCCGCTCTGGGCGTCGCGAGACTTGCTGGGTCCGATTCTGAGTTGGTCGCCGCTCCAGAGGTTCTCCAGGCGACTCACGCATCCTGCTGCTTGCTGGCTCCTGATGGTGCTGGCGATGCTCGGCTGGCACATTCCCGCGGCCTATGAATTTGCCCTGCGTTCACCTTCCTGGCACCAGGTCGAACACGCGTGCTTTCTCGCGACTTCACTTCTGTTCTGGTGGCCCGTAATCCAGCCGTGGCCCAGTCAACCGCAGTGGCCGCGCTGGACGATGCTTCTCTATCTTCTGCTCGCTGACTTCGTGAACTCCGCTCTCTCCGCATTTCTAGCTTTCTCCGACCGAGTGCTGTACCCGTGGTATGCCGCAGTGCCGAGACTTGGAGGAATCTCCGCTCAAAGCGATCAGATTGCCGCCGGAGTGAACATGTGGGTGATCGGTTCGTTTGCTTTTCTGATTCCGGCTACCGTCATCACGGCGAGATTACTCTCTCCCTCGTCGCCAGAATTGAGGTCGGAGCCCAAGTCTGCTTTGCCCGAAACCCGTTTCGCGCGCCTTGTGTTTTCCGTTCTGATGTTGACCCTTCCGTTCACCGCGCTGGCCTATGGATGGCTCGCGCCTGACACGATCGACACCGATGGCGCTGTGATCCGCACGCAGGGAGTCTCAGGGCCGTTTCGCATTACGGTCTTCACCGAGCCCGGGTTCGTGCACGCGGGACCGACCGACGTCAGTGTGCTTGTCCAGGATCACAGTTCCGGTGAGACAACTCTCGATGCCGCCATCGACTTGGCAGTTCAACCTGTCAACGGCGGCAAAAATGACACTGTTCGCGCGACACACGAACAGTCCACGAACAGACTACTCGAAGCAGCGGCAGTGAATCTCCCGATTCCGGGACCGTGGGAGCTGCGCGTCCTGGTGCGCCGAGGGCGCGACCAAGGAACGGTTTCGACTCTCCTCGATGTCGGGTCCCCGCCTGCGCAGGGCAGCAATGCTTGGCTCGATCGATTGCTGATGGGACTTCTTACGCCCGTTTCTTGATGTTTCTGAGCGAACTATCACTCGCGTATGTGCCTTATGACATTTGGCCTGAAGATCGGTGACGTTCGTCACTGAACTCAAATCGCCGCGGATGTAATCTCGCACCTGCTCAGGAGAAGAGGCGATTGATAAGAAAGATCTCGAATCGTCTTGTTCTTGAAATTAGTGGGGAGGTTCTGGATGGGAAATTCTTGGACTTCGAAAATATCGGGGCTGCTCAGTTTGATGATCGTGGCATTCCTATGCGTCGTGCTGCTGTCCACGGCTCGCAAGGCTAATGCTGTGCCTAGCTTTTCGCGCCAAACCGGGTTTGCGTGCAGCTCGTGCCACACGAATCCGCCGGAACTCACTCCGCTCGGACGTACCTTCAAGCTAAATGGCTACACCATGCAGGGACTCAAGACGATTACGGCCCCGTCCACGAAGGAAAAGACGAGCCTGTCACTGCTTTCCTACCTGCCGCTTTCCGCTCAGATCGAAATTTCCGATACAGGGCTCCGAACTCAGCAGCCGGGCTCGCAGAACTGGAATTTCTCCGTACCGCAAGATGCCTCGATATTTCTAGCGGGAGCTTATGCCAGTCATTTCGGCGGCTTTGTGCAGGTCACCTATGACGTCCAAAGTGATCATTTCTCATGGGACAACACCGACATCCGCTACTCGAACAACCACCAGTTCAAAGGGAAGTCATTCGTCTACGGCATTGCTCTCGACAACAATCCCGGGGTTGAGGACCTCTGGAACAGCACCCCTGCTTGGGGCTTTCCGTGGGTCGCCTCCCCGTCGGCTCCGGGTACAGCGGCTGCTGCGGTGGTTGACGGCACGCTCGCCGGCGATGTCGCCGGGATCGGCGGATACGCCATGTGGAACGACCATCTTTACGGAGCCGCCACAATCTACACCTCCTCGCATCTCGG
>PKUY01000373.1 GCA_003131705.1 Acidobacteriota bacterium | reverse complement strand
GTTCCCACGACACAATCGAAATCGAAAAATCAGGGATGCCAGGCGTTTACTTCACTACAACTGAATTTCTAGACGACGCGAAGTCCGCAGCCAAAGATCGCGGCATGCCGGGCATTCGCATGATTGCTCTCCCCGCGGACACCTACTACCGCTCGCGCGGCAGCCAGGATGAACTCAAACCCATCGCCGCCAAAGTCTTGGACAATTTGGTGGACGATTTGGTTCGTCCGTTAACCGCGGAGGAGGCCCATCCCACGCAGGTCAAGAAGCAGCTCGAAAACGTCAACATCAAAGCCACCGGCAAGGATTTCCTCGACGCTTCCGAGAAAATGAACGAGCTGTTCCTCGACAATCACTGGGGCGATGGTCTGCCGATCGTTCCTCCAACGCCTGCCTTGGTGAAAAAGATGCTCGCAGGGACGACTCGGTCTCCGCGGGAGGTCATCGGCCAGGTCGCTCCGAAGAGCGGCACGGCCACGATCGAAAAGATCGCCGTGAACGCCGTGATGGCGGGTGCCAAGCCGGAATACTTCCCGGTGATTCTCGCAGCCATGGATGGCTTCGTGGACAAGCACTACGACCTCACTCACGTGCAGGCTTCAACGGGATCCTTCACTCCGGTCGTCGTAGTGAGTGGGCCGATTGGCAAGGAACTAGGCTTCAATTCCGGGATCGGAATGCTAGGCCACGGATTCCGCGCCAATAGCACAGTCGGTCGTGCCCTGCGTCTCGCTCTCCTGAATCTTGGGCAGACGTGGCCGCAAGTAAATGACATGGCGCTCACCGGCCGGCTCGAGTCCTACACGTTCTTCACTTTTGCGGAGGACGAGGACAAGAGCCCATGGGAGCCCTACCAGGTGAGTCTGGGCTTCAAGCCGGAAGACAGCGCAGTCACCGTGGCTACTTCCGGGAATCCATTGGTGCTAGGCGGCGGCGCGGTAGGTCCTTGGACCGGCCAGGGAGTTATCGATCAAGTCGTCGCGAGGATCAGCGGAGGCGGTGGCTTCGGCTGGTTCCACTCGCAAACGTTCGTGCTCGTTCTAATTCCCGATTGTGCCGTGGATTTGGCGAGCGCCGGCTACACTCGAAAGAGTTTGCAGCAATATCTCTTCGAGCATTCGCGGCTGCCTTTCGAGAAGCTGAGCCCTAATACGGTCAGCCTCACGCAGGCTGCAATCGCGGACGGCCGAATTAGCCCGGAACACGCGCAGTTATTTAAGGACAATCTGAAACCTGGTGGACGTGTGCCGATCGTTCAAAGCCCCGACGATTTTCATATATTTGTCGGCGGCGGTTCGCCGGGATATGACTTGCTCTTCAGCTATCCGGGTCCCAACTGGGCACATCAAACGAAGAAAATTACGGGAGCTACTCTCACCAAAGCTGGTCACTAAAGGTGAGCAATCCGGACCAGTTTCTGGTTACATAAATTCGGGACCGCATCGTTGTCATCCCGAGCGCAGCGAGAGATCTCTTTTCGCCGAGTGCGAGAGCAACGGCCAGTCACGCAGTTCATGTTCCCGAACTGCAAAGCCTCATTCACGTTTAGGGCTTAACTCGCCGTTCATGCCGAGGGGAGTTCGATTCCAAGAAGTTTGGCGGCATTGGTCAGCAGAATTTTCGGGCGAACAGAATCTTTCAGTGGAAGCTGTGCAAATTCGCTAAGCCAACGCTCGGGAGTCATCATCGGGAAGTCCGTTCCGAAGAACGCCTTGTCCTGAACGAGAGTGTTGATGTTGTGAACCGTGGACTCTGGAAAATATTTGGGCGCCCAGCCGGAGAGGTCCATATATGTGTTGCCCTTGTGCCGCAACACGGCCAGCTGATCGTCATGCCAGGGCCACGAAGGATGCGCCATGATGATGCGCATCTCCGGATACCATGCGGCGAGGTTGTCGATATAGGGAATCGGCTTGCAGTACTCGAGCGTGATTCCTTTTCCGCCGGGCGAGCCTGCGGCGACGGCCGTGGTTCCAGTGTGAAATATAACGGGTAGGTTCAGGCGGATAATCGCCTCGTAGATGGGAAAGAATCGCTCGTCGTTGGGATTAAAACCTTGCGCAGCCTGCTGGAATTTCATTCCGCGCAGGCCCATATCCGCGCAGCGCTGAACTTCGTTGACTGCAATCTTGCCCTTCCACGGATCGACGCTGCCGAAACCGATGAACGTGTCCGGATACTTCTTCATCCACCCGGCTGTTTCGGCGTTGTCGATTTTCAGCCCGCTTTGGGTCTCGCCATCCACATCGAAGATGACCGACATCATGTTCAGGCCCTGATACATCGCGGCCATTTCGTCGGGGCTGTGGCCGTACTTGCCCGTGCTGATGGGAAGGCCCGCTTTCGCGGCATAGCCCCAGCCCTGCTTTGCTCGATCGCCCGTGAGGATGTGGGCGTGCATGTCGATGGCTTGCAGCAACGGTGGACCTCCAGGGAATCAGGCAGTCGCGTGCACGACTTGAAACGCGGCAGGAATATCCATCTCCCTGCAGTTGGCGGCCACGCGCAGCGGAGCTTCGGTATGGGACTGCACGATTTTGGGATCCATGCCCGGAGCGAATTCGCGAAGAACCAAGCCTTCCGGCGTAACCTCGATCACCGCCATGTTCGTGTAGATGTGCTTGACGCAGCGAGGAGCAGTCAGCGGAAGAGTGCACTTGTTCAGAATTTTTGGTTTGCCCTTGTTGGTGACGTGCATCATCGTAACCAGAATATTATGGACGCCGAAAGCAAGATCCATGGCGCCGCCGACTCCGGGGACTTTTTCGCCCGGCGTCCGCCAGTTTGCCATGTCGCCGTTCGCGGCTACTTCCAGAGCTCCCAACACCGCATGCGTCACGTGTCCGCCGCGAATCATCGCGAAAGATGTGGGGTGATCGAACACGCTCGCGCCCGGAAGCAGCGTGACGTACTGCTTGCCGGCGTTCACCAGATCGGGATCTTCCTCGCCCGGTTTTGCCAAGCCACCCATGCCGAGAATTCCATTCTCGCTGTGGAAGAAAACTTCTCGATCTGGCGGGATATACTCCGACACGAGGGTCGGTATCCCGATCCCGAGATTGACGTAGCTGCCTTCAGGCAAATCGCGCGCTACGCGATAAGCGATACCGTCCCGAGTGAGTGACATTCTTATCTGCCCTCCGTCGTGATTTCGAGATACTTCGGATGACGCACGACTTCGACTACGTGATCGACGAAGATCCCGGGCGTGTGAACATCCTCGGGATCGATCGCACCGACGGGCACGAGTTCGTCGATCTCAGCGACCACAAATTTGGCCGCTGTCGCCATGGGCACGTTGAAGTTGCGCATGGCCATCCGATAATTCAGATTGCCGAGCCGATCGCCCCGATACGCTCGTACGAACGCGAAATCGGCATGGAGCGGCTTTTCGAAGATATAATCTCTGCCGTCGATAACACGAGTTTCCTTGCCTGCGGCGAGTTCCGTTCCCGCAGCAGTTGGCGTAAAAAAACCGCCTAGACCTGCGCCCGCTGAGCGAATCCTCTCGGCCAGAGTGCCCTGAGGCACGAGCTCAAGATCGATCTGCCCCTTCATGTAGAGATCCTGAAAGGACGTGTTTCCCGGATGACTAGGGAAGGACGCCGTCAGCTTGCGAACGCGGCCGTCGTGGATCAGGCCACCGAGAGCATGCGTGCCTCCGCCGGAACCGTTGTGGACGATGGAGAGATTCTTCGCACCCTGCTCGCGGAGGGCTTCGAGCAATTGGCCGGGCAGGCCAGGATCACCGAAGCCGCCCAAAAGAATTGTTGCGCCGTCAAATACCGATGCGACCGCCTCGCGGCACGTCGCTAACGTCTTATTCACCATGTCCCCACCCTCTTCATGAGCAAACCATTTTGCAACGGAGAGAATAAAGAATCAATCCTTTGTCTCTTGTAATGCTGCAGGGTGACTTTTCGACCCTATGAACTATATTTATCAAAAAGGAAATCTCCCAGCGACATTTTCCATTATTCGGCGAGGGTTCGGGCCATATCGCGCTTCAGATATTGCGCGGCAATAATGAAAATAACGCCGCCGAGGAACGTGGTCGCCGCGGCCGTCGCCATCGAGTACCGGATCACTCCCACGCCGAGGCGATGAGCATACTGATCGTTAAACGCTCCGATAAAATAGGGCCCCAGTCCGAGGCCGACGATTTCCGCGATAAGATACAAGACGGACGTGGAGAAGGCACGCATTCCCACTTTCACGACCGAGTGAGACACACCCACCAGCGGACCCACGTAAACCGGGCCCATCGCCGAAATTACCGCGAAGCCGCCCATCGAGACCCAAGAATTCGGCGCGAACAGAAAAACGAGCACGGCTGGTCCGGCAATCATCGAGCAGATCCCAGGAACGTACACTCTCCAGCGAGCATCTCTCCGGCCTGCCCAGTCGGCGAGATATCCGCCCGCGAGCGTGCCGATGAGGCCAGCGACCGCCTTGATGGTCCCCAGATACGTGCCGATCTGCGCGGAATTGAGATGGCGAATTCTGCCGAGATAGGGAGCGGTCCATGCGCCGAAACCAAATTGCGTGTATGTGGTGAAGCAGAAGCCAGCCAACAGCAGCATGTAGGATTTCTGGCTGGCCATGTAACGCAGCGTTTCGCCCACTCCTGCCTGGGCAGTGTTGACTTTTTTTGCCTCGGAGTTTCCCCGGACCGGCTCTTTTACGGTGAGCCGGAATATCAGTGCGACCAGCAGACCGGGAATTCCGGCGACGAGGAAGGCTTGGTGCCAGCCGTAGTATTGGTTCACCCAGCCGCCGATAAACGCGCCGAGGAATCCGCCGAACACCGGTCCGAGCTGATAGATGGACATTGCCGACGATCGTTTTTCGTTTCGAAACAGGTCCGAAATCATGGACACGGAGGGTGCGGTGCCTGCGGCTTCACCGATGCCGACTCCGAACCGCGAGAGCGTGAGCTGAATCGCACTGCGAGCCACGCCGGCGAGCGCGGTCATGCCGCTCCAAATCACCAATCCGCCGGTGATGATCGAGCGGCGGTTGCTGCGGTCGGCCCAGCGAGCTACGGGCGCAGCGAGAATCGAATACATCATCACGAAACCGAAGCCGGTGATCAGACCCATCGACGTGTCCGACAGGTGGTATTCGTGCTTGATGGGGTCGATGAGGATGTTGATAACGGTGCGGTCGAGGAAGTTGAGGGAGTAGATGANNCCGTCAGCATCGCGAGGACGTAATACGATCCGGCGGACGGCTTATGAGCGAAGCCGTTTGCGATCTCGTCTGCGGCGGTGCTCTTCTCGTGCATCGACTCCTCGGCAACCTGTGCCATAAATAGTTGCGCCCGTGCTGCACGCGCGTGCGCCATTGGCACCGGGGAGCCTATGCTGTGTCCGCGGCTACGTCAACATCCGAGATTTCTCTTGTCGTTAGCACACGAT
>PKUY01000025.1 GCA_003131705.1 Acidobacteriota bacterium | reverse complement strand
CACGGCGGCCTTTTCCAAACGAAACAAGGCGAGTTGACTTTCCCCAATCAGGCGGCACCCAACGGAAATGAGTGGCGGCTACGCTGGTTCGACCATTGGCTGAACGGGGTGGACAACGGCTTCGAAAAGGAGCCACCCGTCTACATTTATGTGATGGGNNGGCGCAATGAATGCGAGTGGCCGCTAGCAAGAACGCAGTACACAAAATATTTTATCCATAGCCAGGGGCAAGCCAATAGCCTTCTCGGAAGCGGCCAGTTGAGCACGTCGGCGCCAGTGCAGGAACCGGTCGACCGTTATTCCTATGATCCTGAACATCCGGTTCCAACACTGGGCGGAAACGTCGCCATGCATCCATCGCGGGTAGGACCGTACGATCAAACCGCGATTGAAATGCGCAGTGACGTGCTCGTGTATACGACCGAGCCTCTAAAGGAAGCCGTAGAGGTGACTGGGCCGATTGTCATGCACCTGTTTGCATCGACCGATCGCACGGACACCGATTTCAATGGAAAGATTGTCGATGTGTACCCCAATGGATCCGCGAAAATCCTGCTGGAGGGCGTGATTCGAGGGCGCTACTGGAAGACGTTCAAGCAGCAGAACTTGCTTACGCCAGGCAAGATTTATGAGTTCTACGTGGACTTGNNTAGCAACGTCTTCCAAAAAGGCCACCGGATTCGTATTGAAGTTTCGAGCAGTAACTTCCCAAAGTACGATGCAAATCCGAATACAGGACATAAATTCGGCGAAGACACGGAGTCAGTGATAGCGAGTCAGAAAATCTATCATGACAAAGACCATCCTTCTTACGTGCTGCTACCGGTCATCCCGGCTGATAGCAAGCCGTGCCAGAACGCTGCTGTAGCGAAAAACTGACGAGCGAATCGCGTTATGCATCAGGAGGAGCAGCCGATGAAGGAGACGGGAATGTCTGCGAGCACAGCGGCAGAACCTTTTTCGTCACCCGCCCGGGTCGGGAACTTCCGCTGGTTGATTTGTGGGATGCTCTTTGTGGTGACCGTCAGTAACTATATTGACCGCCAGGCCATTTCCATTATTGCGCCTGTGGTCTCGGCGCAGTTTCATTTAACCAACTCCGACATAGCGATGATCGTCAGTGCCTTTCTGATTGCGTACACATTCGGCCAGTCCTTTGCAGGCATTTTTATGGACTGGATCGGGTCCAAGCGCGGATTCTCCATCATGGTGATCATGTGGTCGATTGCGAGCATCTTCACCAGCTTTGCTCGCGGTGTTTTGTCGTTCAGCTGTTTCCGATTTCTGCTCGGCCTTTCGGAATCAGGAAATTTCCCTGGCGGCATCAAAGTCGTCGCCGAATGGTTTCCGGAGCACGAGCGATCGACGGCCGTGGGTCTGTTCGTCAGCGGTGCAAGTGTCGGGGCAATTCTGACTCCGCCACTGGTGGCCTTTCTGGTGGTTAAGGTTGGCTGGCAGGTCGCGTTTGTGCTGGTTGGCATCCCCGGTTTGTTGTGGGTCTTGTGGTGGAGGTCTTTGTACGCTCCCGTGGGCTCTCATCCGAGGGTCTCTGAAGGCGAGCGTGCGTATATCCAGAAGGACCACTACGAAATGCGGCCCACCCGGCGGCTANNTTCTTGAAACACCGCATGTTTTGGGGTGTGTTCCTCGGCCGTTTGGTCGAAGAGCCGGCCTCCTGGTTTTATCTGACGTGGCTACCTCTGTACCTGAAAGGTTTCAGAGGAGTGTCTTTGATGAATATCGGATTTTTTCTGATTATTCCATTCCTCGCTCTCGATCTGGGATACATGGGCGGCGGTTGGATTGCGTCACAGTTAATCAAGCGAGGTTGGTCGTTGAATCGAGCTCGGAAGACCGTGATGGCAGTGAGCGCTTTTTGTATGGTTGCCGCCATACCTGCGGTACTGGCACCTTCAACGGTTGGATTTGTATTGCTAGTTAGCGTGGCCACACTTGGTCACGGGGGTTGGGCCGCCAACATCATGACTCTTCCAGGAGACATGGTGCCGCATCGGCTGGTAGGGACGCTGTATGGAATCACAGCTCTGGGCGGTGGTCTGGGCTCAATTCTTTTCATGCAGATTACCGGCAAGCTAGTGGACATGCAGCAGTCATTCAACACGGTTTTCATCATCGCGGGCATTCTTCCACTAGTTGCTCTTGTCATCATTCTTACTCTTACCGGGAAGATTGAACTGATGAGGTTACCCGGAATCACTGAAGAAGCCGTCCCGGCCGGGTTGGCGGCGGCTTCTTGATCGAGGAGATCTTTCTTCATGGCAAATAGTGTTGATGCGGTGGTAATCGGTGCGGGTATCAATGGCGCCAGCATTGCCTACAATCTCGCCAAGCGAGGATACAAGAACATTGCGATCGTCGAGCGTTTCACGATTGCGTCCGGCGGGACTGGAAAATCAGCGGCAATTGTACGGCAGCACTATTCCAACGATGTCCTGATCCGAATGGTGAAACGCTCTCGGGACATATTCGAATTTTTTGCCGATGAAATCGGCGGGAGCGCCGGTTTTGTGAAGACTGGATATCTGTTTTTTGTGCCGGATTACGTAAAAGATGCGTTTAAGGCAAATGTCGCACTTCAGCAAAAGATGGGCATCAAAACAAGCGCAATCTCAAAGGAAGAATCCCGGGAAATCTCACCGCAG
>PKUY01000212.1 GCA_003131705.1 Acidobacteriota bacterium | reverse complement strand
GACCACGTAAAGCCGGAGCCTGATTCGGAAACCAAAAAGCCGAAGTCCGGATTCGCAATTACATTGACCCAGGGCTCCGGCGTTCGCAATCCTTCGCCCAGCACAATCACGTACTCGTGCCCATTTTCCGCGAAACCGCCCAGCCCATTGAATTGCTGAAGCGCCTGCTGCGGCACTGGCACGTCGAGCCGTTTGGATACGCGCGGTGGCCGGAGCGGAGCAGCGGCAGCTACGTCCGAATATTGCGATCGTGTGATCTGCTCGGCCAGGTTGCCGCGCCGGCTGAACAGCACTACTCGCGCTGCCGCTTGAAGCTGCGTTCGCGTTTGCGGCGAGACTAGGTCCCCGCGAAGCAGAAAAATCTTCCCGCTCGCGCCGCTGGTGTCCGGAGAAAGTCGCAACTGGCTCCCGCGCACCAGCGCTTCGAGAGAGCCCTGCAGTTCCTGAATGTAGGACGGTGCTTTCTCGTTGATGATGACCACGTCGGCGGAGAGTTGTTTCATGCGCCAGTACTCATGTGCGCGGAGCAACTGCCGGATNNATCATTTCGAGGTCATCAGCGTCATCAATCCGCGCGGCCACGATCGGAAGATCGCCTGAGATTCCCTGCGACCAGAGAGTTGATTTGTCGAGCGCCGTGCGGCTCAGCACATCAGAACTCGGCCGCACCGCGGGGTCCGAATACAGCACAGCATTGGCCAGGCGCTGAAAGAGGTGCGCTTCTTCCGGGCCGATGCCCAGGTGGCGCAATTGCACGTGCGCTTGCGTCCACGCAAGCGTTCGCGTGCGCTCGAGCGTCCGTGTGTCTCGATATTTGTCCGCCAGATTCAGCACGTCTTCGCGCGTGGAGGCAACAATCGTCGAAAAAATCAAGCGCACGGTGTGTCCCGGCGCAATGTGGACCGTGCGGCGCAAGCTCATGATGGGATCGAGCACGGAACCCACGGTGCTGGAAAGCGGCCGCCCATCGATAACCGAAATGGGATTTCGAAGATTGCGTGTGCGCCCGATGAACCGCGCTCGATCCGTTTCGTATTGCGTTTCACCGATGGTGTCGCCCTGTACTACGAGCACGTGTGCGACCCATACCGAAGGTTCGTGATCCGCGCGTTTCCGCCGCGTCGCCACGATTGCTCCGACATCGGGCACAAATTCCGTTTCGATAAACAGATTTGAAAAAGCCGGATGAGCCGCATCGGCGGCTTGCGTCGTCAACGTTAGCTCCGCGTAGGACGTCACCTCGACATCGCGCGCTCGAAGCCCTCCATTTGTAATCGACACCGATCGCATTTCTACATCGTCTTCCGACGATACGACGACTTCCAGAGCCGTCGTCAGCGAGCGATCGCGGCGGATAATTTCCGCATGATCCTCGTAGAAAACAGCTTCGTAGCTATCCGGCTCAACGCCACTCGGCTGATAGCCGGCCGACCACACGTTCCCTGTCTGCTCATCGCGGAGGAAGAAATAAGTCCCCCAGCAGTCCCTGGTCAAGTCCTCTCGCCAGCGCGTGATGGCGATATCTCTCCAGCGGCTATAGCCTGAGCCTGCAGCGGTCAGCATCACGGCGTAGCGGCCGTTTGAGAGCAGCTGCGTGCGTGGGATTACATCGTGCGGTGTAGTGAACCGGCGTACGACGGGTGGCAGAATCTCGCGCACTTGGGCCGCAGCGGAAACTTCCTCGGCACGCGGCCGCGCTACCAGCACACCGCGCGGCGTGCGTTCCTGCAAAAGCAGCTCGCTGGCTTGCACGATCGGTTCTTCGTGAAACCGAGTACGAGTAGGGCCCTCCGTCAGAACATTCGCGAATGACAACACCGACATCGCTTGGTGATGCGCCATATACGCGCGCACGATTTCGACCTGTTTGCCTTCTTGCAAGCGGAAGCTCGTGTAATCGAGCGCCTCATAGAAACCATACGTTCCTTTGCCGCCCGCTGCCTCCAGACGCTCGAAGTTTTCCGCCGCAGCGGATGGGTCGATCATGGCAGCTAGCGCGGTCGCATACGGCGCGATAACCAAATCCTCGCTCAGCCCTCGTTTTAGCCCGAGCCCGGGCACGCCAAAACTGGAATATTGATAAGTAAGGTCGATATCGCGGGCCGCGTAAGCTGACTCCGAGATTCCCCACGGCACGGCGCGCTCTCCTCCATATTCAATTTGGCGCGCGACGACATGCTGGTACGTTTGGCTCAGCAAGCTGTTCGCTGGAGAACGCATGACCAGTGCCGGCATCAAGTACTCGAACATCGAACCCGACCAGGAGATCAGAGCCGAACCCCGGCCCACCGGCGTTAACGCGCGGCCCAGCCTAAACCAGTGCGACGACGGAACGTCCCCTTTGGCAATCGCAATGAAGCTCGCAAGCCGCGCTTCGGACGCGAGCAGGTCGTAACAACTCGGATCGATGGTTCCGTCCGTCGCGCGGTATCCGATGGAAAGAAGCTTTCGCGTGCTGTCGAAAAGAAAGCTGAAGTCCATCGCCTCAAACATCTCTTCGCACTGCTCCGCAATTGCCAGAAGACGCCTGTGCAAATTCGCTGCCTCTGTGGACGATTGTTGCATCGCCCCGGTCAGCGCATCGATCCGCATGATTTGCTCGGAATCGTGAGCCGAGCGCTCACGCAAAACCGTGAGTTCGCGCACCGCGGCCTCGAATCGTTCGGGGGCATCCGCGAGACCTGTTTCTTTTCCGAAGAATGGCTCAATGGCGATCCACTCGGGCGCATTCTTTGAAAAACTCTTCGCGGTGGCTGTGACGCTTTGGGAATCCAGGCGAAGCCATGGAAAAAACATCAGTGCGTCGCGCAAATGGCTGTCACTGCTCGCTTTTGCGGCATTTGCCCACACCCGCAGGTCAGAGTTAGCCGTGTCTCCCAGTTCTTGAGCCAAGGTTTGGGCGATGTCAGCGGCGGTATGGGCGCGCGCCGAGAGTTCCACGATCGTTGCTCCCCAATCCGCGACATCGCCGGGTATTGCTCGTACCGAAGCGGCAAGCTCATCTGCGGCATTGCTGAGCTGCTTTCGAGTCACGGTGTGAACGCGGCGCGTGTCGGCTACCCTGTGCAGTGCTTCTTGCAACAAGCGGACAGAATCTTCGATCCCGCCAAGCATTTGGGGATCGAGAGAGGATTTCCGCATGAGGTCGCGACAGCCATTCCCCAGCGCTAGGAGATGTCCGGCCATATTCCCGCTGTCGACAGAGGAAACGTATTTG
Source organism: Acidobacteriota bacterium (assembly GCA_003131705.1). GTDB lineage: Bacteria > Acidobacteriota > Terriglobia > Acidiferrales > UBA7541 > Palsa-295. The sequence continues at coordinate 2,608 of PKUY01000212.1, read as the reverse complement.
GGATCGAGCGGACGAAGATCGCGCGTGTCGTACCAGTTGTAGAAGTGGCCCCGGAACACTTCCAGTTTGCCCATCGTTCGCAGCGTTTCTTCTATGCGCTCTACCGCGTCCAGCGTCCCCAACCAGCCGAAATCGCGCGCGGCGAGCGTGGAGAGCAGATAGAGCCCAATATTTGTCGGTGAAGTGCGGTGCGCGACTATTGGCGTGGGGTCTTCTTGAAAATTATCTGGAGGCAATGAATTTTCTTCCGCGGTCACAAAAGTCTCGAAGAATCGCCACGTTTGGCGCGCAATATTGCGGAGAGCGAGGGCCTTCACATTCGATAGAGATTCTTTCTCGGACTGCCGCGGCGGCAGGCTGATCCAGTGCGCTACCCCGGGCGCAACGAGCCACAGGACAAGAAACGGGTATGCAACAGGTAATGCCTGGCGGTGCCCGAACCATACCGCCGCAAGTGCACCCGTCGCAAAGACGGCCCCGCCGACCATGCGCCTGAAAATGCCATAAATATTTAATTCGATGGAATACTTCGCCTGCGCCGCCGTGACCCATTCCAGCAAATTCTTCCTGCTGATGAGCAGTCGGAAAAGCGTTCTAAAGATTGCGTCGGACATCAACCATGCTTGATATGAGAGAAACGTAATTGTCAGAGCCGCCTGCGACAATCCCAGCCAAAGATCGGACGCCACACCGCGAAAGTGGCTCCGTTTTGAAATTCCCTTGAGGCGAGAATTGATTCCGGTGAAGAAAGGAATCAGGGTCGGAATGGCGATTGTGGCGAGAATGAACCTCGTCCACACCCAGGGAGACAATCCAGGTGCCAGCCAGCCGGCCACTAACGTCAGAAACATGCACGGCGCCAAAATAGATCGGCGGAGATTGTCCAGCATCTTCCAGCGGCCGATTACCGGAATTCGTATTTTCCGTCCATCCTTGGAATGGACCGCTCGGCCCACGATCCAGGGTAAGAGCTGCCAATCCCCGCGCGCCCATCGGTGTTGCCTGGCCGATGCAGCCTCGTAGTTGGAAGGGAACTCGTCGAACAGCTCAATATCGGTCGTGAGCGCGGCCCGCGCAAAAATGCCTTCAAACAGGTCATGGCTCAGCAAAGTGTTTTCACCCACCTTGCCCGCCAGAGCCGCTTCGAATGCGTCTATATCGTAGATTCCCTTGCCGGTGTACGAACCCTCTCGAAATAGATCCTGGTACACGTCCGAAACTGCGGAAGAATAGGGATCAATCCCGCTGGGGCCCGAAAAAATTCTTTGAAAGACCGAACCTTCGCGATCCGTTGGCAACGAAGGCGTGATCCTCGGCTGAACGATCCCGTAGCCGTCCACCACTCGCGCTTCTTGGGCGCTGAACTGCGGTTTGTTCAGTGGATGCGCCATCGTGCCCACCAAGCGCGTGGCGGCTCCACGCGGCAGGCGCGTATCTGTGTCGAGCGTGATTACGTAACGAACTCCGGGGATCGTTTCCGGCGCGCGTCCGCCGAGTGGAATAAACGTGGTAGCTTCCGGGAAGCCTCGCAGGAGCAGATTTAGCTCGTGCAGCTTCCCTCGTTTGCGCTCCCAACCGAGCCATTTGCGCTGTGACTCGTTCCAGACCCGTCTGCGATGGAGAATAAAAAAGCGGTCGCCCCCTCGTGGTGCGGGCCCGTGACGCTTATTCAGATTCGCAATTCCATCCGCGGCAGCCGCCAACAAGTCGTCATCGTTGGGCAGAGATTCGCTGGGCGCATCTACCCAATCGGAGAGCAGCGCGTAGCGCATATCTCCATCGGGATCGGCCAGGTAGTGAATTTCCAGGTGCTCTACTTGCTCGCTGATTCCATCTTGCGAAGTCAACAGGGTCGGGACTACGACGATCGTTCTCAGTTCTTCTGGCACTCCGCTGCGCAATTCCATTCGCGGCAGCGGACGCGGGCCCAATAGATCGGTGACCGCGCGGTTGATCAGCGCGATGGCCAGGTCCGAGGCGGCACTCACCGCCAGCGCACCGAGCAGCACCAGGTAGGGAGTACTCAGTCCCGATTCCCATGAATTCATCAGGGGCAGCGCCAAAATAATCGCTGTCAGCAGCGCGATTGTTCCCAGATAACCGGGCACCGCGGCTCGCACGTATAAGCGCAGAATCCATCGTCTCCACGGAAGGTGAAAACCGAGTTCGCGCTCAAAGGCGCCGCGCCCCTGTGAAATCAGGTAATAGCCGGGATCGGAGCGTTTGTGTTCGTCAACCTGATCAATATCTCTTCGATCGGTAGCCGACTCTTTGGCGCGCCGTGCAGCACGTTTGGCAATTTCAAGTTCGGAATGTTTGGAGGCGCGAGAGAGATCTTCGACGGCATGCCGGTAGGAGTCTCGCGTCGCAAAATCCATCTCGCCAAAATTGCTTCCGTCCCGAAGAACCTGGTCAACCAGGCTAACGCTCTCGAAGAATTCGCTCCAATCAAAGGCGGACATCTGCCGCATGCTGGTGATGTGATTGCGCACGGTGACCGTCATGGCCGTCTGGTCTTGATGCTCCTCGCGCACGATCTGGTCGGAGCTCGTACCCTGCGCGATCAGGCGCTCTTCCAGCCACTGCAATGCCGGGGTGACCCGCGGGT
>PKUY01000381.1 GCA_003131705.1 Acidobacteriota bacterium | reverse complement strand
CACAAGCGCGGCGGACCGAAAACGCAAGTTAGCATGCGTAGAGGAAAATCGGAGAAAGTCTCATGACAACGGTCGCCGGAAAGGCGAAGCACCGGCAGCCAGTGCCGGCAGCCGGCTACCGCATCGGCTGGATGTCGCTGATGGCAGCGGTCGTGGGAGTTCTCGCCGGAATCGTAGCCTACCTGCTGTACGACTTGATCGGCTTGTTCACGAATCTGGTCTATTACCACGAATGGTCGTTCCGCTTCCGAAGCCCGGAACACAACACGCTGGGCCCGTGGGCGATCGCAATGCCGGTGATTGGCGGGCTCATCGTCGGCGTGATGGCCAAGTACGGCTCGGACAAAATCAAAGGGCACGGCATTCCCGAGGCGATGGAGGCGGTGCTGACCTTGCGCAGCCGGATCCATGCCAAGGTGGCGATCCTGAAGCCGTTGTCGGCGGCCATCGCCATCGGCACGGGCGGACCGTTCGGCGCGGAAGGCCCGATCATCCAGACGGGCGGGGCGTTCGGTTCGCTGGTGGGGCAACTGATTTCGACCACGGCGGCGGAGCGCAAGGTGCTGCTGGCCTGCGGCGCCGGAGCCGGCATGGCGGCAACGTTCAACACACCGATCGCGGGAGTGATCCTGGCGATCGAGCTGCTGCTCTTCGAGTTTCGCGCCCGGTCTTTTATTCCGCTGGTGATCGCCACGACGCTGGCAACCAGCGTGCGCGCGGTGCTGCTGGGGCAGCGGTCGATGTTCACGATGGGCAATGTGGATTTCGACGTGCTGCACGGGCTACCCTTCTACGTAGTGCTGGGGGTGATCTGCGGCGGCGCAGCCATCGGTATAACCAAGCTGCTGTACTGGGTGGAAGATCAATTCGACCGCCTGCCCATCGCCGAGCTCTGGCATCCGGCCGTCGGATCGCTGGCGGTGGGCGTGCTCGGATTTTTCGTCCCGCGGATTCTGGGCGTGGGCTACGACACGGTGTCCGACATTCTGAATAACAATCTGGGAGTGAAGCTGCTTGTGCTGATTGCCGTCTTCAAATTGTTGGCGCTGGTGCTGTCTCTGGGGGCCGGGACTTCCGGCGGGCTGCTGGCGCCGACGTTCATGTGGAGCGCAGCGATGGGCGGGGTGTTCGCGATCGGAGTGAATCACCTGTGGCCCGGGTTGCATCTGGCGCCCGGGGCATATGCGCTAGTGGCCATGGCGGCGGTGTTTGGGGCGGCTTCGCGGGCCACGTTTGCGTTCATCGTTTTCGCGTTCGAGATCACCCACGACTACAACGCGATTCTTCCGTTGATGCTGTGCTGCGTGATCGCCGATCTGATCGCGCTGCACTATTTGCCGACCTCCATCATGACCGAAAAGCTGGCGCGGCGCGGCCTGGCTGTGCCGGGCGAATACGAAGCCGTGGCGCTGAGGACTGTGCGCGTGGCAGATGTTATGCGCAAGGACATCAAGCCGCTTTTACCAGACACGACCGTGGCAGAGCTCGCAGCGCGCATGGATAGTGCGAGGCCGATCGCGGGAGGCGCGGTCGCAAGCGAAGTGGGGCCGCAGCCGATTCGGGGGCTGCCGATTGCGGACAAACACGGCAACTTGCTGGGTGTAATCACACAGGGAGATCTCCTGCGCGCGCTGGAGAATGATCCGCAGGGAGCGACAACGGTTCTGGAGGCGGGATCAAGTCCCGCTGTGGTGGCGTATGCGGATGAGATGGTGATGGACGCTCTGCATCGCATGCTGCAATACGACATCGGGCGGCTGCCGGTAGTGAGACGTGAGCAGCCGCAGAGGATGGTGGGATTCTTCAATCGGTCGAGCGTACTGGGCGCGTGGACGAGACAAATGGAAGAGGAGCAAGTGCGCGAACACGGATGGTTGGCGGGATGGCGTGGCGCGCTCGAGCCGAAGTAGCGTCAGCCACTCTCTGAAGGCCCTCACTAGATTCAAGATGCTGCTGACGATGATCCGCTCGTGAGCGACGCGGACCGGAGGACTTGATTTATATGAAGGCGCCAGAAATGCCCGCTGTCCTGACCATTGGGCATTCGAACCGCACATGGAAAGACTTCCTAGAGCTTCTGCGGGCGCACCACGTCAAGCGCGTCATAGACGTACGCAGTATCCCCCGATCGAGACACAACCCTCAGTTCAACCGGGTGACCCTATCGAAAAAGTTGCGGACCGCAAGGATCGGCTACGTTCATTTGCGAAAGCTCGGGGGCTTGCGCCATGCACGCCGCGATTCTCCGAACATGGGCTGGCGCAATACCTCATTTCGTGGCTTTGCTGATTATATGCAGACCTCCGAATTCNNTCGCTCATCGCCGATGCGCTGACAGTGCGTGGGATTCAGGTTGACGACATTATGAGCATGAAACGCTCCCAGGTTCATTCGCTCATTCCTTTTGCACGCGTTCAGGGTCACCGCATCACGTACCCTGGCGGGGATCGCGGCGGCAGGCGAGTCAAACGACAACGCTGAAGAAGCGTCGGGTAGATAGTTTCGCCGCCGTCTGGTCGTTCGAGATTCCTTCTTTAGGGCCGGAGGTTGAAATGGACCAAGAGCACAGTGACGCGGAGGTGAATTCTGCATGAAGAACACGAAGCTGCTAGTTGTTGTGGATGAATCGCCCGCAACAAGACGGGCGCTAGAATACGTGGCTCAACTGGGTTCCCGACGCCGAGGCTTCCAAGTCTGCTTGGCGCACGCCCTCCCGTCGCCCCCTCCTGAACTGGTCGAGCTCCGAGGCGCGGAGAAGGCCCGCCTCCGTGCATATAAGCGCCGATGGATTTCCGTGGTTGAGATGACGGAACAGCGAGCCTTGGATCGCGCCAATGCAGTTCTTCGCCGAGGTGGTGTCGCTGAGAAGGCAATCGAAGCCCATTACTGCAATCTTGTGGACGCAAGCCGTGCGACCCAGGAAATCTTAAGCCTAGCGCGGACGCGCAGGTGCGACACAGTGGTCATCGGCAGAGACTCGCTCACTTGGCTAAGTGAACTCATTCATGGAGACCCTGCAGAGGAACTTGTCCGCCAAGGCAAATGATTCACGATCTGGGTCGTCGAATGAAGCCTTGGAATCCTCCCGATCAGTGTTCGAGAGAGACTCCGAGAGAATTGACAAACCAAGATTTGAGAATGTGATCAAAGATGCCTCTTGATTATCCATTGTGGTTGCGGGCGGCGCACTTCTTCAATTTTCTTCTCCTTTCGCTCCTCGTTCGGAGCGGTCTCGAAATCTTGAGCGCGCATCCGAGACTTTACTGGAACGATCACTGCACGCCGGGCAGCGAATGGCTCAAGTTCACGAAGAAGCAGCGACCTGAGGACCGACTCTGGACGGCGAGTGACGAGGAAANNGATTTCGCGTGGCTGCTGACAGGTTTGACATACGTGTTGATGCTCTTCGTCACTCCGGAGTGGCGGCGGCTGATCCCAACTTCCTGGCAAATTGTCCCTAACGCATGGCATGCAATGCTTAGCTATTTGAGCTTCCACGTCGTGGAAACGCCGGGAGGATATAACGCACTACAGCAGTTGAGCTACGCGGCAGTGATATTCCTGCTTGCACCTTTCAGCATTGCGACGGGAGTAGCGATGTCCCCAGCCGTCGCCGCTCGGTTTCCGTGGTATATCAAAATCTTTCACGGACGGCAAAACGCACGGAGTCTGCATTTCTTGGCTCTTTGCACCTTCATCGTATTCTTCATCGGACACGTCATGATCGTGGCTCTGCATGGTTTCCGGAGCGAGCTGGCGCTGATTGTTCTGGGTGAGACGCACGATCCACAATTAACGCTTGCTCTTGTGGTCTGGCTGTCCGGCTTGACCGGGATCGTGGTCATACATGTGGTGACAACCGTATGTTCGCGCCGCCGCCCGCGCTTTGTCCAGAAAGCCA
>PKUY01000157.1 GCA_003131705.1 Acidobacteriota bacterium | reverse complement strand
TTTAAGAGCTGATCCGTCAGCGCGAGACGCTGAAATGCGGAATTTGCATTCAGCCAGGCGGTGCGAACGTCTCGAACGACCCGGTTTTGCAGATCGCGCAGGTACTGCTCCTGCGCGCTTGCGCGCGATTTCGCCTCCGAATGCAGTGCTCCAAACAGGCGTCCGTTGAAAATCGGAATATTAACGTTGACGCCCACCGCCGCATAGCGTGGCGCGAGTTGATCTGCGCCGTACGGGGTGAGTCCGGCACTTCCCGCAGCGGATATTGTAGGAAACCACCGGTCCCGCTCCGCAGTCGCGTAGCTGTGTGCCGAGGCCGCGTCGAGGCGCAGGCTGATCAGATCGGGCCTATTCTGGATCGCTTGCTGAAGGAGTCCGGAGAAGTCTGCCGGCGGAGCAGCAGGCTGGGGCTCGTCGGTCAGTTGAAATGTTCTTTGGTCTCCGTAGCCGAGCGCCGCAGAAAGGTCCGCATATGACGTGTCGAGATCATTTTGGGCTTGGAGCAGCAGGAGTTGGGCCTGGGCAAGGTCTACGTTCGCAAAGCTCAAATCGAGTCCAGATTTTATTTTGTTCTTTTCGAGTTCGCCTACCTGGTCGGCGACGAGCTGACGCTCTTTGACGGTTTCCTGGGCGACAGTCAATACCGCTTGCGCCCTGAGCGCGACAAAGTACGCACGGTCCACCCCAAGCAGAACGCCCGCTCGCGTGGCGACCACTCTTCCTTGATCCGCCTGGGCATGCAAATTGGCACTCTTCACCAGCTCGTGGGTGCGGCCGAAATCCGTGACCAGTTGCGAAACGGTCAGGCCATTGGCGTAGCGTTCGTAGATGATGGGGTTATTCAATCCACCGGCCGTTATTCGGCTATTGTTTTCCGAATCCACCGCCGTGATGCTTCCGTAGACCGTTGGGTAATATACGGAGCGGGCCTCAGTCACCTGGGCCTTGGCCGCGGATGCCACGTCCGTTGCGGCCTGAATCTGCGGGTGATTCTGAATGGCAGTTTTCTCCGCTTCCTCCAGGCTCAATTTCTGCGCACTTTGGGCGGCGATGGATCCACAAACGAGCGCGGCGAAGCCGGTGATCGCTAGCAGGCGTTCCGACATTCTCATTGAGCGCCCTCCGCGACCGGGGCAGTTTGAGTACCTTTGCGGCCCTGATAGATCAGCAGATAGGNNAGAGCCACCGACGTAATCAGGCCACCAATGATTACACGCGCGAGCGGCGCATATTGCTCGCTTCCGGTGCCCAATTTCAGGGCCAGCGGAAACAGACCGATGATCGTCGCCAGGGAGGTCATCAAGATGGGACGCAGGCGGATCCGGCACGAGGCGATAATCGCATCGCGAACCGCCATTCCGTTCTCTTCCAACCGGTGTGCGAATTCCACGATCAAGATGCTATTGGAGACGACAATCCCGACCATCATGATCAAACCCATCAACGACATCACGTTGAGCGTCGTGCCCGTGAGAAGCAGGACTAGGAGCACGCCGATAACTCCGGTTGGCACAGCAAGTAGGATAAGGACCGGGTCCAAAAATGATCGGAACTGAGCGACCAGGATTAGATAGAGAAGGACGAGTGAGAGCGTGAGACCCAGTCCGAAACTGCGAAACGAAGCCTCCATCCCCTGGACCATCCCGCGGAGATTCACGCGCGTGCCTTCCGGCAGGTTCGTTCCGGCCAGGATCTTGCGAACCGCACTGGCGATGCGGCCAAGATCTTCCGTTGACGGATTCACATACACGTCGAAGGATCTCTGAACTTGGTAATGGTCAATTTCAGTCGGAGCGTTGAAACGCGTGATCTTGCTGACGGCGTCAAGAAGCGCGGGGAACTGCGCGTCAGGCGAACGAAGAGGGATGTCTCGGAGATCCTGCAGGCTGCGAACATTCTGTTCTGGATACTGTACCGTCAGCATGTAATCGTTTCCGGACTTGGGGTCAATCCAGTAACTGGGAGCGATCATTCCGTTGGAGGTGAGTGCGGTGATGACGTTGTCCACTACTTCCCTCTGATTCAGCCCAAGTTCGCTCGCGCGCAGCCGATCCACATTGAGCTGGAGGGACGGGTAATCAAGATCCTGAGGAATATAGACGTCACTCACACCCGGAATCTTGCGAATCCTGTCGGCCAACTGCGTTGCGACCGCGTAATCCGACTCCAAATTCGATCCGCTCACTTGAACGTCGATAGGAGCCGGCAGCCCTTGATTCAAAACTGCATCCACCATGCCGCCAGACTGGAAATAGGTATTGAGTTCCGGCATTTCCTCTTCAAGTTTGCGCCGCACTCGATTGATGTACTCGAAACTGCTGGTGGAATGCTGTTCAGCGAGAGCTACCTGCACCGTGGCCGTATGCGGTCCGGCATTTGACGTGTAAATCGAGGAAAATCCGGAGACTACGCCGATGTTGGACACAATCAGCCGCAGGTCTTTCGGATCCACAGTTCTTCGGATAAGCTCCTCGACCCGGCCGATCTCTTGATTCGTGATTTCCACGCGCGTGCCCGAGGGTGCCTTTACGTTTATGACAAACTGCCCGGCGTCGGTCTGTGGGAAGAATGCTAGGCCGAGAAACGGAAATAACCCGAGGCTAACAATGAAAGCCACGAGCGTCCCGATTAAGATCCTTTTGGGGTGTTCGAGGGCCTTGTGCACGTAGCCGTCGTAGACTCCGAGAAACCGATGAAACCCTCGGCTGAAACTTTCGTTGAAGCGCGTACCCCAGGCAGCCAACCCTGCTCGGTGCATTGGCAAAGATTCCGACGACGAGCCATCCTCAACCCCCGCCACGTACGATGGCGTTTTTATGAAGCGCGCGCAAAACAAAGGCACAACGGTCATGGCAACGATATACGATGCAAACAGTGCGAGGACGACGGCCAGCGCGAGCGCGGAGAATAGGAAACGACTCACGCCATACAGAAACGTCACGGGGAAAAACACGATGGCGCTTGTCAATGTCGCTGCCAACACCGCAAGCGAAACCTCCTGCCCACCCTTTTCCGCCGCGACATCGGGCGATTCGCCAAGCTCCAGATGGCGGAAAATGTTTTCGAGCACAATCACGGCATTGTCGATCAATCGCGAGAAAACCAGGGCGAGACCAGCTAAGACCATGGAATTGATCGAACTGCCGCCGAAATACAACCCAATGATCGCCGCGAGGGCCGACAAGGGAATTGACAGGAAGACAGCCACAGTGGCGCGCGTGCTGCCCAGGAAGATCAATACCATAAATGCCGTCAGGATCAGCCCGAGCCCGCCTTCGTGCAGCAAATTTTCGATGGCTCGTTTTACGTAGAGCGACTGATCGAATACAACCCGGGTTGTGAGCGCCTTCGGGACGTCCACCAGTTTCGTTACCAGCTGTTTGACTCCGTCCACCACCTGGATAGTGTTGGTGTCGCCTCCCTGCTTGAGAATCGGAAGATAGACAGAGCGCTGGCCGTCCACTCGCACCACGTTGGTCTGAATCTGTTGTGAGTCTTCAGCGTGACCCACATCCCCCACTGTCACGCTCGATTCGCCAACGGTCTTCAGGGGGAGGCCGTTAATGCTGTTCACGTCTCGAAACTGACTGTTTGTATAAATGTTGTAGTCGTAAGGGCCGATTTTCACGTCACCAGCGGGCAAAATCAGATTGGAATTGTTCACGGCCCGAACAATATCCATCGGACTTAACTGATACGCCTGCAATTTTGCGGGATCGACGTACACCATGATCTGGCGGTACTTGCCTCCGAACGGTGGCGGAACGGAAGCGCCTGGCACGGTTGCAAGCTGGTTGCGAACCTGAAATTGGCCTAAATCGCGAAGCTCCGTCTCGCTCAGCCCCTGCCCCTGGAGAGTGATCAGGCAAACGGGCAGGCTCGATGCATCGAATTTCTCAACCACCGGCGGCAGAGTCCCCGGAGGCAATCGCCGCAAATCTGCCATGGAAAGGTTTGAAATCTCATTGACGTCGGCGTCAGGGTCGGTGCCCGGCTGAAAGTAGACTTTGATGATGCTAACGCCTGGTAGTGATCTCGACTCCATGTGCTCGATCCCGCTGCCCATGGTGAAAAATCGCTCGAAGCGTCCTGTAATTTCCGTCTCGATTTCCTCAGGGGGCATGCCATTGAAAAACGTCGCCACCACAACTTCCGGGATCTTGATTGTGGGAAACAGGTCGACTGGCATACGCACCACACTCGTGGCGCCTACGACCGTGATGATTAGACAGACGACCACGATGATATAGGGGTTTCGGATTGAGAAACCCGACATTACAATCCCCCGCCGGTCAGACCATTTGAAACCAACTTAGGTTGGATTGTGAGGCCTGCGCGAAGCTGGCTCCGATTACTCACGACGACAAGGTCGTTCTCCTCCAAACCGGAAACGACTTCCACCTGGTCAGGCGTCTCTATCCCCAACTGCACTTGTCGCTCCTGGATTTGGTTGTTCCTGTCGACCGCAAAAACGGTCACACGCCCTTCCTGTCGATCGAGCGCCTGCACCGGAACTGCCAGCGCACCGTGCTTCTCTTTGAGGACCAAAGAAGCCTCAGCATACATTCCCGGAACAATGACGAAGTTGGCGTTGGGGACGTCTATTTCCGCGTGCATCGTTCTGGTGGAGAGATCTACCTGATCGGAAACGCGCGCAACGTTTCCCTGAAACACTTTCGCCAGGACCGGCACTCGCACCTCGACCGAAGTGCCGGGCCGTATGTCGGGAACCGCCGATTCGGGAACGGGAATCACCAATCGGAGGACGCGGTCCTCAGCCAGATGGCAGAGTGCCTGGTCTCCCTTATTTGACGATGTGCCCGCCGGCAGGAGCGCTCCTGTATACGCGTCGATCTCGGTCACAACCCCATCGAAAGGCGCAGTGATCCGCGAGTATGAATACATCGCTTTGTCTCTTTCGAGCGCGGCTTTCGCGCCAATTAGTGCCTCGTCCGATGCAGCGAGTGAATCCTTCGCGCTGGAAACGCCGGCGTTCGCTTCGAGATCCTTTCCTTGAGCCACGTCAATTTCCTGCTGGGCGACAAGTTCGGGACGGGTCTTCTGGACATCCGCGAGTCGCGAATAGGTCAAATGAGCGACGTTGTAAACGGACTCGGCCCGGCTCAGTTCCTCCTTCGCACGCGATACATCCTGGTCGCTCCGTCGCGCGGCCGCCTCGTCTTGCTGAACCTGTTGTTGGAGCTCGGGGATATCCAGAACCGCGAGGAGCTGTCCTTGTCTTACGCGCGTTCCCCAATTCACATCGAGCTTCCGGATGTAACCGGAGACCTTGGCATACACGGTGACTTCTTGGTTCGGCAGAAACTCGGACGCGATGTTGAGAGTGCTGGAGAGGTCCCGGCGCGTCACTTTGGCCACGGCCACGTGCGGCGCGTTTGCGGCGTCGTTGGCAGTAGCCTTACCCGCAGAGTTACATCCAGCGAGAAATCCCGCCGTGAAAAAAAGCAAGCAGAACTCTCGGGCATGTTTTCTCCAGCAGGATTTTTGGCGAGGTCTCATAGGTTCACCGAGGCTGGGTGTCAGTTGGCCGGGGCATCATTTCGCTAGTTGGTGGTCCGAGGCTGTATCACGAATAGCCTGGCGGAGTTTCTCGATTGTGAAGCCGGCCGAGCGGCGCAGCCCCACGAGGTCCTGGCGCCGCTGCCGGACTTCACGCGCCGCGGCCGGAACCTTGTCCGCAATTTCCAGTGGAATAGTTTGAACTCCATGACAATCGCCGTGGATCAGGTCCCCCGGCTGCACTCTCAGGCCCCCTACCTCGACGGCCCCTCCAAAATCGAAGACGTGGGCATAGGCGTGGGACACAGACACGTTGCCTGCAAACATTTGAAATTCCGTCGGTTGAATATCGGAAAGATCACGCACCGCGCCGTTCGTCACGATTCCGATGCAGCCGAGCGCGAGAAGAATGTTTGCGTGAACTTCCCCGACAAAGGCTCCTAGGCCGGACGGGTCGTCCACGTCCTCGATCACAACGACCCGTGGCGCAGGAACGGTGAGAATGTGATTCCACCAATCGGTCCGGTCGTAATAGTCGTAGGACTTGCCTGCCTCCATTTCTNNGTTGCGGCATAGCCGGCCATCGCCGGCTGGTCCTTAAAAATGCACTGGATGCTGGAGTTCGCAAAGCCGGTGTTCGGCAGCCGCACGCGGAAGGTTTCAATCGCGCTGGCAACCAAACACGTACTTAGGCGACGAAACTGTTCCAACTGGGCAGGCTTGATTGCTCGTGTTGTCATCAGATCATCCGCTCGGTAATCGGAGCTACTCGCCACGTCTTCACGAATGCAAGGCGTCTACCTCCAACCTAAACCGGGTCCCGCAGAAGCACCACTGAAGACATTCTGAAGATTTGGTGAAGCAGAGTTTCCAACTAACAAGGCCAAATCCTGCGCAAGTCTCGTTGAATCTGCTGTCTACGCTCGATGGAAAATATTTGCGAAGGATTCTAAATACACGCCGGGGCAAGAATCAGACTCGTACGGACTTCAATTTGGCGGTTTCGTGTTGGGAGAGGCGCATCCTACAGCCGGCAAACTAATCCAGAATGTTGCGCCGGTTCCCGGCCCACTTCGAACTCCGATCTCACCGTCGTTCGCCTGCACGGCCCACTTGGCGATGGAGAGTCCTAAACCTGCCCCTTTGTCTCTTCCTGCTCGGGCTTCATCCACGCGGTAGAAACGGTCGAAAATCTTAGCGGATTGCTCAACGGGAATCCCAGGACCGGAATCGGTGATCGCGAGTTCAACCTGGGAAAGCCCTTTGCACCGAACATGCGCGGAAATTGATCCGCCACCGGGGGTAAATTTGACTGCATTGTGCAGAATGTTTAGCACTGCCTGCCGCACATAGAGTCGGTCGGCCTCCGCGCCCAGGCTTTCATCTCCAACAAGAGTGAACGTCAGGCGCTTGTCTTCGATGAGAATCTCCAAAAGTGCGGCCGCTTCGCGCACCAGAGCCATCAGAGGGAAGACCGACACTTGCATCCTGATCTGCCCCGCATCGGCTCGCGATAGCGTCAGGAGGCTATCCACGATGGCAGTAAGTCTGTTGACCTCCTCCAGCATGCTTCCAATCGTGTCCCGGTATTCTTCTGCCCCGGCACTCTCTTGCAGTCTCACCTCGCCGATGCTCCGTATGGCTGCAAGCGGTGTGCGCAACTCGTGCGAGGCGTCGGCTGTAAATCGCTTCAACTGTTCAAAGGCCTGCTCGATTCGGGAAAGCATCGCATTAAAAACTCCCGCAAGATGCCCGAGCTCGTCCTCCGAGTTTTCAACAGGCAGCCGTTCGTTCAGTCGTTCAGAGTTGATTTGCTCGGCCCGATCCGCCATCTTCGTAACCGGATCGAGCGTACGGCCAACCAACTTATAGCCTGCATAGGCAGTACCCGCGAGCACCAGAGGAGAAGCCAAAAGGAGAACGAAGAGTGTTTCCTTCAACTCATTCCATATCAAGTCCTGACTGTACCCAACTCGAATCAGGATCGTCCGACCCTGCAGATCATATTTCCGGCTGATCAGAACGATCGGTGTTCCATCGGAAATTCGTGCAGTGCGTCCCGAATATCCATGTTCACCTTCTCCGGCAAAGGGTGCGCCGCCGATTATCCGGTCGCCCAGCTTTTCATTGCGGTAGAGAATGGAGCCGTCCGGACCGAGTATTTCGAGCAGCCGTTCTTCGACCTGCTTCCAATCCGTGTGGTGGTGATAGTCTTCCCGCACGCCAACTTGACCGTCGTCTTGCACAAACAGCAAACCTTTGACCGTCTCCAAATCTTCGGCAGCAAGCTGTTTCAAGACACCGCCCATTTGCCAGAACAGCAGCACCGATACGCCCGCAAAATATATTGCAAGGACTCCGGCAAGCATTCCCACGTGCATTAATGTGAGCCGAGTTCTCACCCGCTTGGGGCGAATCCTCATCAAAGAGTCTCCTCGCGCAACACAAAGCCCACGCCGCGGACGGTGTGCAGCAGTTTCGTGCGGAATGGATCGTCCAGTTTCCTGCGTAGGTGCGCGATGTGGACGTCGATGACGTTGTCGAGCGGCGTGTATCTAGCGGTTTCCTGCCAGACGTCGCGCGCCAGCATCTCTCGCGAAATGACCCGGCCCTTTTGGCGGAGCATATACTCCAGCAAATCGAACTCCCGCGCCGTCAATCCCAGTTCCTTTCCGCCGCGAGAAACCGCGCGTCCCGCGGTATTCATTTCGAGATCTGCAAGCCGGAGTTTGTCGCCGGATTCCACCTTGCCGCGCCTCAGGAGCGCCCGAATGCGTGCCAGCAATTCAGAAAACGCGAACGGTTTCACGAGGTAGTCGTCAGCACCGGCATCGAGACCCTTCACACGGTCCTCGACGGTGTCTCTTGACGTCAATATAAGCACCGGAACGGAGACGTTTTTCTGTCGTAGAGCGGCTAATACTTCCATGCCGTCCCGATTGGGGAGCATCAAATCGAGAATGACCAGATCGTAGGTTTCAGTCGAGGCAAGAAAGAATCCATCCTCTCCCGTGTGTGCGACGTTCACGGAGAAGTCGTCCGCTTCGAGGCCGGTGCGCAGCGCCTTGGCCATTTTTTCTTCGTCTTCGACAATCAGAATGCGCATCGGAGTTGTTGATGCCCTAGGCTATCGAAGTCTACCGGAAGTGCCCCGTTTGGCAATGTTAGGTGCAAACCATGGGGCACCGCGTTGTGTGCGACCCCAATGCACTCGGTCCCGGCGGCTGTAGCCGCTGCTTGACGTTCAACGAGAAATCGCCGAATTGAGACGATCATTTGAACTAGATCCGAAATACACACCTGAAGGGTGTTCATGGTACCTCCAGTTTGGAGGCCCTGATCTTAACTGAGGGTGTCCAGTTTTTAGCGGGGAGCACTACAGGGCCCTATCTCGTGTCGCTTGCAAGAAAATCGGTGCCATTCTTCCCTCTTTAGTTGCACCCAATCCTGCTCCCAAAACCTACTCAGCACGCGCTGATTCAGCACCGTTTAACCTCAGGCGGAGCTCAGTCGNNACCAAACCTCCGGAGCCAAAGGTCTCTCCGCGGAAGGAACTCACTGATCGGCACCGGGAGAGCTTTCGGGTTCAAGTGTGCCGGAAAGCCTTGAGGGTGTCGTGTGATCCGTGCGCGGATTTCGGGGACAGATCAGCATGTCATCTACCTCAACAGAGGATCCATTACTCTCGGTAACAAAACTGAAGATCGCCTTCGGTAGTCTTGTCGTCATTCAGGACCTGACCTTCGAGGCGCGTGCAGGAGATTGTCTGGCGGTCATAGGGCCGAATGGCTCCGGGAAGACCGTCTTACTCAAAGCGCTGATGAATCTTATCGACTATAAAGGTGAAATTCGATGGAGCCACGGGGCTCGGCTCGGATACGTCCCGCAGAAAATTGCTGCGGATCGACACGTCGTTCTCTATGATCGCTCGAATCACGCCTGGGCGGCGCGAGTGTGGTGGATGCTTCGCGTTTGCGGGTTCGACGCGGCGGGCGTGCTGAACGGCGGATGGCAGAAGTGGATATCAGAAGTCGGCTCACCTCTACAGAGCCTGCCAGCTATCCGCCGCGGCGTTTTCGGCAGCGTCCTCGTCCGGGGCTCATGGTGGCGAAGCAGGAGGTCCTGGATTCGCCTCACACGAAAGATACGAAACTCGTGAATGCACTATCGCCTGAAGAACATCGCGGCGACAAGAAGCGATTCGCCCGCGCCGGCCGCGCCGGGAAGCGCGAACGTGTATTGCCAATCGCTGGTCGATCCCCAGACCCACGCATACCTTTCGACGGAAGAGCTCCGCGAGCGGTTCGAGGCCTCCGGCGCCATCAGCACCGATCGGGTCATCACTTACTGCGGGGCCGGAATCGCTGCCAGCAGCGACGCGTTGGCTCTGACGCTTCTGGGCAAGAAGAACGTTGCAGTTTATGACGGCTCACTCACGGAATGGACCGCGGACCCAGCGCTTCCCATGGAGAAGGACTAGATAGCCACAATCCAGCCAAGCGCAGGACGCGATAGCTTCCCACGCTGCCTGATACCCAATCAAAACATGGGCATGGTGATGTCGCCCCAGAAACTGCGCCGAGGCGGAATCATCACGCTTTCAACTGTGGGCGTCGCACCTCCGACATTTGCGATTACAATCGGCGTCATCTTGGCGGAGAGATCGGTCACTTTCGCAACTGGCAGTTGCGTATCGCCGGGCTCGTCGACTCGGGAAAAGATTACTTTGTAATTGTCTTGCGGAGTTCCCATGATCCGGTTCTTGTGATGAGGATCGACGGACGGGACTGCGAACCCCACCCACGATGCCAGGCGGCGAATGGACACCCTGCTGAACATGCGATGGTCCGTTCCCACATCGGCGAACATGTTGACCATGCCGTAGTCTTTTGGAAGCAGGTGGGCCGTAAACGCCGCGCCGGGTTCTTTATCGAGCGCAGCGCGAACTCTTTCGTCTTGGAGAGCGGCTGAGACAACTTGGTGAATCGTATCGGGTGGCGTCGGCCAGATAGCGATCGCCATTGTATTGTCCGCGGTCATGAGTTCAGTAGCAGCATGGCCGATCGTATATCGCCGAAGGCCCAGCGCTCCGCCGACGACCAGCACGATGATCACCGCGCTCGACGCGGTCAAAGCCAGGCCGCGACTCGGAATCCAACCGAACAACAAACGAAAGAGCTTGCCACCCGGATTTCCGGGCAGAAACATCCCGGTGCGCTTGCGATATTCGGCATACTCGGGATGAGCGGCTTCCACCTGCTTTTCTTCGAAGCGGGCCAGAAAATAGTAGAGGAAGAGCATGCCTAGATAGAGGACAAGAATGATGATCCGCGGCCAGATCGTCAGAAGTCCGAATCCCGCCACCGCCAGGCTCAGGTAAAACGGATGACGAATGTGCGAATACATCCAGCCCGTTGCCGCCTTGCGCTTAAACAGCTTGGTGGCGTACACCTGCAAACCGCAGATCAAAGCGGCCAATAGTCCCAGACCGAAAGCCCAGGAGCCGATCTGCCACCGCATGATCTCGAGGAAAGAACTCGTCGTGATCACCGAATGGGGNNCCAAGCAGTGGCGCGCCATCGATGCAATCCTTGGAGAGTGGGTGCGTACAGCGAATACCAATAGAACGCGAACGGGCTGATCATTATCACTACTTCGATCATCACGAGCCCATACAGCGCCGAAGCCAGCCACTTCAGAACTTTCTTCACGGCGTACGCCCCTTTCCTTCGACGGCGAAAAGTATTGCGTTAAACGCGGGGGAAGATCATCGCAGAAAGATGTCTTTGTCCGGTGGTCCGGCGAAAGGCCCCCGCTTTGGCCGCAAACGCCTTTTCTGTACGCCCCTCTTAGCACACGGACAGGTGACCGTCAAACGTTAGCGAAGTGGCT
>PKUY01000270.1 GCA_003131705.1 Acidobacteriota bacterium | reverse complement strand
CCGCGATGCGGACTGCGTGGGCGTTTCGTTTCCGGATTTCTTTGCGACGCTGGACCGGCTGCGCGGAGCGGCGTCGGGATAGAACGCATCGCTCCCCAGGGCAGCGCGCGTGAATGGGCGTTCCGACTCGAATACTTGCTGCGATAGGACTGCGGATAGGAACGCGCTTCGCGCGGACAACTTTATGTCGGAGCTGAAGCTCTGACCCCCTAAAGAGACCGTGTGAGAATCGCAAAATCGGAGCTTCAGCGGCTAAAAGCCGCTCTGATTTTGCAAAGCTTATGTCGTGGCTGAAGCTACGACCCACAAAGATTCTCGATTCGTTACACAGACTCTAAGGCCTAAAGGCAGCCGCTACGTAAACAAGAGAGATTCTTCGTCTCCCCGAAGGCGGGCTCGTCAGAAGGACGGCAGCAGGTGGGGCAAGCCCCGCGCGAGATCGGTACTTTCTCTCGGTTTCACGAGCCTTTGCGCAGGTGAATCGTGCCGTAGGTAGTGTTGATTGTGATTTTGGGCCCGGGACTCCCGAACTTCCCTGCGATTTGACCGGAATTGCCCTCGTTCGCTGTTTTTAGAGAGGGTCCTTCGAAGTCGCTCTCGACATCGCCGGACCGCGAGATCGCAGAAATCTCAAAGCCTGATTGGGCGGGAAGCGTCAGGTCCACATCCGCCGAGTCGTTCGCGACATACACGTCATCGCGCAGCGGAGCAGCGAGTTCCACGGTGACATCGCCGTGGGAATTGGTGATGTCGAGCCTGGCCGCCACATTTTCCACTTTGACGTCTTTGTTTTGCGACACAATTCTGGCAGGCCCGGAGGAACCTGTGATCTCTATATCATTGGACTCCACCGCGAGGTTCCCGTTCAATTGCGAGATCGTGATATCAGCTCTCGGCGAAGTGTAACGCGTCGTCTTTGCCACGTGGTTTACGGATGCGGATCCGAGAAACGTGCCGTCGAGTATCACGTCACCCTTTACATCGGACACATCAAGATCGCTGCCTCGCCCCGTGATCCGCAAGTTCCCGGCGACGCGGGCAATGTGCGCATCACCTTTCTGCATTACGACGCTGACGTTTGATTTCGCATCGCGCACTTCGACATCGCCGCTTTCGGTCCGGGCGTCGAGGTCTCCGCCAATCCCAGACGCGTTGATGTCCCCGTGATTGGTGTGAGCCGTGAGGCTCGCAGTCTTCGGAAGTTGCAGGTCGAAATCGGCACTGACCCATTCCCGATCGTTACCTGTGCGCACGATGTGGACTGTATAGGTGTTGCCGGTCTGCTCGATTGCCACGTCGATATCCTTCAGCAGCGCCTGCGCTTCCGTTTCGTTGGCGGCGGATGCGGTTTCATTCACGCTGACCCGCAGCTCATCTCCATCGCTCGCGTGAACGGAAATATCGCCTCGCATGGTGTCGATCACGACGTGTGCGCCTGCGGGCAGATGCACAGGGGCAAGCTCCTTACTTTGCGGAGACGTCTGATGGAGCGGAGGAATCTCGATGTTCAATTCGGGATAGTGATCGCCAAGCCAGTCGTGAAAGACAAACCCAATTAGCACAAATGCCAGGAGAATCATCAACAGAACTTCTCCGCCCGACAGAAACGCCGGGCGGGCATCGCCCGGATCGCGCGCCGCCAGGTATTCGATCAGCTTCGCGACTCCCCAGAGGATGATCAGAACCGGCCAGTAAACGCGGATCAGATGGCCGAGTCCGAATTCAGGGTAGTAACGATGAATAAGGAAAATTACCCCGAGCAGGATCAGCAGCAAGCCCGTAAAAATGGAACTTCGAGGTTTTCTATTCTTGCTCATGTAGTTCTCGGCGTCCGCATGGCGCGATTCCATTTCGGCCGCGACGGCCTCGTCTCTCTACGCATTTGTCCGCATGCGGTCCACCAGAATCCAGATCCCCAGCGCGATGAGGGCTAGCGGCCAGGTCTTCGAGAACCATTCCCGTTGTAACAATCCGAAGTTCGCGAGCAAGAAAATAAGGCCGAGCGCGATCAGCACGATTGCTCCGATTGGTTTGNNCAGCAGATCGGGCGGTTGCGGCTCTCCCAACCTGCGCGCTCTTGCGACGCGATAGGCGTCGATGGGCATGTAGCAATAGAAGCATCCGAGCGCGATGCCCAGAAACGCGTCGTAGCTGTCGGGGAGGTTGCTGCTCAACGCGGCAATGATTCCGCCGAAAATTACCACGTGAATCAAAGCTTTCACGTATTCGCCGTTGTACACGGCGCCGAGGCCGGGAACGAAGCCGAGCGCGAGAGCGGTTCCGGGATGTGCGGCGGACGCGGCAGACGGCTGCGACTGTGCTGACGATTGCGGCAAAGATAACCTGCTGGCGAGGCAATCTTCGCAATACAGCACGCCGCGCACGTCACGCGTGCATTCGGGGCAAAGCGGCTTGCCGCACTGGCGGCAGTAACCCGTCGCGGGTACATCTGCGTGCACAACACAGTTCATGGGAGTCTCCTCAAAGCGAAGTCCGAGAGGTTTTCAGGCGCAGCGGCGCTGTCCGTCAAAAGAAACGCCAGTTCAACATTCGCCGCAGCGCACGATTCGTGGTGGTCCCGATGGGGAGTGGCCTGCGATTTCTCGCGCGGGTCCGAAGACGGCGGCGGATCCTTGGGTTGCGGTTCGGAACTTGGAGCAGGCGAAGGTTCGGACATCGATTCCGGAGGTGACGTGAGCCGCGACTGGATCTCATACACAACGCGAAGATCGTTTACGAATTTTGTGCTGCGCGCGTACGTAAGGTGCACTTGCCGGTTCGCCACGTGGAAAAGATTCGCGGGATTCAACTCCACCTTGCCGGATATTCCAGCCACCGCCTGGAATATGATGACGAAAGACGCTGCCACGGTAACAACTCCCATCGCAAATCGCGGCTGCCAGATCGTTGAGAGCCATCCTAGCGATCCTGCGGAGGCGCTCTGGCGCTTGCGGGGACCAAGCGTGGCGGCGATGATTGTTTCCACCAAGCCGGCCGGCTCTTGCACGGGAGGAATCTGGTGCATCCGCGCGACCAGTCCGCTCACTTGCGCGACCAGCTGTGTGCAGTTGGCGCATCCGGCGGCGTGCTCGGGAAACGCCAAGGCTTCGGCGGAGCCCAGTGCTCCGTCGAGATAGTCGCTAAGTCGCTCTACCGTGTTTGTGCAGTTCCAGTTCATTTGGCTCCGCGCCGGCTTATGCCGGGCGCACTCCCATTTCATTAAGGATTCGTGCCAGTTCGATTCTTCCCCGATTGATTCTTGATTTCACAGTGCCCTCGGGAACCTGAAGCACAGTGCGAATCGCGCCGTAATCGAGTCCTTGGAGATCGCGCAGGATCACGGCCTCACGCAAATCGGGTGAAAGTTTTGCGAGCCCGTCCTGCAATTGAGCGCTCAACTCCGAATCCTCCGCGAGCTTGTCGGGTGTGCGCGCGGTCGAACGCTTGTCTTTGATCTGAGGCGCGGTCGCCTCGTCGTCAATCGAATCGGTCAAGCGGTCGCGGCGTGTGCGGCGATAATGATCGACCAGCAGATTGCGGGTCACGCTTGTGAGCCAGGTCGGAAACGCGCCTTGCGCGGGCTGGTAGCTCGGGAGCGTGCGGAAGACACGCAGAAAAACTTCCTGGCTCAGGTCTTCGGCCGCCGTGGAGTTGCCGGTAAACCGGTAGCATAGGTTATGAACGCGTCGCGCATGCCGCCGCACAAGTTCCTCCCAGGAGGCCCCGTCGCCCCGAACACACAGCTGGACTAATTGGGCGTCCTGCTCCAATCTTCCTTAGCCTCGCAACCCGCATTACTTCTCGGCCTCACTCCATGGAACGCAAAACCGGAGCAAAAAGTTCCCGGGATTCGAAGGCGGCCGAGTTTGGGCCGCATAGTATGCGCGATTCGTGAGGAAACACAACCGTCGGGCCTTGCTTAATTCGAGTCCGTCCGCGAAGGCCTGATTTTCCGGCGCTACGCGCTCGATTGTGTGTTCAAAGACATCAGCGAGAACGGCCGGTCATTTGCGGACCATCGCGGAGGCTTGTAGATAGAGGTTCAGGAGAAAGGTCGAACATCCAAGGTTGGTTTGAGTCCGAGCAACGAGCTTGCGGATGGTTCCGATCAGTTGCCCGCCTACAGGATGATCCTGGCGCAGGTCAATGACGTGTTGAAACGCCCGCCTCGCAGGCGCGAGACAATCGCGGAGTTCAGGGAAACCTGGACGCTGCTCCAGCAGGCGCGCTCGCAAAATGAGACCCACTCGCCATGAAACCATAGCTGGACACTATTCCCAGCCGGATCGCATGCCGTACGGCATCGCCCAGGAGATTCCCTCAATCTCCCGAAGTTTTCCGTTCTTGATTTTGAACAATTGAGTGTCAACGTAGGTAATCGGGCGCATGAATTCCGTGGGGACAGCTACGTTTCCAACGCCCGCCACAGCAACGGAGTGTACGTTGCCCGGGTTGTCGAAATAGGAGACGTTCAATACGAGTTCCTGTTCTTCGTCGACGATCAGGTGGCGGCGATTCCGAAATCTGGAAAGCGAGCTATAAAATCCCCTGTCGAGTTCCTGCGCGCAGCCCTGGCTGAAAACATGAAATGCCGGTTGCGCGGGATCGACGACCGGACCATCGGAGTTATTCGTCGCGGTGATACCATTCTCACGGCGCGAGCACTGGTCGGCGAACGGCACGATGGAGCCCTTTTTCTGCGTGAACCCCTGAAAATAACGATCCGATGCGTCGACCAACAGGTCGCGCGACGAACGCTCGGCTGGCGAGAGTGGTTCCAACAACCCGGAATCAGGGGTGATGAAAGCACGCGGCTTCAGTTCGTTGATCATTTTGGGCGTCATGATGCCGGCGGTATTCGCGCCCAAGCCTCCCGCTGCGGGTCTTAATTGTTCCCGCGCGGTAATCACTTCGACCTCAGTGATCCTCCGATCTTGTATTTTCAGGCGCAGCGCCATCACGCCGAGCAACTTGCCTTGATATTCGAGGCAATCGCCGTAGTAGCCCGCTTCGCCGGTGTCTGTGTCCGCGAGATACACGCGATAGTTTCCGCGCCCGCTGAAAGTCTTCCACATGCCCTCACCGGGCTTCACGGGATAGCCATTCTCGGTGTACTTGATTTCCGGAGCCAGCGCCACGCCACAGGTGCATTGTGCGACCAGCGCGTCGAAATATTTGTCGACGAAAGCGAGCAAGCACGCCCGGTCGCACGCGGCCGAGCCTGCGGGAGCGGTCGGAGCGGGCAGCAGGACTGACGACTTGCCTTCGTCAGGCGATGCGGTGACTGTTGATGAGGCCAAGCCGAAGATTGCAACAAACAGGCAGACGACCAGCGCGCTGAGTAGAGAAGTTTTCGGCATCATCGTCTCCCTATTTCTCCTGCTCGAATGGCGGCACTGCGTTGAACGGGACTTCGTACATGGTCATTTCTATGAGGCTGATGTCTCCATTCTCGACCCGGTAAGCTTCGTTCGACTGATTCGTGCGAGGCGTCATGAAATAAGGAGGCACTTTCCACACACGGCCGTCAGTCAAATGCATCTCGGCTACCGTGCCGTCATAATCGAGGTACGCGGAAGCGAGAATCACGCCTCGCTCCGGGTCAACCACGAGCCAGCGCCGGTTGCGGCATCCCGTGGTGAATCCCATGAAGCCGAGTTCCCACTGGACCTTTCAACCAAGCATGGTGAAGTCTCCGACGTCCGTGTCGGAGTGTCCATAATTCTGTGGTTTGGGCTGATGCGTGGTTTTGACGCCGTCCTCGGTGCGACTGCAATCGTTTGTGAAGGCGTAGACGCCCTTGCCATCATTTTTTTCCATAGCCTCGTAGTACATATAAGCAGCCATTTCGATGGCCTCGCGCGACTGGCGCTTCTCAACCGGAATCGGTGCCAGCCAGCGCGGATCGGGGCCGCCACTCGCCTCGTACGCGGCGGCTCCATGCGGATCGTGCGCGACGAACTGCTCGGCCTCGGTAATCAGCTGGTTTTGCACTTTCAGCCGAAGAATGAAAATAGTGCCGACGCCATTTTCGTAGACCACGCCGATGAATCCTGCGTCCCCGTGTTCAGCGTCCGCGAAATAGTGTTTGTACTTGCCGAGGCCACTAGCCGTCGCCCACATTGCGTCGCCGATGTTCAGAAGTACATTGTCCTGCGAGAATTTCACGATCGGCGCGAAAGGCGCACGAGACGGGTCATGCGCAACCATCGCTTCCAGGTACTTCGTCGTGATTTCTTCGAGGCACACGCGATCGCACGGCGTAGTCGGCGCGGGACTGGCTTGCGCCGAGGCAGTTCTGCAGAAGATANNGCGCACACGAGTAGCACAATTGCGCCGCCCGCAGACAGGCTTGTTTCTCCAAACGTACTTCGCATCGTTTCCCTCCGTAACAAGGCGCTTATGACTTGGGACAGGCTGAAATTACTGCCCGGTTCCCCATCCCGTCGGCGTTCCGTAAGCTAGGGCACGCTCGATCAACTCGATCCGCATGATCTTGCCATTCTCGATCTTGAACAGCACGGGCACGAAGAAACTGCTCGGCACGCGATAGGTTGGCGGAACATTGATCGTTCCGGCGTCCGGCACATGGACTGTCAATTTGTCACCCGGGTGGTCGAACATCACAACCGCGTACACGAGCCCGCGTTCTTGATCGACCACAGGATAACGCCGCGCTCGAACCTTTGATGTAACGCTGTAGTAGTGCGAGTCGAGCTGCTGCGCGCAGTCCAGCCCGAAAATGTGGAACGTCGGCTTTGCCGGATCGACCGGCGATGCGTTCGGATTATTCGTGGTTTGCACTCCGTTGTCCCGGCGGATGCAGGAGTCGTCGAACGGAACGCCCGCGCTGCTGCTTTCTTCGATACCGTCAAAATAGGCGTCGGCGATCCCAACCATTTTGTCGCGCGGCAAGCGTTCCGCAGGTTTCACCGGCAGCAAGAGGATTGGATCGGGCAGGAGAAACCATTTGCGGTCGAGGGGAGCGATCGGGACCACGGCAAACATCGTTGACGTCATCAACGCGCCGCCCTGTCCCTGAATATCTTGCCGGTTGATAATCGCCTCGGCCTCAGAAATCTTCTTCGACTCCACCTTCAGCCGCAGCGCAAGAACTCCGGGCAGGCCGTGCTCGTCGGTCAGCGCGATAATTCCCACTTCACCCGTCGCGGGATCGGCGAAGCGCACCTGATAGGTGCCGATCTTNNACGACGCCTGTCTCCGTGGTCTTGGCGTTCTTAGCCATTGGCAGTCGTGAAGGATTGTGCGCAACGAGCGCGGCGAGGTATTGATCGACGAACGCATCCAGGCAGGCCCGATCACACGCCTTATTCGATGCCCCAGGTGGATTTGCTCCGGCCGCCACCGCTTGCGGCGAAACCAAACTTCCGGAGGCTGCCAGAAGCAGCGCGAAACTTACTACAACGAGATTGCGGATGGCTGTTCGTTGAAATNNTGGAAATACCGGATCGTCGAATCACTTCAATTCACCCATCCGGATTTCGATCCCCACGGCGTCTCCGTGAGGGTCATCTCGACGAAACGAATCTTCCCGTTCTTGATTTTGAACGCCTCGCTGACGGCCAGCGTTCGGGGCGTGAGGAAAAACGGCGGCGAGTAGTAAGTTTCTCCGTTCGTAAGGGCCAGTTGCCTCACCGTGGAATCGTGGTCAAAGTAGGAGAACGCAAGCACCTGCTGCTTTTCTTCGTCGACGATCACATAGCGGCGCTCGCGGATGTTCGTTACGAATCCCATCATTCCGAGCTTGTACTGCGCTTCGCACCCTAGAGTCACGAACGACTGGTTGGACGAATGCCCGTAATTGAATTTCGGCATGTTGGTCGTCTGGACCGCATGTTCAATGCGATTGCAATCGTGGGCGAAAAATGAGTAATCGCCTTTGCCGTCGTTATTCTGCATGCCGCTGTAATACAGGTTGGTGGTGTAAATCAGCTTTTCCCGAGAGACGCGCTCAGCCGGAGGCTCAACCTCTGACCATATTGGGTCGGGGTTGCCGTATTTTTCGTAAGCCGTGACACCGCCGGGAGTGCGGATCACGATCGTTTCCAGCTCACTCACCCGCTGTTTCGTCGCTTTGATCCGCACGATTAAAATGTCGCCCATGCCATTCTCCTTGATCGTGGCGAACATCCCGATTTGTCCCGCAGTCGGATCCTCGAAAAAGTGCTTGTAGCTGTCCATGCCGCTCGCCGTTCGCCACAAACCGTCGCCGAGCTTCAGCGCCTGCGCATTCTCCGTGAATTTCACGTCGTCGGTTACCGGCAATTTCGAAGGGTCGTGGGCCATAAGCGCCGCGAGATACTGGTTGGCCAGTCCCTCCAAGCATGGGCGATTGCACGTATCGCTGGAGGATAAGTCCTGTGGATATCCCGCGGACGCGGTTCCTCCAGAATATGCGGCAGCGCCGGCGATCAGCGCCAGCATTACGCTTGCAAGAAATAGCTTTTGTCCTGCGATCTTTCTCATGAGTCCCCCTGGTGCAATTCGCCGCATACCCTAGCACACTTCCTTCGCGTCGACATCAGGGGCCGAAGGGTGAAGGAACTCGCGTGCGCGCCGCCCATTTAAGTCAGGAACGAATCGCCAAACGAGGCGTGCTGCGCCTTGACACTATCGAAAGCTTGCTGCTACGGTTCCAATCGAATGCTGCGAAACTCGCGTCGGTATTTGCTGCTACTCCTCGCTGTGCTGGCCCTTGGCTATTTTCTTTACAAGTTTCGCAATTCGATCACTCTCCAGGGATTCCGCTGGGGAATGGTGGGCGAATCTATCCGCCAAGCCCGTCTTTCTCTATTGCTTCTTTCGGTGGTGACGATCTTCCTCTGCTATGCGGTTCGAGCGGTTCGGTGGGTGCGTTTCTGTCGCTGGCTGGGCGGAGCACACTTTGGAAGTGTTTACAGCGCGACGTTGATGGGATTCACTTGCACTTTTCTTCTGGGCCGCGCCGGGGAGCCGATACGCCCCGTGTTGATTGCGCGGAAGGATTCGCTTTCGATGCCGCGGATGTTCGGCGTGTACGTCCTCGAGCGCGTTCTCGATATGGCGGCCACGGCGCTGCTCGCCGTGTTCGCGCTTTTGTCATTCGAGCGCAGGGGATTTGGCGGCTCTGAGAACGAGTTGCTGATGAGGGTCGCTCGCTCGGCGGGAGTGCTATTGCTTGTCGCGCTGGTGGCCGTGATCGGATTCCTTGTTTATTTCCGCTATCATGGCGCCGGGTGGCTAGCAGGGAAATTGCAGCACAGCAAATGGCGCGCGGGCTGGCGCGAGAAAATCGCCGTGCTGCTCGAGGGTTTCAGCGAAGGGCTGCAAGGCATTCGCACATGGGGCGATCTGGCTGCGCTGAGTTTCTATACTGCTTTGCACTGGGCGTTGGTCGTGGCCGTCTACGTTTTCATCGCCCACGCGTTTCCGGGAAAGCTTTCCACTTTGAGCTTGGGTAATATTGTTCTCGTGGTAGCTTTCACGCTCATCGGCTCTGCCGCGCAAGCTCCTGCGGTTGGCGGAGGATCGCAGGCAGCGACTTTTCTTGTGCTGAAACTGATCTTTGGAGTACAACCGGAGCCGGCAGCCGTCGCGTCCATCGTGATCTGGCTCGTGACATTTGCGTCGTGCTCCCTGGTGGGATTGCCACTGCTGTTTCGGGAGGGTTGGTCGATGGGCGAATTGCGCCGCATGGCCCGCGCGGAAGGGCAAGCCGAGGAACTTCAACTATTGGCCGACGCGGAACAGGCCGCCGCGCCGAGAGACAGGCAGTCATGAAGTGTCCCTTTTGCGCGCACCTGGATGACAAGGTAATCGACTCGCGCGAAGCGCGCACCGGCGATATGATCCGCCGCCGCCGTGAATGCCTGGAGTGCGGCCGCCGCTTCACCACCTATGAACGCATCGACGAAATCCCCTACATGGTCATCAAGAAAGATGGCCGCCGCGAGAAATTCGAGAGACAAAAAATCTTGCAGGGGCTGCTGAAAGCGTGCGAGAAGCGCCCGGTACCCGTCAACAAGCTGGAGACGATTGTCGATCAGGCCGAAGCTTTTGTCATCGAGGCCGCGGATCGCGAGCGCACCACCACGGAAATCGGCGGGCTCCTCATGGCCCATCTGAAGAAACTCGACAAAGTTGCCTACGTTCGCTTTGCGTCCGTCTATCTTGATTTCAAAGACGTGAAGGAATTCATGGACGAGCTGAAGGGCCTGCTGAAGGATCGCGCCAAAAAATAGTCTACTTACGCCTGCCACACTCCAGCCGCGAACGTCTTCACCGTGCGAAATCCGAGATGCTCGTAGAGTTCGACCGCGCGCGTATTGACCGACGTTACGGTCAGGGAAAGCGATTCGTAATTCCGCCGGCCTAACGTTTCAATGGAGTGTTCCATTAAGTGCCGTCCGATCCCCCTCCCATGATGACCGGGCATGACGCACACCTGAGTGGTGTGGCCCACTTTGTCCGCGACGGTCGAAGTCAGAATCATGCCGATGAGTGCGTCGCCGGTCGCAGGACGCACAAGGAAGGAAGCCGCGGGCAGAAACTGCCCGCAGCCGGGCAAGAGCACGATGTTGCGAAGAAATCTCAGGCTACCCGCTTCGCTGCAATATTGATCATTGTTGCGGCCGTCCACGTGATTCGCGTAAGCAAGTTGAATCAGCCGCGCGGCTGACTCAAATGCTCGATCGGTCCACGGCTCGATTCGCAGCCCTGCCGACAACGGCTCGGCTTTGAGCTTCGCCTCGGCCACGCGTAGCAGCATGAACTGACGCGTATGCAGGTGGAAATGTTGCGAAAGAAAAGCAGGGTCGAGCTCGGTTCCAAAGGGCATCAACTGCGCCTCGATCCGCTCCAGTCGCGGCGTGGCTTGCAGCGCGCTCAGCATTTCGATCAGCAGTCTTTGCGTGGTTGGCGCCTGCGAATGTTGCGAGGAGACGAATAGCCCGCCGATCAGTCCCTTGTAATCCTCGAGAACGTAAAATCCGTAGCCGATCGGCTCCCCATTTTCGATCGCGGCATAGCCTCCCAGCGCGCGTGAATCGATGAATTTCCGGACCAGATCGATCGACGGCTGATAGTCCCATTGCAGTTCTTCCCGCCAACGCTGGGTTTCCTCCTGGAAGAGTGGTTCAAGCGAGCGTGAGTGTAACTGCCGTAGATCGACGATCCGCATGGGACTAAGAATCACCCTTGCGTCATTATAACGTCGCAATGGGCCAGAACCCAACTGGCGTAACCGCAAGAAAACTTCCCAGCCGATGGAATGGCGTTTCCTAGCAACCAAATATCATCAACACAGAATTAGAGCACTACCTCCCAGCCGTCGGAAATTGGCTTCACGGAGAAGTGTGCTAACATCGCTTTCGCCGAGGCGCGGAAGTGCAGCGCCCGCGCCCACAGGATGGCTGCCTTTTCCGAGATTCGCTCTCCCACAACGCGTCTCGCCAAGGTTTTCTCCGGCCTTCTGGCGCTGCTCATGTTTGCGCTGGTGTCGATCTCTACGGTTTCCGGATTTCTCCTCTATCAGATCCTTCGCCCGGCGCGGAATCCCGCCACGTTTGATCTCAGCGTCATGATGGGTCACCCCGCCTGATTTTTATTTCAGCTTGCGAACGGCACGACGCGCGAAGGCTGGCTTTTTCCGGGCTTGCGCGGTGCTCCGGCAGTAATTGTGTGCCACGGCTATCTCGCGCAGCGCGCCGACGTCCTGACCCTGGTCACGGCGCTACAGGACCATCAATTCAACGTTTTCTTGTTCGACTTCTCCGGTCATGGGACCAGCCCCGGACATACGACTCTAGGTTACCGGGAAACGGCCGAGCTTCGCGCTGCCGTTCAAGCGATTACGACTCGCGACGATGTGGA
>PKUY01000335.1 GCA_003131705.1 Acidobacteriota bacterium | reverse complement strand
AGTACATTCAGATCGACGCACCGCGATACAGCTACTTCATCGATCCGAAATGGCGCGAATGGATTCGCACGGAAATGAAAGTCGAGCCGGACGAATGGTTCGATGAATCGATCCGCGCGGACAACGCGTGCTTCGAAGCGGGCCGCCGTCCCGGCGTGGNNCGATCGCCGAAAAATTGTTCGGTACGCTGGCCGTGGACCGCTTTCTGCTCGAATACGACGACGAACGCTCGGGTACTTTCGAGCCGCTTCGTTTCATTCCGCGAAACAAAATTGCCGTGCTCGGACTGATCAGCTCCAAGCGCCCCGAGCTGGAAAGCGCCGATCAGATCATCCAGCGAGTGAAAGACGCTACGCGTCATCTTCCGCTCGAAAGCCTTGCGCTCAGCCCGCAATGCGGCTTCGCTTCAACCATGGAAGGAAACCTGCTCACCGAAGACGAGCAGTGGGCTAAGATGCGGCTCGTCGTGGAAACGGCGGTTTGAGCAGGACTTGACTGCTACTATAGGTTGTANNAAGGTTGTGCTCGGCATCGGTTGCTCTCACGGACCTATGCTCTCGACGCCCCCCGACATGTGGCATCTGCGCGGCGATGCGGACCGCAAAAATTCGCGACACTTCTTCCGCGGCGAAGCTTACGACTTTGCAAAACTGCTGGCGGCGCGCCAGCCGGGCTTTGCCGGCGCGATCACCCCCGCCGAGCGCCAGAAGCGCTATGACGCCTGCCAATGCGCACTTGATACCCTAGCGGCGAAGTTTCGCGAGGTTAGTCCGGACGCGGTGGTGATCATCGGCAACGATCAGCGCGAACTTTTCCGCGACGACAACACTCCCGCATTCCTGGTTTTCACCGGCAG
Organism: Acidobacteriota bacterium; assembly: GCA_003131705.1. Lineage (GTDB taxonomy): Bacteria > Acidobacteriota > Terriglobia > Acidiferrales > UBA7541 > Palsa-295. Next base: position 7,458 of record PKUY01000335.1, on the reverse strand, counting down.
TAAAATCGAAAATATTCCGGAGACGGAAGAGGCGAAGGCGAAGTTCCCGCCGGGAATCGCCATCGCGGAAATCGGGCACTGCCCGCCGGGCGGGGCGGTCTACACCGGCGCGTCGAATCTCGCTGTGCATCTCGTGGACGCGCTTCTCGATCAGGAATTCGATGTCTCGGAAGGCTCACAATTTCCGAAAGTGGATGGCCACGAGCACGGCGTGCCGCACGCCTTCGGCTTTCTCTATCGCCGCATCATGGTGGACAATCCGCCGCCGAGCGTGCCCATTTTTCTGAACGCAGGGATTCCGCATAATCGGCCGAGAATCAAACGCTGCCTCAAGTTCGGGCATGCTTTGATCAAAGCCATCGAAAGCTGGAAGGAAGACGCCAGAGTCGCGGTATTCGCCTCCGGCGGCCTCACCCATTTTGTAATCGACGAGGATCTGGATCAGCGCGTGATCAAGGCCATGCAGAATCGCGACGAGGCCGCGCTTGCGGCGATTCCCGAAAGCGATCTGCTGGGCAATACCTGCGAGATGCGCAATTGGATTCCTCTATCTGCTGCCATGAATGAGTCGGGCAAAAAAATGACGCTGGTCGATTACGTGCCGTGTTACCGGACCGACGCAGGTACTGGCAACGCGATGGGTTTCGTGTATTGGCAGTAGAGGTTCCGAGAAAAAAGCCTCCGAGAGAAAATCGATGAGAGCAGATGGCATCCCAAGTGAATTGTTTTCCCGGCTGAAAAACGTAGATTGTTGCGCGGTTTCTGACGCTCTCGACAAGCTGGGTCTCACCGGGGTGGTAACAGGTTTGTCCCAGGTGAGTTCGTCGCGCCGCATTGCAGGCCGCGTGCTGACTTTCAAATTGGGCGTGGGCGCGCCGGCTTCCGGAGTCATACGGCACAACGGGACGACGGCCATTATGGCCGCTCAGCCCGGCGACATCATCGTGGTCGAGCAGAGAAGCGGTGTTCACGCGGCGAGCTGGGGTGGCATTTTGTCCCTTGGAGCGAAGTTGCGAGGCATCGCCGGAGTGATTGCGGAGGGGCTCTTACGCGATGTCGACGAGGCCCGTCAGCACGACTTTCCGGTGTTCGCGCGCGGGATCACGCCTGTCACAGCTCGCGGACGGATTGTGGAGCTGAGCAATAATCAGCCGATCCAGGTCGGGGACGTCCAAGTTAAGGCTGGAGACTACGCGATCGCCGATGGCAGTGGCGTGGTCTTCATCTCGGCGGAAAATATCGAGCGAGTGCTGGCAACGGCGGAAGATATCGTCGCGCGCGAGGCCGCCATGGCCAAAGCGCTGTACGAGGGTAAGCCCATTACCGAAGTCATGGGCGCCAACTACGAAAACATGCTGCGCAACTAAGGGTCCTACTAGTCGTCGCCGGGATTTCTCGTGTACCGCTCTACTCCGGGTGGAGATGGGGGAGGCGGGCACTGCAGATGATTGCCGACACCAACGAAAACCCTGCGCCGTAAATGAGCGCGACTCTTGCGCCGTGTAGCGTTGCTCCACCCTGCGAGTACACTCCGAAAATCACAGCTACCACCGAAACACCGATGGACTGGCCTAGAAGTCGCGACATTGTGCTGATGCCTCCGGCGCCTCCGCTGCGCTCTCGCGGCGCGCTGGCCGCCATGGCACGATTGTTCGGCGCGCCGAAGAAGCCGAAACCCATTCCGCCGAACGCGGCTCTCCAAACGATTTGAAACGTCGTCGGGTGCGGCGGCAGCGTGGCAAGAAGCAGCAGTCCCACGCTCATTATGGCCATACCAATCGTGCCCAACAGCCTTATGGGATAGCGATCCGCGAGGCGTCCCGACACGTGCGACAGGATTCCGCCCGCCAGTGGCCACGGCGTCAGAAGCACCCCCGCCCATACCTGGGAGAAGCCCAACCCATCGATGAAGTAAAAGGGCAAGACAACGAAGGCAAGTCCCTGTCCCATGAACGTGCATATCGACGACGCGACGGATAGCGAGAAAATCGGGCGCTTGAACAGATCGATTGCCAGCATCGGAACAGGCAGNNCGTCGTTCCGGAGCTGGGTCAGCGCCATCTGCCGCCGCACCAGTAGTACGCCGAAGACAACCGATCCGATCAGTTCGGCCGCGACGACGGGCCACCGTTGTAGGTTGCCGATGCCGTCAATGCCTCGGATGAGCAGGATTACCGCGGCGGCATTCAAGAGAGCGCTCCAAAGATCCCAGCGGTGCCGCGTACCTTGAGCAGGCGCCAGGAACTTTTCGGACATACTCAATGACAAAAGCCCAAACGGAATGTTGATCGCGAACAGCCAGTGCCATGATGCGATCGCGAGAATCCCCGAAGCGACGCTAGGACCGGCGGCTGCGGAGACGAATACGACCATGCCGCCGAGTCCGATGCCGCGTCCCAGCACCGCGCGCGGATACGTGTAGCGCATCACCGCGGCGGACGTGCTCCAAATGCAAGCCGCGCCCACGCCCTGGAAAACACGCGCGAGAATCAACGTGTTCAGCGAGTGAGGAAGAGAGCAGCCGACCGACGCCATTGTGAACAGCGCCAATCCGGCTTGGTACACGCGCTTGTAGCCAATGATGTCCACGAGCGAGGAAAGCGGAACCACGCAGACCGCGACCGCGAGCAGGAAAGCGTTGACGACCCAGATTGACGACTCCGGGCTGGAATGCAACTGCTTCGCGATATTGGGCAGCGCAGTGTTGGCAATGTTGCCGTCCAGAACGGACATAGCCAGCCCGATCGAGTAAGTGAGCATGGCCCAACTGCGCTGCGTTGGCGGCAGGCCATCGCTCGGAGCCATTTCGCCGGGAACCGAAATGTCTATTTCGGACATTTTGCTGACAGCACCTCCGCTTGCCAAATACTCTTGACGCGCGCCTTGCGATGCGCCCGAGTATTAGGCGACGGCTGGCGGTTTATTCTGCGATTGTCGGAGAATACGGACGACCCGAAGTTCAAGTTCTTCGCTCGCGCATCATGCGGATGGCGTCCGGAAGAGCGGCGCTGGCTGGCGCGCTTGGCTGGGTCTCGCCATCTCCCTCACGGACATCGTCCGGCTCGGCATCTCCTTCGCCGGGCGCGAGAAAGAGATTCGTTTCGATGCCGTGCTGCTTTGTGTAAAGGTCGTAGTAGCGGCCTCCTGCAGCGTAGAGCGATGCGTGCGTGCCGCGTTCGATAATCCTGCCGCCTTGCACGACCAGAATTTGGTCCGCGCGGCGGATTGTCGAGAGGCGATGAGCGATCACGAAGGTCGTTCGGCCGCGCATCAGGTAGCGCAGCCCTTCCTGAATCAGCGCCTCGGATTCGGAGTCGAGGCTCGATGTGGCTTCGTCGAGAATCAGTATGCGCGGATCCGCCAGAATCGCGCGCGCGATTGAAACGCGCTGCTTCTGGCCACCCGAGAGCTTTACGCCGCGCTCGCCGACCACCGTGCCGTACTTTCTTTCAAAGTTCTCTGCAAATTCATCCACGCGTGCGATCCGACAAGCAGCGAGAATCTCTTCCTCGGTAGCGTTGGGGCGAGCAAAGCCCACGTTTTCGCGGATCGTGCCGTCGAACAGAAATGTTTCCTGAAGCACGACTCCGAGCTGCGTGCGGTACGAATCGAGCCGTACTTTTGCCAGGTCGACTCCATCAACGAGCACACGGCCTGCCGTCGGCACATAGAACGCGGCGATCAGACCGATGATTGTGGATTTCCCCGCGCCGGAGGGTCCCACGAACGCCGTCACCGAGCCGGGCTCGGACTCGAAATTCGTGTCGTGGAGCACCGGCTTGCCAGTTTCGTAAGAGAAATCGACGTGCTCGAAAACGACGCGTCCTTCCACGCGATCGAGGTTGACGGTGCGCCCAGGGTCTTGGTCCTCGGGCTTCTCATCCAGCACCTCGCGGGTGCGCTCGAGACCGGCCAGCGCTTCCGTGATCAGCGGACCAATGCCAACGATCTGCGCGACCGGCGCGATCAGCATGGCGAGAAAAGCCAGATACGAAATAAATCCGCCCGGCGTCATCGCGCCGGAAAGAATCGCTCGAGCGCCAAGGAACATGATCGACGCACTCACGATGCCCATCAGTACGGTGGCCGAAGAGCTCATCAGGGAAGTCGCGGTCAGCGTTTTTAAGACGTTGTCTAGCAGGCGGTCCACTCCGGCCGCAAAGACCTTTTCCTCGCGCTCTTCCGCGTGATAGCCCTTCACCACGCGCACGCCGCCAAGCGATTCCGTCAGACGCCCAATGACTTCCGCATTGATCTTCGGCCGCGCGCGATAAATCGGCCGGATAATCTTGAACGCGCGGCTCAGGCTGAGGGCAAATATCGCCAGGGCGATGCCGGCAGCGGTCGTCATGGTGGTGCTGGCGCGCAAGAGGTAGATCAGAGCCAGAATCGCCGTCATGATTCCGCCGACGAAATCGACCAATCCCGTGCCAATCAAATTTCGCACCCCCTCGACGTCGCTCATGATGCGAGAGACCAGGGCGCCCGTCTTGTTCGCGTCGTAATAAGAAACCGGCAGGCGTCCGATATGCGCCTGCACCTTTACGCGCAGCTCCGTAATCATTCTCTGTGAAGATTTCGATAGAAGCTGCGTCAACGAGTAGGACGTCAAGCCTTGCACAACCGTCGCGGCGAGCACCGCGAGCACGAGCGGCAACAAGAGCTGAACATGGCGTTTGAGGATTACGTCGTCGAGCAGGTATTTAGAAGAAGCAGGCAGCACCAAACCCGAGACTCGGTTGATGGCCATGAGCGCAAATCCGCCTGCAAGGATTGCGCGGCGCGGCTTGATCAGCGCCCACACGTCGGGCAGCATCTTCCAGACGGACGGCGTCTTCGACGATCCGGGACCGGATCCGGATTGTCCCGTTGTGCGCTCGGCTCTGCGGGCTTCGTTGCCCGCGCGCGTTGATGTCGGAAAGCCGGGCATTTAGGTGTTCACCTTAATCGAGTTGCAGCCACGTACGTTTGTGCAAATTTTCTTACTGAGTGCGAAGCCATCGAAAATAAACCGCCCCAGTGCGTTCTTCGAGTATAAGAGATTATAGCGAAACGGCTCTCTGATATCCTTACGGCGATGAGTCGCCATGGAATACATCGCCCACGGAAGGTTCGTGTCCAAGACTGCCGAATATAAGGAGTGTTTGCTGGCGGTTTTGCTTGCTTAAGGACGACGATTCAAGGGTAAAATGCGGCGGCTGATGTGGGATGTAGACTAGCTGGCCCCGGTCGTCCGGGTTGGAGGACTTACATGACATCAAGCACCCTGCACGGTTTGTCCTATGCGGTCTTGGACCCTCGTGGCCAATCCACGGGTGTATTTGAGTCCTCATCCATGGCGTCACGCCTCGACACCTTGAACGGCAAGATAGTCTACCTAGTAGATGTTGGTTTTGGCGGCGGGTATGAGTTCTTGGAGGAAGTGTGCGGCTGGTTTTCCAGGAACATGCCCTCGGTGAAAACCATACTCAAGCGCAAACGGGGCAATATGTTTTTGGATGACCCAGAGTTGTGGGCCGAAGTGCGGGACAAAGGCCACGCGGTCATTTTTGGTGTCGGCGGTTGAGACGGCTGTTCGGCGAGTGTCGCCGACCATTGCAGGAAATTGGAACACCAGTTCGGTGTACCGACTGCTCCCATTGTTACGGCCCGGTTCGCGGACTTTGTCGAACATGATTCGCGAAATCATGGAATGAACCTGCGCTTCAGCTTCACTCCTTACCCCGTTGTGGGAATCCCCGGGGCTGGGCTGCGGAAATATGCGGAAGGCAATGACCCGGTGACGGGCAAGCCACTCATGCAGGAAGTTGTGGACGCGCTCACGAAGCCTCTCACGGATCAGGAAAACATCGTGGCGAGTGTCCACAGGCCGGAGCGTTTGAGGCTTCTGACCAGGGATACTGAGGATAATCTGCAGCGCCTGTTCCTCGAAAACGGATGGACGGATGGTTTGCCGATCGTGCTTCCCACCGAAGAACGAGTGGCCGAAATGCTGACGGGAACCAGCCACGCTCCTGACGAAGTCGTGGGCCACATGACNNGAGCCAAGCCAGAGCATCTGCCGGTGATCTTGGCAATCGCCTCCACCCAGGAGCCTTCCATGCCCAGTTCGACCACTTCGTTCGGGAGGATGGTGATCGTGAACGGGCCGCTCCGAGATGAGATCGGTATGAATGCAGGTCTCGGCGCGCTGAGTCCTTTTAACCTAGCCAACGCCGTCATCGGCAGGGCCTGGACATTGATGACCATCAATTTGGCGGATGCTAAGCCCGGCGAAACCTTTATGGCGTCTATCGGCCACAACCTCAACTACAACAATATGTGCTGCGCGGAGAATGAAGAGAAGAGCGTCTGGGAACCTTTTCATGTTCAGAAAGGTTTCAAGGCCGACGAAAGCGTGGTGAGCCTTTTCAGAGGATGGAGTGTCGTCAATAGCATGGGCGCTGCGAATTGTCAGCGACCGGCCACCGAAGAGACGGCCATCATGCTCAAGGCGTTTCCCGCGCTCCGTTCAGCGGCCACTTTAGTAATGGATCCGCTCGTAGCCAAGGGTCTCAAAGAACAGGGCTTTAAGACTAAGGACGACGTCGCTCGTTGGCTCTCGGAAAATGTGAAGATTCCTGCGGGACAGTATCGGGAGGCCGATATTATCTACGCCTTTGTGGCGCCTCTTGCACGGCAGGGGATTCAACCTTATGCAACGTGGTTCAAGCTGCCAAAGGACGAGTTGATCGCGCCTTACAACGATCCCGGCCAGATTAATATTGTTGTCGTCGGTGGAGAAACGAATGCTCTGTGGCTCACGACAGATTTTGTGTACACCCAGAGCGTGTCCGTGGATAAGTGGCGGCCGAAGGGCGGGGTTCAGCGCGACCTTCGCCCGCTCAGAATGCCTGCTGCCGGCGCCTGTAGCGACGGAACCTGCGGACTCCCGGGTAACGGGATGCCCTAAGAGCGATGCGTTGTTTGGAACCAAAAGAGAGTCTCGGCCGACGAGTCCAAAAATTAGAGTGTCGGGCTCATGTCGCTGGAAGTTCCGCCCGCTGCAGGAACGTAGCATTTGAGCGTGTAATCCATCACCATGCGGTCGGCGCTGAAACGCCACCCTAGCGTCCGGATGGTCCGCTTCATGCGCTTGATCCAGCCACGCGGCAGACCGTCGCGGTCGCGCTGGTAGTAGAGCGGAATCACTTCTTCGCACAGAGTTTTATAGAGGTCTTCTCCGTCTCGCGTGTCGTGAACGTCCATGCTGGAATGGGTCCTGCCGGTTCCAATCGCGAAACCGTTCAAGCCGTCATACGCTTCGGCCCACCAGCCGTCGAGGACAGAGAGATTGAGGCCGCCATTGAGGACAACTTTCTGGCCGCTGGTGCCGGAGGCCTCGAGCGGACGGCGCGGATTGTTGAGCCACACGTCCACACCCTGCACCAGGTAGCGGCCGACGTTGATGTCGTAGTC
>PKUY01000099.1 GCA_003131705.1 Acidobacteriota bacterium | reverse complement strand
CATATTCCAACAGAGCGGCGATGTCGGGCAGCTTCCAAGAGACCCAGTGGCCACGTTTGACTTGATTGCAAAAATGCTTCAGGCCGATAGGCGCGACAGCGATGGAAAACAGAAACACACCGTCCTCGTAATAGACTACGCGGAAACAATCTTTCCATCAGGCACCCTCGGTACGATGTCGGGTGAAGACAGGCATTGCCTGGTGAAGATTTTGAACTGGGCGCGGGATTCGAAGATCAATGAAAACGCGAATCCTATCATTATGATCGCCGACTCAGGGTCTCAGTTGAACGAAGCAATCACGGCGTCCGCAAGCCGCATTGAGATGCTGGAAGTTATGCTTCCGTCGCCCGAAGACAGACTTTCGTTTATCGAGTATATGGAAGCGTGCGAGAAGCAGAAACAGCGAGACGCTAAGCAGGAGCCGATTGGCCTCTCCTATGAAAAGGGTTTCAACGCGAAGCGGTTTGCCCACCTGACGGCCGGACTCAAGAAACTAAACATTGAAGACATTAAGCTGACGGCGACCAAGAGTAACCTGCCGATTGGCCCAGACATCGTGAACCACCGGAAGTCCGAGATTTACAGGCAGGAGTATCAATCACAACTCGAAATCATCGACCCGCAACAGGGTTTTGAAGTCGTCGGCGGCATGAAGTGGCTCAAGGATTACCTGAGAGAAGAAGTTGTAGAACCGATGATCGAGGGCGATATCACCCGCTGCCCGATGGGAATTCTATTCACCGGACCTCCGGGTACAGGGAAGACGGCCTTAGCAATGGCGCTGGCCTACGAAGCGCACATGAACCCAGCCGTGGGAAAGTTGCTTTGTGGACACAGCTTGCCCGTTTGGAAGTAAGCGCTGTTGACCTGTTGCCTCCGCTGATGCGTGCGTTCAATCGTAAGACAGTCCGAGCTGACCTAAAAAAATGAGTTGGGAGTCAGTGATGCTTGAGATGGAAGAACATCGCCGTCAAAGGGATGTGCTCTGATGCGTGGCGCCTTTGTAGACCTGACTGGGAGGAGATTTGGAAGATTGGTCGCAGTTGTGCGCACGGGCAAACGCGACAATGGCGGCCAGGCGTTCTGGGAATGTAAATGCGACTGTGGCAATGTGACGCTAGTCCGTGCAGGAGAGCTGACGCGAACAAAAAGAATCGTAAATAGCTGCGGCTGCCTTCAGAGGGAGAGGGCGTCGAAGGCGAATTTTCGCCATGGATTTGCTAACGCTGGCAGCCGCATTCCAGAATATCGCACGTGGTATGCGATGAAAGACCGTTGCCTTAATCCACACTCTCGATGGTATCGCTGGTACGGTGCCCGCGGAATCACCATCTGCCTTAGATGGCGAAGAAGTTTTATTGCGTTCCTGCGCGACATGGGGCCGAGGCCGCTTGGGATGACGATTGATCGTAAGAACAACGACGGAAATTACGAACCCGGGAACTGCAGGTGGGCAACGAGGAAAGAACAGGCGCAGAACAAGCGTCCGAAGAAAAAACCCATGTCTTGTAAGCATGGGCGCAGGTTCAAGGAAGAAAATGGCATGAATACAAAGCAACAGGGTGTCCCTGGTTCTCTAACTTCTTGCTGAATCCGTTGGTAGGCCCAGTAAGAGGCCGCATTCCCATCCGGATCGAAAGATTCTGACGTTCGACGAAACTGGTCGAAATATGCTTTGGGTCGGGATTGCCGCCCATACGCCACTCATGGGGCAGGTTGCGTTAAGGGAAGTCTCGTCAACGAGAGCCGCTTCTCCTTGGGCGTGAGCACAGATTGCCGATTGCCGAGCCGAGCGTATCGAGTACAATCCCCGCTGCGAAGCGGCACTCGGGTCACGGCTGAACCTGGGCCAGGCCAAACTATGAGTTTAGACATAACGGGTCCAAAGCCATCGATGTGTCAACAAAAGACGCGCGATCGTTGGCATCACTTGTGACAAACCCTCTATGTTCGAACGCCTCCGCATTTACCATTATCGAGGCGTTACGCCGACTCAAAGAGTTGGAGCCGACAAGAGTGGTTCTCCCTGACATCGAGCCACTAACGAGATGGAGACAATAATCCCAGACGCAGCTCATTAGCCAGTGTTCGGAAAGGTCAACAGACGCGGCACCTCACAGTAGGCGAAAAACCAGTGACGCGAAAGGCGCGAAAGCGTAAACCCAGGACAACGAAACTCCTGGCGGGCCTCCCGCCAGGACTTCCAATCCCTTTTCAAAGCCGTAGGTCTCGAACGCCTCTCTCCGCTTTTGATTGTCGAAGGGATCGTTCGTGTAAAGCCAGTAGCTCTTCGGATCCACTTCGAGATTGGCGACCTTAGCGAGTTCGGGCGTCTTGATGAGCAGCTGTTGTTTTGGTCGGAGAGTGGAGATGAGTTCGACTTCGCTCTCGTTCAAGTTGAACTGGCGACGGTAGAGGTCCCGGTCCATGTCCGGGTTGGCCCTGAATACATCTCAACCAGCCATGTCGAGCGCCAGAACTTGACCATGCGGATGAAAATGCGACGATTCACGCGCCTAACCAATGCATTCTCGAAGAAAATTGATAATCACATTTGGGCTATCGCATTGCATTACATGCATTACAACTTCTGCTGGATTCACCAATCATTGCGAGTCACTCCGGCGATGGAAGCAGGTATTGCCGACCATGCCTGGTCAATTGAGGAACTCGTTGATCTTCTTGATAAAACTGAAATTCAAGACGCGGCTTAGTAAGTACGATCGTCGGGCTGACGCCCCCAATGCAGTAACTATTTTAGAAAGTCTTTTCCTTGCACGGTGATCTCGATCATATCGCTCGGATGTTTGATTATGAGTGTGTTGTTTTTCATGTATGAAAGCCATTCATCGAACGTGACTTTCGAATAGTCGTTCGGGAACTTAATTGCAGCCTCATCATAGAACGCTTTGACTTTTGCCAGTGGCAGCAATCCACTATTCCGATTGATCTCTAAGAGTGCTAACAGTTGACTTCTGTATATCGTGTACCAAATCCGGTCGTAGATATAGGCGACGAGGCCAGTGGCGACTAGCTTAGCGTAGAAGGATTCCTTGTCATTCGGCTTGTTTTGGGTTGCAGCCGCACGCACATTGGTTTCAATCTCCGGTTGCCGTGGGCTGTAATACGAAGTTCGAAAAAACTCAGTCGCATCAAGGTTAGCGGAGGGTGTCGGCGTTACCAATGAATTCGTTGCGCTTTGCATCGCTTGAGTTTGTTCGGCAGTTTTCTTCTTTCTCTCCTGGAGCCAAATCAGAAAGAAAAAAACAAAGGCTGCAATCACCCAGGCGATTGTCGAAGCCCAATCCTCTGATAAATGGAAAAGCTGCAAGACTAGCCTCTTTGTAAGCTTCCAAGACGCGATTGTGCCAACAACGTCGCCGACAAACCAAATAAGCCGCGCCCATTCCAATGCCGTTTTGATCCTGGCAGACCAGCCCATATCCAACCTCGTCCTTTCAGGGACAGGATGGCGAATTGTAGTACCTTGGCTTCCATAGTCAAAATACTCCACTAAGGCAGCCGGTTAGTGACCCCTGTCCCAATGGAGCCGCCAGCATCTATCTTGTCAAACGAACGGCGAATGACGTGTCCAGACGGTCGGACGGTTCCACGTACGCCATTTCGATTCAACCGGATCATGTCTTCACTATATTCTTTCAGCACCGCGAGGTTGGACGCCTTCGGCCAAGGCGTTTTGGATAGCCACCACACGTATTCAACAGAATCGCGCACTCGAATGCGTCTCACGGTTACCCACTCCGCAGGCATCGGCATCTTCGCGGGGTTGTACCAAAAACATTCTTGAGCCAAATGAAATCCAACCTCTTCGATAAGAGCGATGAGTAATTTGAAGTGATAGATCGACTTGGTAGGCGTTCCCGAATTGTAGCTGCCTCCAATGTTCAAGACAAAGCTGCCGTCAGCGCTCAGGATTCGTTTAATTTCGGTCGCAAACGGCAAGAACCACTTGATGTAGTCTTTCTTGTCCTTATTGCCGTATTCTTTCTTGAAGTGAAGGGCGTATGGCGGTGACGTAACGACGAGATTGACTCCGCCCGGCTGCCAGACGGAGCACAGCCTATCCCTTTTGAAATGGATTTTTGTTTTTCCTATATGTATATGTCGAGCAGCAGCTAATCGGGTGGGCGCTCCGGGAAGAGCGCACCTAAACCGTCCCGAAGAATGTTTCTAACGTCCCTTACGTCTGATTCAGTTACAACGGATCTGTCTGGATGGGCCGCCTTATTACGAGCGTTGCAGATTCGCGATGCGCATCTGAGCACTTCCTTTATGTTGAAGTTTGATCCCACGACAATATTTCTCACCCTTTCGTCTTGAGCTAGAAAATGGATCTGCTCGCCAAGGGTTAGCTTCCCATTGAACTTACTGTCCTTTACAAATGGGGATTCCGGACGATCGTGA
>PKUY01000403.1 GCA_003131705.1 Acidobacteriota bacterium | reverse complement strand
GGCCCTGTTTCGCGATTCTACCCGACAATGGGTGACGAGTAGAATCTCGCGTAAGTTACAGAAAACACAGGATCTGGTCACATTCTACTCGACAATGGAATCAAGGGTTGTTTACGGACGCCCAATCATCCAAACCCGGAACCCGCGGCACGCCTTGTGGCCCGGGCAGCGGTCGAGTATCCTTCGTGGCCTCACTCATGGCTACCAAGCGGCTTGCGAATCTACCCGGCACGACCGATCGGCGCATCGACGCNNAGCAGGTGTGGCGCTGGATGGAAAAACTACGCGCCATCGGCGTGCGGGTGAAAGGCCATGCGCGGACCGGCTATCACATCGAACGCGTGCCGGATATTTTGGCTCCTCAGATGCTGAGCCATCGGCTGTACGGAACACCGTTCGCGCGTCGCATTTATCATTTCTTCAAAACCGATTCCACGAATACGGTGGCAATGCGCCTGGGCGAAGCGGGCGAACCTCATGGCGCGGTCGTGCTTGCCGAGGAACAGACCATCGGGCGCGGCCGGGCCGGGCGGTCATGGACCTCGGAGAAATCCGCGGGAATCTATTGCAGCGTCCTGTTGCGGCCGCCGATTTCGCCGGTGCAAGCGCCGCTGCTCACTCTGGTTGCGGGGCTGGCCGCGCGCGATGCTGCTGCGGAGGATCTTGCCGCGCTGCCGGATATTCGCTGGCCCAACGATCTTCTGGTCGGCGGCAGAAAATTCTGCGGCATTCTCACGGAGATGCATGCCGAGCCGGATCGCGTGCATTTCGCCGTCGTGGGAATCGGCATCAACGTGAACCAGACGAAAATGCCGGAGCAACTGGTGGACATCGCCACGTCATTGCGAATCGAAACCGGGAAGTTTCATTCGCGCCTCGAGTTGCTGATCCGGTTGCTGCGCCACCTTGACCGCTACTACAATCAATTCATCACCGAGGGCGCGCGCCCGATTTTGCGGCGTTTTGCGCAGGTTTCAAGCTACTTCGAGGGAAAGCGCGTGCGAGTTACCACGGCGATCGAGACTTTCACGGGAACGACCGCCGGCCTGGAGCCGAGCGGAATGCTGCGCGTCATGCGCGACGACGGGCACGGAATCGAATGCGTGCTTTCCGGCGACGTGGCGGAGGTATCCTGATGCTGCTGGCGCTGGACGCGGGCAACACGAATACGGTTCTAGGCGTTTTCCGCGACAAGGAACTCGTCGGACACTGGCGGCTGACGACCGCGCGGGGCCAAACCGTCGATGAATACGGCATTCTGACGCGCAATCTCTTCACGCTGGCGGGTCTGGAGCCGCGCGAGATAGGCGGCGTCATCATCAGTTCGGTCGTGCCACCGTTGAATGAGACTCTCTCGGGAATGGCCGAGCGGTATTTCGGGAAGAAGGCCCTTTTCGTCGAACCGGGGATCAAGACCGGAATGCCCGTGCAATATGACAATCCGCAGGAAGTGGGGGCGGACCGGATCGTCAACAGCGTCGCGGCGTTCGACAAATACGGCGGCCCGTGCATCGTGGTGGACTTCGGCACGGCGATTAATTTCGATGCTGTCTCGGCCCGCGGCGAATACCTGGGCGGCGTGCTCGCGCCGGGAATTGGAATTTCGGCGGATGCCTTATTCGCGCGAGCCGCGCGGTTGTTTCGCGTGGAGATCAAAGATCCGGGAAAGATTATCGGAACGAATACCGTGGCATCTCTGCAGGCGGGCCTTTTTTATGGCTATACCGATCTCGTCGATGGAATTCTCGACCGCATGAAAAAAGTAATGGGCGAAAAGACAAAAGTAATCGCAACAGGGGGGCAGGCCGTGCTGATCGGGAGCGCCTCGCGGCACATCGAGCAGATCGACGAGTTTCTCACGCTCGACGGCCTACGCATCATCTGGGAGCGCAATCAACCGGACACGCCCGACAAATCATCGAGTCGAGCTAAGAAATAGGCGGACCCAGAGCTCGCTCGATGGAATCCTTCAACTACTTCAATTATTTCACCGAGATTGAGGAATATTTCTGGCGAAGGCGCGGCGCGCATCTCCTGGTTTCGCCGCTGGATTGGGCGATTGTGGAAACCTGGCAGAAGGCGGGCATTCCCCTCGGCGCCGTACTCAAGGGAATCGATCGCGCGTTTGAAAGCTGGGGTCGCTCGCGGCGAGCGGCTGGCGGCCGGCAACTCAAGAGCTTGGCATACTGCGTGGACGCGGTGCTCGATGCCGCGGCTGAAGCGCAGGAAGCTGCCGCGGGTACGGGACCTGAAATCAAGTCGTCGCGTTCCACAACGGAACCGTTTTCTCGCGCTGAGCTCAAACAATATCTCGAACGGAATGCGGCCCGCTTGCGAACTGCGGCGGAAAAGCATCGTACGAAAGCTGCGGTTCTGGCGGCGCGGCTGGAAGACACCGCGAAGCGCCTGGAAGAAGCGTTGCCTCTCCTCGATTCACCCGGCCCGCTCGCTCTCGAAGATCTCGAGCGGCGGCTCACCGTGCTCGAAGAGAAATTGACCGCGGCGCTTTCAGCGGATGCGGACGAAGACGCCATGCTTGCGACCCGGCGCGAAATGGACCGCTCGCTTGCGCCTTACCGGCGTAAGATGTCGGCGGAGCAGTTGACGCAGCTCGAGCGGCAGTACATGCAAAAAAGCCTCTTCGAGCAATTCAACGTGCCTCGGCTGAGCCTTTTCTACCTCACCTGAACGCGCGATCGGTTTTTACCGGCTTGGGAGTTTCGGTCACGAATTTCTTTCGCACAAATCATGGACATCACAATTGAAAAATTGATTTACGGCGGCGACGGTTTGGCGCATCACGAGGGTTCGACGGTTTTCGTGCCCTTCGTGCTGCCGACCGAAAGAATTTCCGCGGCACTAGTCGAACAGAAAAAGAAATTCATCCGCGCGCGCGTCGAGCGGGTGCTTGAGCCATCGCCCGAACGCGCGACGCCACCTTGCCCGCATTTCGGCGTCTGCGGCGGCTGCAATTATCAGCACATTCCCTACGAAGCGCAGCTCAAATACAAGTCCGAGATATTGCGCGAAACGCTTCGGCGGATCGGGCGAATCGAATGGCTCGGCGAAATCACCGCGCATCCGCAACCTCCGTGGGCCTATCGCAATCGCGCGCAATGGAAAGTCCGTGCGGTGGGCAAACCCGGCTCGGCGGCCAGCGACTCCGACGACGCAACCGACGCTTCACGCGAAGAGGGATGCGGCAAACTCGGCATCGGATACTTTCGCGCGACTTCCATGACTCTCTGCGCGGTCGAAACATGCGACATTATTTCGCCGCTCCTGCTGAAGACTTTGCTGGCGTTGCGCAAGGCGCTGGCAGCGGGCGCGCTACCGCGTGAACTGCGTGAAGTCGAAGCGTTTGCGGGCGCAAATGACTCGAAACTTCTGATTACTTTTCTATTTGCCGGATTCCCGCCCCGCCACGCGGAAGTCGCGGAACAGGTCCGCCGCATTCTTCCGGAGATCGAGAGCCTGCTTTTTCATTCTCCCGGCCGCGAACGGATGGAGCTGCACGGACCGGGCTTTGTCGAATGCGAAGCCGCCGGTTCGACGTATCGCGTCGGGCACTTTTCGTTTTTCCAGGTAAATCGTTTTCTCGTGGACGAACTCGTGCGCGAAGTGGTGGAGAGCGAAGCGAACGGGCGGCTCGCGGTTGATCTCTTTGCCGGTGTGGGACTGTTTTCGGTTCCACTGGCAAAGCGCTTCAAACGCGTGGTGGCCGTCGAGTCGAATCCGGCAGCGACGCGTGACCTGGAGGCGAACGTTTTCGGACACGACACGCTCAGTGGCCGAACTATCGAAGTGCGGACCGCCGAAGTGGGACAGTTTTTACAAAAATACAGAGAAAGGCCGGAATTGGTGGTGCTCGATCCGCCCCGTGCGGGATTGGAGCCCGACGCCATGAAGTATCTCGCGCGAATCTCGCCCGATCGCATCACTTACGTTTCCTGCGATCCACCGACGCTGGCTCGCGACCTCGGCGCGCTGGAAAAAGCCGGTTATGAAATCTCCGGCGTTCACCTCTTCGATCTTTTCCCCCAGACATTTCACATGGAGACGGTGGTGCGTCTCCGGCGACGCCCGTGAAATTTCCGGCGCTGTGGATCGCCGCTGCCTTTGCGGGCGGGGTTGGAATTGCGAGCCGATGGCCGGGTCTCTCAAACTTTGGGTCGGGGCGGCGGCAGCCGCAATGCTGCTTTCCGGAATTCTGGTGTGGCGAACGCGTGTTGCCGCGGCCTGTACGCTCGCTGTGTTGGCGTGGATTGCGCTCGGCGCGGTGGCAATCGGCGTTGAGCGTACTTCCGTGCGTGCGAATCACGTGTCGAGGCTCATCTCCGCGGGACAAATCGATCTAAGCAAACCGCTGCGATAGAGAGGACGACTGCGCGAAGATCCCATGGCGCTTCCGTGAGGGCGGCGCTACGAAATCGATCTCGAAGAAGTGGAAACGGCTGGCGGAAGTCTTCCTGTAAGCTGCGGCCTGCGCCTGAATCTGTATGGCGCAGCACATTCAGCCGCCGATTCGCAGGAACTTCGCGCGGGCGATCGCGTCGAAGCGCTGGCGAAAGCGCGTCCACCGCGCAATTTCCTCGATCCGGCAGCATTTGATTTGCGCGGCTATTTCGCGCGCCAACAAATCGACCTTACCGGCTCGCTGCGCAGCGGCGCAAATTCTTTCGGGCATCCCGCGGAGAATGTAATTGAACGTTACGAACAGGCAGGCGTGCGATTGCTGAGGACCGATCGCGATGGCGCTATCACTGCGATCACCGACGGGCAGGCTCTCTCGGCCCACGCATATGCCGAGCGATAGGCCTATTCAATTAGCGACCGTGAAGAGCCCAACCTTCCAGCGCTTATCTCTACCATCCCATCGGTTGCTTGTATGGGAGCGCCAACTGAACTCCTTCCACTTGCTGTATTTCTCCATTCTCAATTTTGAAAAACTCAGCGAGCTCAACGCTGAATGGTCTTTTTGCGGAAGGGGGCATGTCAATCTTCCCGATGCCAGGCACGTCAGCCGATAGCACCGTTCCGGGATGGTTGAACATGAAGAAACCAAACACGATTCCCATTTTTTCGTCCACGATCAGGAAGCGCCGCGGATTGACAGATTTAATGTAGGCCCAAATCTTTGTGTTCATGTTCTCGCGGCATCCCATCCCCGCTGGATTGAAGTCGCCGTGCCCCCACCCTTCGTTGTACGAGGGATTATTGGTGTCCTGGGTTCCATCCAGGATCCGGTTGCACTTGTCATCAAACGGCACCATGTCGCCGGATAGATGCACGATTCCTTCGAAATACTGATTCACGTCTTTGAGCATCACGGCGCGCGGGCTTCGCGCGGCGGCAGCCACGGGCTGGAGCCATGCTGCATTCGGCCGCCCCATTTTCTCCAAATTCTGAGCCGGTTCCGCTCCCCGGCGCACCATCGTCTCAACCTCGGAAATTTTTCCGTTCTCCACTTTCAAGCGGACCACCAGGATTGCGGGCGTGCCATTCTCCCGAATCGTTCCCTCGAAGCCCACCTGCCCGGCTTGCGGATCAGCGAAGTAGACCTTGTAAGTGCCCATGCCGCTGATCGTGCCCCACAGAGCGTCGCCAAGCTTTAGCGGTATCGTGTTTTCCGTGAACTTGACGTGTGCCGTCACAAGCAACGTGCTCGGATCGTGCGCTAGAAGGGCCTTCAAATATTGGTTCATGAATCCGGTGAGGCAGGTGTAGTCGCACGCCTTTGCGGCCGCACTCTGTTGTTCATCACCGCCGGCAAAACTTCTATTAGCAGGAACTGCCAAAATGCCCAAGATCAAAACTACGGTCGCCGCGATTGCTGAGATTCGTGTTCGCATTTCCGAATCCTCCCGTTCAGCTGTCCCCGAGTACTATTGATCGTTGGCGTTGCGCATGCGCATGATCATTTCGGCCTGAGGCGTTTATGGAAACGATGCAAGATACCACGGTACTCTCGCCCACTCAGGAACAAATCGACGACGAGAGCCGGCGCATCCGGCGGCTGCGCATCCTGGTTCAACTCACGCTTGAAACCATCGCGGAAGGCGACCTCTCCCCCGAAGAAGCAGCGGGAATGATTGCCGCAACTCGCCGTCTGGCGCTGGAAATGTTTCCCGGCAAAGAGCGCGCGTTCGATCTGATATACAAGCCGAAATTCCAGCGCGTGATGCACGCCATCTATCGACTGCAATAAACGCGCGGCTTTCTTCGCGGCGAGCCTGTCAGTAACCGAAGCGCGCCCGAATCCACATCCGCAGCCCGACGATTCCCAGTCCTGCAATCGTCCCGATGAGCGCCTGGTATTCGCGATTCCGGCGGTACTGCGCCCAGGAAAATCCGCTCGCCGGTGAGGCCGGCGCCGAAGCCGATTCGCTACTTGTGTCGGTAAAGGCGGGAAAAAATAGGGGCACGCGGGCCGCGTATTCGTCGAATGCCGTGCCAAAGAGTTTGCGCAGATCGTCTTCTTCATTGCGAATCACTGCGTAATAGAAGACCGCGAAATACGCCACCACAACCAGGCCAGCCCACCAGGAATGCCCCGCGATTGCAAATCCGATCGCAAGGAGCGAACTGCCGAGATAGAGCGGGTTTCGCGTGCGCGCGTACGAGCCCGTGGTGGCCAGTTCCCGGTCTTTTCGCAAATGGCCGGAGGCGGCAGCCCGAATGAGCAGCCCGAACGCCGCGACGACCCCGCCGATCGCAATCCAACCAGGCAGTGGTGCGGCGAGCAATAAATAGATAACTGCGACGGGATAGCCCGTGCGCACGCGCCAGCGGTTCCAGAATTTTTTCGACTGACTCACGGAAAGGTTTCCCCAGCCCTGCCGGGGACTCCGACCATACATCGCGTATCAGCCATCGATGGGCCGCCGCACACGCGCCATGATTTCGCGCGTCGAATGTTGGTCCCGATCGCTCAGCGCAGCGACGCGAATGCCGAGAAGCGCCGCAAGATTCAGCTCCGGCGCCGCATCGGGCGCGCCGTCGGCTCCGCTGGCATGCATGTCGGGGTGAAGTTCTCGGAGCAGCGGTGTGACTTCAAAATCATCGAAGATAATCACGTAGTTGACAGCCTCAAGCGCGGCAACGAGCACGGCACGAGCCCGCTCGGTGAGAATGGGAGGCCCAGCGCCCTTAAGTTTTCGCGCGCTTGCGTCGGAATGAATTCCTACCACGAGGATTTCGCCTTCGGCGCGCGCCGATGTTCTTTCAGTACTTCGTACAGGCCGGAGCGGGATAGAATTTTGTCGCGTGTGTCCATCAAGTCTGAGGTGCCGCGCAAAAAAGTATCACAGCGCAACAGCAACCGCAAACGACGAGAAAAAAGACTCTGCTTACTTTTCAAAGAGCGTGCGGACTTTCGTCAAGAAAATGGACCCCGACAAATTGGCGATTAGAAGTTCTTGCGATCGTTTGTTTCGAATGACTAGAACAGGAGAAAAGCATCAATGGGCTGGAGAAAGGTCATAACCAATGGCAACACCGCTTCCGCCTAGCTCCTGGTGGATCGCAAATTGCCACAAATACGCGATTCGATGTTTCAGTCTGTACGAGAGTACGGATTCAGGTCATGGTTTTTTGGTGGAGTTAGAGCGCCGTTCCGCGACAGCCAAGACTGTCCGCCAGAGATCGTCTTCGCGGTCGATATGCAGCTTCATGCGCAGGTAGTGAATTCCCAGAGATCCCCGCGGAGCATCCGGCAGGTTGAAAACATCTTTTTCCGTACAAACCAGCACGGTAGCGTTTGCCCGGATGGCCTCTGCTTCGATCGCCTGCATGTCTCGCGCAGTGTATCGGTGATGGTCCGGAAGAAACTTATGGCCCACGATCTTGTAGTTCCAATCGCGCACATCCGCCAGAAAGGCCGACGGATTGCCAATGCCGCAGAACACAAACAACCTGGACTGTTGGACGTGCAGCAACACAGGGCTTCCACCTTCACCTCCGCTGCGCCGAGCGGCCAGTTCCGCGGGGGTAGCATATTGGGCCGCGGGCTCGGGGAGAATGCCATCGAACTGGGCGCGCGCGTAGAAAATGGGCGCGTCGGACTCGCGTCGTACTGCGGCTTCGATAGCAGGAGCATGCTCGCTTCGGGTGATAGCGACGATATCCGCGCGTGAGAGCGCCGATCTCGGCTCGCGCAAGCGGCCGGTGGGAAGCAGCAGGCCGCCGCCAAAAGGATTCGTGGCATCGATCAGCACAATGTCAACGTCGCGTTTGAGTTTCTGGTGCTGGAAGCCATCGTCGAGGACAAACCATTTGACTCCACGCTTTTCGAGTTCGCGCCCGCGCGCGAAGCGGTCCGCGCCGACGCCAAACGCGACGCTATCACCCAAGCGAGATTGCAACAGCTGCACTTCGTCGCTCGTCGAGCCAGCGGCAGTNNCAGTTGTGCGGCCGCCATATCCGCGCGTGAGAATTCCCGTGCTCTTCCCTTCGGCAAGCAAGCGTTGTGCGATCCAGAGCACCATCGGCGTTTTGCCCGTGCCGCCGGTGGTGAGGTTGCCAACGCTGATCACGACGCCATCCAGGCGTCGCGGCCGCAGCACGCCATTCCGGTAAGCGCACGCACGCAGGCGGACGATGGCTTCGTAAGGCAGCGTAAATAGCCAGCGAAGCGATTCAGCCAACGTCACGCGGCGCTTCCCTTCTGCTCCAGCAATGAAGCGATGCGGTCGAGCGCGCGTGTTGTGGCGCCGCGATTGCGTTCGGAAAGCCCACGCGCAGCCGCGCCCATGCGCTCGCGGAGCGGGTTGTCCTCGATAAGCTGCACCCATACCTTCCCGAGTTGCGAGCCGCTTGTGACTTGCACGCCCGCGCGTGCGGACAAAAACTGCGCGGCCATCTCGCGAAAATTTTCCATCGATTGCCCGAAGACCGGCGGCTTTGAGAACCACGCCGGCTCGAGAATGTTGTGTCCGCCCGCGGGAACGAGCGAGCCGCCTACGAAAGCGGCGTCGGCCAGCGAGTAGACGCCCGCCAATTCGCCTATGGAATCGAGCACGAGCACGTCCGCGTTCTCTTCCAGCGGGGCAGCGAAATCCAAAACACTGCGGCGAACGACATTCCATCCTGCCGCCGCGGCCACGCTCGCAGCAACATCGAAGCGATCCGGCTTGCGCGGGGCCAGGACCAGCAAAGCATGGCGCCATTGCCGTTGCACCACGTCATACGCTGCAAGCACTGCTTCTTCTTCCTCAGCGACAACGCTCCCGGCAACAACCACCGGCCAGCGCTCCTGCTGTCGAATCTGATCGTTCAGCCATTCGCCGAACCGGCCGATTGCGGGCGGCTCGGCGTCATATTTCAAGTTGCCCGTCACTTCGACGCGGCCCTCGGGCGCGCCCATTTCTTTCAGACGCGCTGCGTCTTCAGGTGTCTGCGCGAGAAAAAGTTCGGCGTCCCGCATTACGCGCGTGAAGAACTCCCCCACCAGGAATTCCCATCGTTTGTAGCGCGCGAAAGATTTTTCGGAGACGCGCGCATTCGCAAACACTACCGGAACGCCGAGCCTTTTCGCTTCGCGCAGAAAATTCGGCCAGATTTCAGTTTCCATCACGATTGCGAGCGCAGGACAAATCGCGCGCAGCGCGCGGCGAACTGGCACAACCCAGTCGAGCGGAAAATAGAAAATCCCGTCGGCGCATCGCAAACGCTCGCGCGCGAGCTGCTGGCCCGTCTCCGTGGTGGTCGAGACAAAAACCGTGCGGGCTGGAAAACGGCGCTTCAGACCTTCGACCAGCGGCTGCGCTGCGAGTACCTCGCCGACCGAAACGGCGTGAATCCAGATAGCTCCCGGCGACACTCCCTTGGCCGAAGACGAAACAGCCGCACGAGCGATAATTTCCGGCGGCACGCCGCCTAAGCGCTCGCGCAAAGCCTGCGAGGGTTCCCCGCGGCGCCATCCGCGCAGGGCGTAGTACGGCGCGAGAATGAGCATGCCTGCCGCCGTGAGAATTCGATAGAAGAAGTACATGGGAAGGCGCCCGTGATGAATGGCGATTAACGCCGTAGTCCAGCGGGCAACGCGGGATTATAGCGCGATCCTCGAAAATTACCCCGGAACGGTGGGACAGGAGTTTCAGCCGGTCATGACGAGCCGTTTTAGNNGCTCTCGGCTTTCGCATCTTCTTGGGCCATATGCCGCTTTTCCCAGGCGAAAGGATTCCGTTGGGATCGAGCGCGTCCTTGACGGTTTCGTGAAGGCGCAGCAGCGAGTAGTTGTTATAGGAATAAGCGTGCACCACGTCTTCCATGAATCCGATGTGCGTGCGGTATTCTCCCCAGCTGTGTTCAGCGGCCACCTGGATCAGGCGTTTGAACACTTCCCGGGTCTTCTTGTTCTTTTCAACGTCGTGATCGATCGGAAAACCGAAGATGAGCACAAAAGATCTCGGGAAGAACGACCACGGAAGGGCAAAGAACTGGTTTTGCGGGGAAACGCCAAGCTCCGCATAAGCTTCTCCGAACACTTTCAGCGCTTCGAACACGGCCTCCCCGGTCATTGGAATAATCGGAGAAAAATCCATGTGTCCTTTCGTCCCTGCTATCAACCCAAATATCGCGAGATTCGGAATGCCCAGTGCTACGCGGGGAGCATCTTCGGAGTCCTTCAGGTCCAGCGGGAACCGGTATGATCTGCCATCTTTGAATTTGGCTCCGGGAATGGCGGAAAATTTCTCCCGCGTGTAGGCCCACTGTTCGTCCACAACTTTCGCAGGCCCGTAAAAGTGCAGCTCAGCGCTCCAATACGCGAGGTTTTTCTCGCTGCCGAGCCGGTCCATTTCCTCGATCGAGGGGCCTCCAGGCATGTCCAGGACTCCTCCGCCCTGCGATACCCTGTAATTGAGCAGAGGGCTTTCGAGCAGCATCGTGCCCTGGACAATATCCGAATTCATCAGGTACGAGAGCGTCTCCACGAACGGAACAAGATCGTCGTGTCTTGGCACCATGACGGTGCCGTCTCGATAGGCCTCGGGCTCGGGCATCAGCCAGAATCCCATCTTCGTGACCACGCCGAAATTCGATTGCGAGAAGATGCCGTCCACATACGGCCCGAAACCGTATTTGTATTGCTGCCAAGTCTGCGAGCCGGGCAGCGCACCCATGCCCGTGCGCACGATCTCCCCATTGGCGAGGACAACTTCCATTCCGCAGTGATTGGCAAAGTGGTCGCGCATGGGAGTCCGTCCNNAGAGATCGAAGTAGCTGACGCCGGGCTCGACAAGCGCATAGTGATTCTTGTCGTTCACTTCCAGAATCCGGTTCATGCGCTTCAGGTCCAGCACAACGCTGCCGGACAAGACCGGCGCCGATCCCCCATAGGCCAGATTCTTGCCCGTCGAAACCGTCCAAAGCGGAATCTTGTGGGCGTTCGCAATCCGGACGACTTCCTGCACTTGCTCCACGCCGTCAGGCGCAACCGCGGCAGAGGGAACTCGATCTTCTGCCTCGTGCCAAAAAGGAGAATAGGAGTCGCGATACAGATCCACATCCTCATCGGATGTGAAAACCCACTCCTTGCCGACAACATCAGCAAATTGCTTTAGCGCCTCGGAAAAATCACCGGCGCTTACGCCAGGCGGGGTTCTCATCTCCAGCTCCTAATCGTGTATATGTTGTCGGAACTCTTTGCTTAACACATTTGCTGAAGCGGAACTTCGCCTTCACGCGGTCGTCTTTCTGATGCCCCTGGGCCAAATGCCGTTTTTTCCCGCGGCGAGAATGCCGTTCGGATCGAGCGCGTCCTTCATCGCTTCGTGCAGCCGCAGCAGCGCGNNGCGCGTGATTGTTGAAGGAATATGCATCCATGATGTCGGACATGAAGGCCGTATGCGTGCGGTACTCTCCCCATCCGCGCTCCGCCGAAGCCTTCACCAACCGTTTGAAGATTTCTCGATTTGTGCGGTTTTTTTCGATGTCATGCTCGATCGGGAAAAAATAGATAATCACAAAGGCTCTTGCGAAAAACGACCAGATAGGAAATCCTCCGACACTACCCGTAGAAGAACCGAGATCCCGCGCCACTTGGTCAAACACTTTCTGAGCCTCGAGCACCGCTTCGCCTGTCATCGGGATGATCGGGGAAAACCACATGTGCCCTTGGCTGCGCGGGCCTCCAATGGAAAATGTCGCGAGGCTCGGCACACCGAAAGGCACGGGGTTGGCGATTTGCGCCAGCTGACTGGCATCCAGGGGAAAGCGGTACGACGCGCGATCCTCAAACCTGACTCCCGGAATCACGGAAAATCTCTGTTTCGCATATTCCCATTGGGCGGCGATCACTCTTGCCGGGCCGTAGAGCGGAAGGGCCACGCTCCAATACGCGAGGTTCTTCGTTGCGACGTAATCATCGATGTCCTTCGTCGAGCCACTGGCGCGCAGAGCGTTCAGTTCCGGATCAGGCGGTCCGTAGGCTATGGGGCTCACAACGTTTGTGGTGGCCTGGACGATTCCGGAATTCACCAGGTTCGCAAATATCTCGACTAGCGCAAACAGGTCGTCGTGTTTCGACACCCCGACGTTTCCCGAAAGATACGCCTCCGGCTGCGGGTACAACCAAAAGCCCATCTTGGTTACGATCCCGAAGTTGGACTGCGAAAAGATGCCGTCCACGTAAGGGCCGAATCCATATTTGTACTGCTGCCAGGTTTTGGAGTTGGGGAGCGCGCCCATCCCAGTGCGGACCAAGTCTCCATTGGCCAGAANNATGCCGCAGTGGGCATCGAAGTGGTCGCGCATCGGCGTGTAGCCTCCGCCGCGCTCCAATGCGTTGCCGATCAGACTTCCCCAGCCCGGATCGGGCGGATCGATCCAGACCTTCAGTCCCTTGTCCTGAATGTAGCGATAGAGATCGAAATAACTGACGCCAGGCTCGACCAGAACGTAGTGATTCTTGTCGTTTACCTCGAGAACCCGGTTCATGCGTTTCAGGTCGAGGACCACGCTGCCCGAAAGCAGAGGCGCGGAACCGCCGTAGCCGAGATTCTTGCCCGTCGAAATAGTCCACAGAGGGATTTTGTAGGTGTTTGCGATCCGAGCAATCTTTTGAACTTCCTCGGCATTGTCGGGCGCCACTGCTGCCGACGGAATCGGCTCTTCGTTTTCGTGCCAGAAGGGCGAATAGGAATCGCGATAGAGATCCACGTCTTCGTCGGACGAGAAAACCCACTCTTTCCCGATCGCTGCTTCGAATTGTTTCAAGGCGGCGGCAAAATCAGCGGGACTTACGCCGGGCGGAACTCTCATCGCATGCTCCTAATTTTGCTGCCCATTCGATGTATGCCGAAATCAAGCGGTGCTAGTGCCTTCTCACGTGTCGGCGACTCGACGCTACTGCTTATTGTTGCGCGTCAAATAGGCTGCGATCGCATCCAGCTCGGCGTCGCTAATTTCCGTCTTGCGAAACATCGGCATGTAAAGAACTCCGTGGCGGACGAAAGTCTTAATCATCGCGGCCGTGAGGTCGGCACGCTCCTCCAGCACAGCCGGCTTCTGGCCGCGAGCCGCGAGCGAGACCGTCCCAGGTTTCCCGCTTCCGGTGCCGTGGCAGGGAAAGCACCACTTCTGATATACGATGTGCCCTCGCTCGATCATTGCGTCATCCGGTGCGGCAAATGCAGACGCCGCGAACGTCAAACTGCACAGAAGCAAAAAGGCCGCTCTCGCAATTTTCATGCTCTTGCCTTTCTCAGGTGTTTTGGCCAGATCCCGCACTTNNAGGTATCCATCACCGTTTCCATGAAAGCGGTGTGCGTACGGTATTCGCCCCAACCGTGTTCGGCCGCCACGCGGATTATTTTCTTGAAGTTTTCCCGATTCTTTTTGTTTTTTTCGACATCGTGCTCAATGGGGAATCCAAAAAGAATCAGAAAACTCCGCGGATAGTTCGACGCAGGGCCCAAGAAAAATAGCGGCCCCATGGTCATCCCCATTTCCTTATACGCATCCGTAAACACTTGCTGGGCCTCAAGCACAGCCTCACCGCTCATCGGGACGATCGGCGAGAACCACACGTGCCCTTCGCTGCGCGCCCCGCCTACCGCGAACACGGACAGCGTGGGAATTCCAATCGCCACTGGATTCGGTATGCTGTCCACTTCATTGGGGCCCAACGGAAACCGGTGCGTTACTCCTTCTTGGAAGTTTACTCCAGGAATGGCGGACAATTTTCCCTTCGCATACTCCCACTGCGCGGCAACTACCTTGGCCGGTCCATAGAACGGCAAGTCAATGCTCCAATAGGGGATGCCCTTCCTCTGCGCATACTGATCCAATTCCTGCATCGACGGCCCGCCAGGCTTTTCTCGCAGCGCCGTAAGCTCGGTGTCCGCCCGGGCGAAAGCCAATGGACTTGCCACGCTTGTGGTGCCGAGAACGATGCTCGAGTTCATCAGATACGCCAGAGTAGCGATGAGGGGAACAAGGTCGTCGCGTTTCGGCACCGTAACCGTTCCAGTCAAATACGCTTCCGGCTCAGGAAACAACCAGAATCCCATCTTCGTGACCACGCCTAAATTCGATTGCGAAAACATGCCATCGACATAGGGACCGAACCCGTACCGATATTGCTGCCAGGTTTTCGATCCCGGCATCGCACCCATTCCGGTGCGCATGACTTCGCCATTGGCGAGCACGATTTCCATTCCGCAATGCGCGTCGAAGTGATCTCGCATCGGCGTGCGACCGCCGCCGCGATCGACGGCATTGCCGATCAAGCTGCCCCAGCCGGGATCGGCAGGATCGATCCACACTTTCAAGCCCTTGTCTTGAATATAACGATACAGATCGAAATAACTGACACCGGGTTCAACCAGCGCGTAGTGGTTCGCCTCATTGACCTCGAGAATCCGATTCATGCGCTNNATCCGAGATTCTTGCCGGTGGAAATCGTCCAGAGGGGAATTTTGAAGTTGTTGGCAATTCTTACGACCTGCTGCACCTGCTCCACGCCGTCCGGAGCAACCGCCGCGGATGGAACTGGCTCTTCGTCCTCGTGCCAAAAAGGGGAATAGGAGTCGCGGTAGAGATCGACGTCCTCGTCGGAGGAAAAAACCCATTCCTTGCCTACCGCCTCGCCAAATTGTTTGAGCGCTTCGGAGAA
>PKUY01000070.1 GCA_003131705.1 Acidobacteriota bacterium | reverse complement strand
GTGGGAGAAACTTTCACGCGCACGTCACGAATCGTCAGCGTGGAACAAAAGAGAGGGCGCAGTGGTGCGCTTGTTTTCGTCGTTGTGCGCCACGAAATCGGAAATTCCGGAGGCGTCGCGCTGACGGAGGAGCAGGACATCGTGTATCGCGAACACTCGAAACGCGGCGATCCGGAACGAATGCCCGAACGGGCGCCGGCCGGCTCCGCCTGGGAACGTATCGTGCGCGCAGACGATGTGCTGCTGTTCCGGTATTCCGCGCTGACGTTCAACGCCCACCGAATTCATTACGACCGCCGATTCGCGACCGAGGTGGAAGGTTATCCCGGTTTGGTTGTGCACGGGCCGCTGATCGCTACGATGCTTTTGGATTTACTGCGGCGGCATATGCCTGAAGCGAAAGCGATGCGCTTCGCATTTCGTTCGGCGAGCGCGTTGTACGATATCGCTCCGTTCGCGCTTTGCGGCAAACATGAAATCGATGGGACCGTGTTTCTCTGGGCCAAAGATGCGAACGGCGGTGCGGCAACGACTGCGACCGCCGTAATCGCGACCTAGGCGCTAATCGTAATATTGGGGAGACTTTTTGAGTTTGGCGTTGGCCGCAAAGTCGTGCTCGATCCACAACTGCGTGTTCGTTTTCCTTACGTAAGCCTCGATCATCGCGCGGCTTGCAAGGGATTGTTCTTTGTCGAATTCGATTGTGGGAGCGCGTTTCATCTTGCGCTCCTCGGGATAGTGGTAAAGGTCGCCGGCCAGCATCACTTTCCCGGTTTTGGCCATGTCTAGAATCAGCACCTGATGTCCTGGCGTGTGGCCGGGAGCGAATTTGATGATGACCTTTCCGTCGCCGAACACATCGTACTCGTCGGTAGTAAGGACTATGGTTTTGCTGTTCTTGAGCTCGCTATAATTTTTCGGATCGGAGAGGGCTGGAGGTTTGTCCGCGAACATCGCGTCGCGTTCCACTTTTCGCACCAGCCAAGTCGAGCTCGCGAACTCGTTGGAGTTAGCGACGTGATCGGCATGATAGTGTGAGAGGCCGAGGTAGGTGATGTCGGATGGAGCGTATCCGATTTCGGCGAGCTGACTCTTCAGCGTTTTCGTCGCGGTGAAATAACTCTGCGTCACAGCGGCGCCATCATCCTTAAAAGCCGTGTCCGGCACTACCCCGACATCCCACATCAGGGTGCCCTTCGGATGAACGATCAAGTAGCAGGGAACTGCAAGCCTGGTTTCGGCAAGTTCCTCTTTCTTGAAACTGAATAGGCCCGGGTCGAGTCCTTGTATCACGCCACAATCAAAGACGTACAGCCGCACCGACTTGGGCGCTTTCGTTTTTTGCTGCTTCGTCGCCGAAGAACCGGCCGCAACGAGCGCGAGCAATGCTACAAACAGGCCGGCAAACGCCTTCGAAAGCATTTTGCGATTGTTCATCACAGGCTCCTTTGCGTCGAGCGGCCCCATGATACTCAGAAGCCGGGATACGTCCAGCGTGAAAATTTGCGGCAGGCTTCCGCGACTGGCATTCCAACGAAGCGCGGGTATAATACGCCGCGGTCGATACACAAGGCTCTTTTGCGAGCGCGCGCCGGCCAGATTGGGCGACGATTGGGAATCTGGAGGAGGATTGAATGTCCGAGGTAGAGAGTCGAAATGAGTCGCTAGTGAGGGCGTTTTTCGAAACGTTGAGTACCGGAAATCTCGAACGCCTCCGGCCGCTGTTGCACCAGCAGGCGACGTGGACCGTAATGGCGAAGGGAATTCCGGGCGCCGGCGAAAAGAAAGGCCGCGACGTGATCATTGACGAGTTTCTCGGTCCGGTGCGGGGCCTTTTCGAAGATGGCGACCCGAAAGTGAAAATCGACCGCATGATTTGCCAGGGGCCGTTGGTCGCGGCCGAAACGCGGGGATTGGGACGCCTGAAAAACGGCAAGGAATACAAGAATTCCTATGCGTTTGTGATCGAGATCAAGGACCACCAAGTTTTTTCACTGCGGGAATACATGGACAGCTACTACGTAAGTACTCTGGTTTAGAAAAGTCGCCTCCTGGCGCGTGTGGCGAGTTTGGTGGCCGAGTTATTTTCGGAACAGAAACGTCAGAAGGAAGACCATCGTCTTGAAATCTAAAAGCTTGAGGGCGTTGCGCCCCTCTTGAGGGGTCAGCTTCGCGGTCATCGGCATCGAGCCGAAAACTTTTCCTTTCAGAAGGAGCTTGGAGCCCTCTCGCTCCAGCGAAGTAATCTGCATCAGCTCGCTGTTGTCCTGCCCGAAGATTTTCATCATCGCTGTTGCCCAATCTTGTCGAAATTCAATTTGAGGTCTTCACACATTTTCATAGCGGTGGCGCGCCCCGCGCCAAAGACCCCTCCGCCCGGATGCTGGAAAGGTCCCACCAGATAGAGCCTCTCGATACCCGGCACGGTGTTCTGGCCGAGATCGGGAGTCGGGCGGTGAGAACCCGACTGATAAAGATACGGCGCGGCGCCGTGGACGTCGCCTTTCTGAAAGCTTGCGGAGGCGCGCTCGATATCCAGCGGGCTATCTGCGACGTAAGCGATGATGTTCTCCGGCGTGATGTTCTCAAAAAATGGCTCCATCCTCGAGAGCATCGTGTTGGCAAAGGGATCTTTGGTTTTGTCCCAGTATTCGGGGCCGCCATCGGGGTGCGAGTACGGGACGTAGTCCCATACGTGTAGAGTTGCTTTTCCGGGAGGGCAGCGCGTGGCGTCGAACGTCGATGGCGAGACGAGGCCGAGGAGCGACGTGTCCGGCATGCGACCGTAGCGCAGCGCATCGAAGAACTGCCGCAGGACCGTCATGCTGGCGGGCATCAACTCCGTGAAATAGGCTTGATTCGCGTGCGGGCCGGCTTTGAATTTCAGCGGCGCGTTCAACGCGGCGTGCACGGTGAAGCAGGAATTCGCGGAAAGCTCGACGCGGTCCGCCGCGCGGGCTATTTTCGCGTCGAGGCCAGGAACGAAACGCGAGAGCAGATGCGGATGGATCGAGCCGATCACGGCGTCTTTCGCGGCGTACTCGGCGCCATCGGATGTTCGAACTCCGGTGGCGCGGCTGTTGTTCACCAGGACCGTCTCCACCGAAGTGTTGTTCAGAACTTTTCCGCCGTGGGCTTCGATGCAGCGAATCAGCGCGGCCGTTAGCGAGCCGCTGCCGCCGACTGCCACGCCGATGCCGTACTGCTCCATGAACCCGAGGAACACAAAAATACCAATACCCGTGCCCTTTTCCTCGGGGCCGGTAAGATTTTCGGAAACCATGCGCATAAAGAACAGGCGGACTTTTTCATTTTCGAAATTCTCAAGAATGATGTCGTACGGGCTCTTCTGCATGA
The DNA here is from genome assembly GCA_003131705.1 of Acidobacteriota bacterium. GTDB lineage: Bacteria > Acidobacteriota > Terriglobia > Acidiferrales > UBA7541 > Palsa-295. The sequence goes on along the minus strand of PKUY01000070.1, from coordinate 4,809 downwards.
TGGCGAACAGCTCGCGGCCTTCCGCGCTTTGATCGAGCATGGCGAATGTGGCGCCCAGCGGGATCGGCGGAGTGTAAAGGGAAGCGGACAGCATCGGAAGATAGTGCACGGAGGCTTCCGCAAATTTCAGAAACGCATCGGCGTCCTTTTCCGAAAACGCGGCAATGCTCTGGTAGGTTTTGCTGCGATCGCGGTGCAAGGCGATCGATGAGCCGTCCTCAAAAACGCACAGAAAAGGAACGTCGGGATAGATGTACTTCAATCCGTACCGCGAAAGCAGCTTGAGCTCGTCGTTTTTGATTAGTGGATTCGCCTGGATGAAGATGTGGCCGGTGCTGAAGCGGTCGTGCAGGTAGCCTGGGCCGGTTAGTTCCGCGGTGACGACGCCACCTCCGGACCATGGATTGCGTTCGAGCACGAGAACATTTTTGCCCGCCGCCGCGAGATAGGCGGCGGCGACCAGCCCGTTGTGGCCGGCCCCGATTGCGACGATGTCATGAGTCGTAGGCATGATCATTTCTCCGCGGGGCTTTCGCCGGGCCCTCGCTCGACCTTCGCTGAACTACGTAGTGAAGCCGATCCATCGGCCGAAAGCCACGATAAAAATCCAAAGGACCAGAGACAACCCGCCGGCGAGCTTTGCAGCCGACGGTATGCGTGCTTCGAAATCCCAACGCGCGACGGTGGGATAGGTCCAACGTTGAAAGGTTGCTGTGTTTGCGCCGCTGAGCAGCAACAGCAGCATCTTCATTCGAAAAGGAACGTTGTGGTAGTAGGTGGTGGCGTGAGAACTGAAGAGCAGGGCACCCGCAATCGCAGCGAAAGAGAAACAGACCCAAGTCCAGGGCACGACTTCTTCGTAAACCTCGCTCACCTTGCGATCGCGGTATGCGAGATTCAGGAGACGAAGGTCGAATCTTGCGATGGATCCCACCACCAGCACGATCGCGAGAACATGGATTGTTTCGATGGTGGGAAACAACCAGGTCGAGACTCGAATCGAGGTTGCGAGGTGAGTGCTCTCGAGCCACGCGCAGAAGTGTTGGATCGACATGGATCTCAGATTCCCCAAGCAATCGCTATTCGCGCGATGGATTTGAACATGTGGTAAGACGGACCTTCAGATCGAGAACCAAGCCTCGTGCATTTCTTAGATGTAGGCAATCCACCGGCCCGCGGTGACGATACCAACCCAGAGCAGAAGCGAAACTAGTCCGATCAATTTGGCGCCGACGTGACGAGTCTCCCAGTAGGTTGCGTTCTTCTTGCTTTGCTGTTGGATCACCACCGTGATCAAGATTACCGTCCCGAGCATCGCCATCTTCGCCTGAAAAGCCGCATTGGGAAGCTCGCGTGTTGGTTCTCCGACGATCAAGATGACGCCCGTGGCGGCAAGGACGATGAGCGAATACCAGACCCAAGGGAGCAAGCGACCCACCATGCGCGCAATTGGCTGGCGCCGGCTTACGAACCCCATGAGTCGCAGATCGAGCATCGCGACCGAGTACATTACCAGCGAGACGCAGAGTATATGAACGGTCTGCACGGCGGGAACGACCCAGAGCGCGCTCTGGATCGCCAGACTCACGTGCGTGTTCGATAGCCAATCGCAGAGTGCTTGAATCATCGTTCGGTTCCCGATCTTTCAAACTGACTGGGTCACAGAAACGCAGCTTAGCACTTGCGCGAATCCTGGAAAATGCCCTCTAACGAAATTGTGACAATCACCCAAGGCCGGCGCGACGCGCATAATACTCCGCCGCTCTCCTTTCTGTCGAATAGATTGAACGCCTGATCGCAAATGACGGTTTCGGAATCAACGGGCGTTGACGCCGGGCGGAAAGATTCGTAAAGTGCACACGTCAGGCGTTCTTTAAGGGTGTTGTAAAGGGGTCTGTCGCAGCCGATTCCGGCGCGGCAGATGAAAGGGGCGGAGATGAGCGAATCCAAGAAACTTTTGGCGGCGAGCACGGTGTTGGGTTTGATTCTGGGTGTGGTCGCGCCGGGCGCGCAGGCGCAGCAGCAGTCGGCGCAACCCGCGACCCAGGGGGCGCAGCCAAAAGCAGCCCCTCCGGATTTTCCGGAAGGCGCGCTTGCGCCCGACAACCTGGCGAAGCCGCGTCCGAAACCGCCCTTCAATCTCACTGGCACCTGGACGGTCGATTTAAGCGCCGGCTTCAGTTCGTTCATGTTCGGGCCGCCTTACCCAAAATTCAAGCCTGAGGCGCAGGCCGCGCGCGATGCGGGGCTGCAAGCGGCAAAAGACAACAAGCCCTACCGCGACGACATCGGCCATTGCTATCCCGCGGGCATGCCGATGATCATGACGCGCGTCTGGCCGATCGCGATGATCCAGCTTCCGACGGTGATCTACATGGTCAGCGGATTCGAAAATGGGCTGCGCCTGATTTATCTGGACGACCGAAAACATACAGATCCCGATATTGTGGTGCGCTCCTTCAACGGCGATTCAATCGGACATTGGGAAGGCGATACGCTGGTGGTCGATACGAACAGCATGGTGACCGATCACCACTGGATCGATGGCGGCCTTCCGGTAAGCGATGAGTTTCATATGGTCGAGCGCATTCGCATGATCAACGGCGGGAAGACGCTGGAAATCAAATACACGATGACCGATCCGAAAAACTGGGAAGGGGAATGGACCAGCACGAAACGCTGGGCCCGAGTGGATGACACCGATATTACCGAGGTCGAGTGCACGCCCGACCTCAATCAGCATCTTCTAAGCACTCACTACTAGGGATCAGGATCCCCTGCTCGCACGGAGCGAACTAATACTTGGCAGGGCCGCGATACGCGGGTTCGGAAAGCACCGAACCGTCGGGAAGTGTCACCGACACAAAGCTGCCGCCTTTTTCTCCGCTCCTGAGAGGGTGGATGATAATTGTGGCCTTGTCGCCGGGTTTCAGGCTGGTGGACTTCCAGCCCTGACGCGCGAGATTATTCGGACTGTTGCACTCGATGCTCCACTTGTCCGACCNNGACCCGCCGTTTTCGTTCGGAACGTCAATCTCGATCCAGCTATGAGGATTGGTCCACTGAAAATTAGTGACCGTGCCCACCAGAGTGACCTGCTTATCGCGGTCAAACATCGCGAAAGAGTGGTGCGCGACCGCGGGGATGGCAGTCAAAAGCAGGATCGCGCTGAAGCATGCCACTAATGAAGTTTTCGTCATTTCGCCTCCCCGACGTGAATACTGTTCACAAACGCCGCCGATTATAGGCCATGTGATCGCGGGCGGCCATGCGTTTCTGCAATCGCTAACGGTCGAACATCTCGTTTCCCGAGTCTAAGGTCCCTGGGGCTTCGCAGCGTGACGGAAAGCTGCTTCGTCGAGAACCTGTCCATTCGGAAGGGTCAACGAAATAAAAAGGCCGCCCTTTTCACCACTCCTCAGCGGCCAAATCACGACCGAGATCTTGTCGCCAGGCTTGACGCTGCTCGATTTCCAACCCTGCCGAGAGAGATTGTTAGGGCTGTTGCACTCGATGCTCCACCTGTCGGTGCCGCCACTTTCGTTCGGGATGTCGAGTTCAATCCAGCTATGGGGGTTCGTCCACTGAAATTCCTGGACGACGCCAACGAGAGTCGTTTCCTTTGCGCGGTCGAACATTGCGAAGGAGTGGTGGGCGGACGCCGAGCCGACGGCGAAAAGTAAAAATGCCAGGAAGCATCCGAGCGAAAGAATCTGTCTCGCTTCATTCGACGATCTCTTCATCTGTGGGCCCCCGAAGCAGCGGATTTTACATCTCCACGCGATCCTTCCTCAAGCGCGATCAGGACCGACCGCCACCGGCCAAATACTATAATATGCGTCAAGACAGACGGTAAGTTTTGATGCACAATGTCGGCCGACGCCGGCAATTGGGCGCGCGCCGGCGTGGAATTCCGCGACACGACATTTTAGAAATGGAGAAAGCATGCGATTTTCTCTTTCGATGTTCGTGACGATCCTCGTCGCGTTGTCCGTGTTTGCGGGAACTGCGCCGCTATCTCAGGGGCAAGCGGCGAATTCTTCTGCGAACGCTTCCGGTTCTGAAGCTGCCGCGAAATCCACGGTGGAGGCTTCGAGCCGTTCATTGCCGGACTGGAGTGGGCTTTGGACAATCAATTTTGGCGCTGGGCCTACCGCACCGAGGGCAGCAGAGGAACCGGTTTTGACTCCGAAGTGGGCCGCGGAGCTGAAGACTTTGCGGGAGGCGGAAGCGAAAAATGACGAGCCGCCGACAGAGAGTGCGAATTGCCTGCCGCCTGGAATGCCCATGATCATGTTTCAACCATACGATATCGAGTTTCTGTTCACACCTGGCCGCGTGACGATCATTCAGGAAGCTTACATGCAGGTGCGCCGCGTGTTCACTGATGGACGCGGCCACCCCGCCGACCTCGATCCAACGTTTAACGGCCACTCGATCGGGCATTGGGAAGGCGATACTTTGGTGATCGACACCGCTGGCCTGGGGCACACGACGCCGCTGGGTTTTGACCGCTTACAGCATGGCCCTCGGCTGCACGTCGTGGAAAGAATTCGTCTGACTGCTCCCGATACGCTGGAAGATCGCATGACTTTGACCGACCCGGACGCGCTCGAACAACCTTGGCATATGGTGAGAACGTTCACGCGTCACCGGGATCTGGACATGATGGAATACATTTGCGAAGAAAATAATCGCAATCCCATCGATCACACCGGGCACGTGTCCACGATCCTTCGGAAATAAGAACGCGCGATGGGCTGTCTAGTCCAGTTGTGTTTACGCGTAGCGGAACAGGGCCTTGAAGCC
>PKUY01000091.1 GCA_003131705.1 Acidobacteriota bacterium | reverse complement strand
GACTGTAGAGACGATTCAGATCCTCGGCCGTCTTCCGGGCGATGAGGATCAATGAGGTATTGGGGTTCGTATACATCCGCCGCTCGAGAAATATCAATAGCCGGTAGAGGATTCGGCGATGAAAAAGTCGCGGCCAGAACCGGACAGGATTTCGGCCGAAGGCAAGTTCCGCGCGAGCCTGGCGGAAAAATTCGGCAAAAACGATGTGGATGGAAATGACGTCCGCGTCCAGGCAGTTCGTACCAGCCGTAAAAACTAGGTCGTGCCGGATGCCGCGAAAGTGGCGGTCCCACCAGCGCCACAGGTGGTTCGCGGCGAACCACCATAAGAAGTTAAACAGATACGGACCGCGTAGCTGCGGAATGCGGTGCCATTGCATCCTACTCAGATCGACGTCCTCGACACGCTGGCTATAAATGTGGACTTCATACTCGTTGCCCAGACGGGAAATCCATTCGGCGATGCGGCGCTCGGTGCCGTGCCGCTTATCAATAAAGGGCGAAACCACCGCTATGCAACAAGGGCGCATGAGCTGCCCGCTGTTCACGGGCGCACGCTCATGATTTCACACCAACGCTGAAGCACAAACAGACTCCAAATCCGGGACCAGCCAACGGTTGCAGGAGATTTTTGGTATTGCCGCCACAATGCTTGCACGGCGTCAAAAGCGAAAATGCCCACTGCGTTGAGGCGTTCTCGAGAGAAGGCCTCGTCAAGCGTCGTGCGCATGTCTCGTCCGAGCCAGCGCACGAAAGGAAACGTGAATGTGCGCTTCCCTCGCGATTCGAGATCAGCTCGTAGTGCGGCGGGCAGAAAGCGCTCGGCGGCTTGAAGAAGCAAACGTTTGTGTCTGAGCCGCACACTGGCAGGCACAGACATAAGGAAGTCGACAAGCTTGTGGTCAACTAGGACAGGCCGCACTTCGATACTGTGCGCCATGCTCATTGCGTCCATGTCGCGCAGCAGGCGCGGCTTGAGATGGGTGTGAACGTCCATAAAAGAGAGCCGTTCCAACATATCGTACGGCTCGACCTGATGTGCCCACTCGCTTAGGTGCAGCGTGGCTTCGAGGGGGCTACTGCTCTCGCCAAGCGGCGGGACGAGAAACCGTGACACGTCGCTATCGGGAAACAGGACCTTCACCGCGAGCTGGGAAGCGAGAAAAGGATCGCATCCGCCGAACAGATAAACCAGCTTACGCCAACGAAAAGGAAGATCGCTACGATCGAGCAACAGCGAAAACGGGCTAGCAGGCAAATGGCGAGTCCATCGCGCGATACGTGCGAAGCGTTCGAACCAGGCGATGGAGGTGTAACCCCCGAAAAACTCATCTCCGCCCTGTCCGGAAATGGCCACTTTGAAACCTGATCCGGCGGCCAGCTTCGAAATCCAGTAAGAATTCAGGCCATCGACGCTAGGCTGATCTAAGGCCCAGATTGCATGGTCGAGCGACCCAAGCACTTGCGTGGGCGACAGAGTTACCACCTGTAATGGGAGGTCGAGCGCATGCGCCGTACGACGCGTGAGGTTCGTTTCGTCGAATTCTTCTTCTGCGAACCCGACCGTCATGGCTCGGAGATTCTGTGCCCCTGCGCTCCGCGCGAGCCCGCCAAGACAGGCCGAGTCGGTACCCCCACTCAGGAACAGGAGGATTGGGACATCGGCTATAAGATGGTTTTTCATCGCATCGAGTAAAACCTCGCCGAGTTCGCCGGCAAGTGCGTCCTGGCGTCGGGATGGGCCCGACGATTCGCAGGGTTTGAGACTCCAAAAGCTGCGAGTGGTCCATACGCCACCCTGCCAGGTGGCCACATGTCCCGGCTCAAGCGGCTGAACTCCCTGAAGCATCGTCCAAGGTGGCGGAACGTGCCCAAGCTGCAAATATATCCGCAAGCTGGCCGGATCGAGACGGCGTTCGATTAGACCGGAAGCAAGCAGAGTCTTTAGCTCGGAGCCGAAGATCAGATGCTCCCTTAAGCGGGCCACATAAAGCGGCTTTACCCCCATGCGATCGCGAGCCAGCACAAGTTTGCTTGTGCGGGCATCCCAAATCGCGAACGCAAACATGCCACGAATGGCCTCCACGCAGCCCTCGCCATATTCTTCATATAACTGCAGAACCACTTCGGTATCAGTGGTCGAGCGAAACTGGTGTCCGCGAGCAATCAGTTGTTCGCGCAGTTCCGCAGCATTGTAGGCTTCGCCGTTGTAGGTGATCCACACAGTCCCGGCGGCATTGGACATCGGCTGGCGTCCGCGCTCGCTCAGATCTACGATCGCCAGCCGTGCATTCACCAGCAAACACTCGCCGAGCAATGCGATGCCATGGCTATCTGGGCCGCGGTGGTTCATGGCCTCAGCCATGCGTTCGGCCGCACCGCGGAGGGGTTCCGCGGAAGACCCTGTGACCAGGCCAGCTATTCCGCACATCGATTATTGTCCCCCAGGATAGGCGGCAAACCCGTGAAGCGTCGGCGCCGTTACTTGCGAAGCCCCGACGACCTCCTGGCGAGCCAGGTGGGGGAGGCGGTAGAGAACACCCATTAGCAGCCAAAAATAGGCGTTCATGACGTAATTCTGATAAGACGACAAGCCGCCATATGTGAAGGGAATCAGGAGAAGAAAGGCATACCAAAATATGGAAAAAGCCACGGGAAAGTAGATTGTTCCGCGCAAGTACCGAACGATTTTCCAAGCGTAATACAAAACTGACCCGCTCCAAATCAGCCAGAGAACGGGGCCCAAGATTCCCATCTCCAGGATAAGCTCGCCCCAGCCGTTTTCGACCCAGTTATTGATCTGGGGCTGGTCGAGCAATCTGGCAACGTACTCGGTTCCCAATGATGCCGTGCCGGTTCCATAGCCATAGAGCCATCGCTCGTGCTGAAAGGCCTGCTCTAAACCTGCGATGGGATAGTCCCATGATCGATACCGGAGTTCTGACGCCGAGCTCATCGGTGAAAGCGTTTCTGAGTAAAACGCCCAACTCGCACCGATACTCGTCGGAAACACCTCAATCATTAAGAAAAGTCCTGCAGCCCCGACAAGACAGGTACGGCGAATCGCTGTCACGAGACGTTGACCGCGTCCCCAGCGCCACGGCGCGCCCCAGAGGAAACCCGCCGACAAGACGAGCGCACACATCACAGTGTAGATGATGCATCCTCGCGACCCGCTCTGCATGGCTGCAACAAACGCAATGCCTATGCCTAGAAAGCCGTACACTGCATGGTTGCGCCGTTTCAGCAAGAGATAAGCCTGCGCGCTCAAGGCCAATATTATCGTCAGGACAACGAAAGCGTCAAAGCGGCCCGTACTAACAAAAACCGAGGTGGGAGCGACAACGGCGAGATGGGTAATGGGTGAATAGCGCGTGAGTTGGCCCAAGTGCTGGAGCTCAGGCGCGAGTGTCGCGGGACTTAGAAAAGAGAAGCCGATCACGGACTGGACGATGCCCAAGGCTGCAATCAAAATTCCCAAAACAACATTGTAGACGAGGAAATGCTCTAACTCTCTTCCGGTCCGCACCAGGGTATAGCCAACAAAGATCAGTGGAACATAAAAGAAATATAGTTTAAGTCCAAGAAGGCCATAGATGACACTGGGAGTCCAGGTATTGAAAACCTGAATGACCGCCAAAGCTGCGAACAAGGCCAGCGGAATGAGGAACGGGGGCCTAAACCAGGTCACATTGCGACGTCGAATTGCGATAGATAAAGAAAGATAGATAACGAATGCAAGGACATCCTTACCAAAAAAAAGCGCCGTGCCGTTTCCAAGATACTTGCGTGCCAAGTCTTCAAACAACACCCAAGGAATGAAAAGAAAAAAACCCACCCGCCAATTTCTGAGGGTGCTGCCGACAATGATAACCATAATGATGGCTATTCCGCCCATCGTTAACATTTGAGCGGAACCACTCACAATCCAGAGCGCCATGACCCAGCCCCCACCGATAAGGCCGAGAAACAGCAGAAGGCCGCGAAGCTGCCCCGATCGATGCCACGCCAGCAGCGCGGCATTCATGTCTTAGATCCGTCTTTTACTTGATCGGAAGCCAAAATTATCAATCATCCTTTTCACTTGCGGGCCATATTATTGGGCCGAAGAGCGGCGCCAGGCCAGATGTGCCCCTACGGCGCCTTTCGATGAGGTGGGTCCCACGTCATTAGATCTGAAGAAGCTGTGAGCGCTCAATCGACCTTCTCGCCTACTGCCCAAAGTACTCGGCCGAAGGGCAGCGAGAGAACACTCCATACATTTCCCAGAATGGCGGCCGCAAGAAACCTTCCTTGGCTTCGAAGTGCCGGAAGCCAGCCACGGGCGCAGGCTCGGCGAAAATCGATCAGTTGTGGCCGGAGTCCCTCATCCATCGCGGCACATTGCAATACGCGGAAGCCTGTCCGTTCCAGAGCAGCACGTAATTCGACGCGTGTGTACTCTCGATGGTGCCCCAAATACACGCACTGGTCTTTGGCAGTTTCGAAAAAATAGTTGAAGGGATCATTTACGGATCGACCTTGGACCAGCGAAAAGCGATTGTAAATCGAGGCATGGTTTGGAGTTGTTATGATTACGCATCCGCCCGGAGCGAGAACGCGCCGCACTTCAAGAAGCACGCGCTTCGGCGAATACTCATGGTGTTCGATAACATCCATGTATGTGACAAAATCGAAGCTCCCATCGGCAAAAGGCAGATGTTCCTTACCGATGTCGCCTACTCGATAATCTACGCCATATTCCCGAAGAATTCTCCCGCAATCCGAGGCTAATTCGGCGTTATCTACGGCCGTTGCCTCGATGCCTAAACGCATCGCGTAAAGTGGGAGGGAACCGATCTGCGAACCAACGTCCAACAATCTCGGCTTACCTCTAGACGAAGAATGCTCAAGAATAAATCGAAGGGCTTCCAATTTGGTGTCCGCGGAGCCAATGGCCGATCGAACCCATTCCGCAGACTGTTCACCTTGGCCTTCAACTTGGCTATAGCGCTCGGCCAACAGTTCGAGCACGCCGGCGAAATCGTCCAGATTCGGTTTTGGATTCACCATGCGGCAGTCTCTCCTGATACCCGGCCACCGACCTGGCGCGCAACCGGACATAGAATTATCCACAAATAAGACTGAGTAGGCCAGCACCTGGTCCTGCTGACTTGGCTCGGTCGAGCGATCTGGGCCCGCCGATCGGGCCAAAGCCATTCTAGGGCGAAATCCCAACCGTCCTTATTCCACATTCCACGCCGACGTCTGTTCTGGAAAACTTGAGGTCACGGCGCGCGAGGGCTTGCTCCAGAAAATTCCAGTAATCACGAACTCCATCACTCGNNTCACTCAATCAATAATTCCCGGAGTTGCAATCATCGATCGGCCAACGCTCGACTTAAGCGCCCCGATTCTCACGCTGGGCGACGCCCTCTCGCATTGACGCCGTTGTAGCCAAGCCAGATCTGTATTTCGACAAGGCCGGCTTCCTCGAACCACTGACGTACGGCTTCAATTCGTTGTGGCTGGTCGTACTTGGGCGAAAGCATGTCTAAGGCGCTTAGAATCTTGACCTGTTTCAGCTCGTCGTCGGTGTAATTCAACCTTGGCGCGTGCGAGATGGGTCCGATGGGGATAAGTTTGCCTAGTGCTGGGCCGATTCTTGGAACGCGGTGCAGGGCCTTTTTCAACTCAAAAGCCGGCGGAATGGTCCAGCTCAACATCTTGCAAAGAGTCTCGGTCTTCAGGCGGCTGACGAACGGCCGCGCCCAATACTTCAGTGGGGGAATGCCGGTATGCATTTGGTAGACGTCGACGACGATTTCCCCGCCTGGCCGCAAATAAGGGACTAGACCCATAAAGGCTCGCTTCACGTCCGGGCAATGCTGCAGCACGCCAAAGCAAAACACCTTGTCAAATGATTCCCGGCGCAAGGGAATCTCGTAAATACTCGCCTGAAACAAATGGAGATTCGCTTCGCTTCCGTGATTGCGGTAATTTGCTTCCACTGCTTCGCTCAGGTCGAACGAGTAAACGACGGCTCCGGTCTCAAGCGCGAGTTGCGTGAAGCGACCGGCTCCGCTGCCGGCCTCGAGAATTCTTTCGCCTTCGAGTCGGGCCGGCCACTGGGTCCCGGCAACAAAGCGGTCGCGGCTAAAATTGTTTCCCATGACCTTGTCGATCTGGATACGGTCGAAACGCTGCCATTGGAAGCCAAACGAGGACGCATAGTTCTCCGCCGGCACGAATCGTGGCACGCTCCGAAGAACGGGGTAGCGCTTAGCGCACGTGATGCATTCGAGTTGCCCTTCCACAAAATTCCCCGTCGACCTCTCCTCCTCAACGATCTCGTGAATACGGAGAGGGCCTTGGCAGGATGGACAGTTCAGAAGATCGAGCGCCTCCCGCTGCATCTACTTCTCCGTCGGGAATGGGTCAAGAACTAGCGCGATACCCGATTCGCGGAAGTTGCGGCTTAAGGTGTCCAATTTCGCCTTGGCCGTGGCTTTGTGTGGGGCTTCGTCATGCACCATCGGTAGCATGCGATCGGTGCGAACTACACGGGAACCCCGGATTTTGTCGACGGGCCTGCGGGCGTGGAGAAACACGGACATTACTCCTCGTGATTCTAGCCCAGATTACTCACCAGGATTACGCTAATTGTGATGACGGGGCATCAAGGCTGCGGACCGTCTCGCTAGGTTATGCACAATGGCATCGCGTCCTTGGTAACCCGAATAAATAAAATCCGCCGATCCACGTGCCGAAACATCACTCACCTCATCGGCTGCCGCGAAAATCGCCCGGTGGATGACTCTTTATCTCTTTGTATACGAGGGAGGTTTGGAGGCGTCTTCGAAGGAAGCCACAGACGCAACGAGGTTGCTTTGTAAATGCCATCCAAGGAAAAGCAACAAATTACAGTGCCTCCTGCTTGCGCAACTTGCCTAGATAAGAAATCTGAGTATCCAGGCACCGGCCTGCCGGAGGGGATAAGCGCAAGCGGGCGGTCCGATCGTCTTCAAAATCATTACCGGAACGCCGTGCTGTGAAAACTCTTAACGTGCCCTATCCTATGTCTTCACTAATTGGCGGTAGACCGTAAGGTGATTTTCCACCATCTGTGCCTCGCGGAATAGTTCGAGGCTGCGCCTGCGCGCACGCTGGCCCAATTCCGCCACGATCGAAGTTTCCTCGAGAACCTTTCGCATACAAGCCGTAAATTGATCTACGTTACCCGCTGTGAATTTTAGTCCTGCTCCGTCGACGACCTCGCCGAGGCCGCCAATATCTGAGACAATAACCAATCGACCGCGCATCATCTGCTCGATCGCGGCAAGTCCTGCTGTCTCTTCCCAGATGGATGGCATGACGACGGCGATCACATCTTCGGCGGCTTGCCGAAGTGCTTCTCCATTCAGGAATCCAGTGAACGTCACATGGCCGGCTAGGCCCCGGTTAGACACCATTTCTTCTAATCGCGTGCGCTCGGGCCCGTCACCAATGAATTTCAAACGGAAGTCATAGTTGGTCTCGCGAAGACGACCCGCTGCTTCAACTAGTAGCGACAAACCCTTCTCCACAACCAGGCGCCCAATGTAAGCGAAGCATGGCGCTGCGATATAAATCGAATTCAAGGGTTGATTCTGCGGCGGTGGGTCTGGTATCCCATAACGAATCACGAGTGACCGGGGAAGATGGAGGCGATCGAGGACGTGTTGCGTAATAGGCGCATTGATAGAGGCCTGCTTGCACATCCAACGGCGGACAAACGTAAAGAGCAGCCCCCCCAAGCTGCGAAACCAGCCATCCGTCGTTGCGTAGCACCGCAGGCACTTCTGATAGGACCCGGCCATGAAATGGCCTAAACAGGCCTTTTGGTCCGGCGCGTAGAACAGCGAGCCGTTGGGACAGATTGGCTGATATCCATGATGCTCAATTACAACAGGCTTTCCCCGCAGCAATCCCAGAAGCAAAGGCAGGAATACCGGCCCCGCCAATTGCAGGACATCGGCAGCGCCGATTATGCGCCAGAGCTCCGTTCGCCGCGGCTGCCGAATGACGCGAAAAGGAAGATCGCAATCACGAAATCCATGTGCAGCGGAGTTGGTAACCACAATAGCATCGTGTCCGTCTCGGACCAATCCCTCCGCCAAGAGGGTTACATAGGTTTGCACACCGCCCAGCAGCGGCAAGAAATCATGGCTGAAGATCACAATGCGCATTGGGCCACTGCCAATCCTTGAGTGTCTTGAAAAGAGCCAGCTGTTACCATCTGTTCCATGTTTTATCGAGGTTGCTGGCATGAAGGTTCCAGGTTCAACTGGGAGGATCTACCGATGGTCACCCAGACCGCGATCTGAAGGCGGGACACCTTTCAATGATTCAACAAATGTATAAGCAATGTGATTCCAGGAAAAATGGTTTCGCTGAGCTGCTACGCTTCTATCGTGCATTTGCTGCCACAGGTTGCGATCCTTCAGGATTCGTTCGAGGGCACCCGCTAAAGCATCACGATCGAGATAGGGTACAAGGATTAATCCGGCTTCACTGATTGGGAAGAGATTCGTACCGCCTCCATAGGCAACGATCGGCAGGCCACAGGTAATTCCCGCGATCGCGCTCCCGCGACGCGGGAACAGCATTCCGCGAACGCAAAGTAGTACGTCGCATTCGACCAAAATCCGACTCACTTTATCGGCGCATTGCAGCCCAACATTCAAAACCTCTGAACGAGTGCCTTTAAAAACGCGCTCAATTTCTTCTCTTGCCTCTTCAGTTCCTCTTCCCACGAAAATAACACGAAGCGTCGAGCCGTCTTTTGTGAAAAATCGCGCGGCATGAGATATGTCGTCTATCTCGCGGTGCACGTTCGGTGGATCGCTTAAACAGAACACCGCGATGGTCTTTGCCGCTTCGTTGCCATGGTCAGCGGAGGTGCGCCGCTCCAGACGCTCAGGAATGTTCCCACCGATTGGAATGAACACGGTCTTTGTCTCGCCATGTGGGAGCCAGGTAATCGACTCGAGAGGGTCGGGGAAAATAGCCTTCGAGGATTCTGTGTAAAGTCTGCGGACGACCCAATCCTGACAGGCGCCGCGAATCCAACCGATGCAGCTCGATCCCGTCTGGTGACGACCGGGTTCATGAAATACGACAGCGCATCGAACTCCGCGATGACGTAAAATTGCGAGGGCGGCCAGCGCGCCCAGGCCAAAACCCCGGCGCGACCAGGCCAACGCCGTGTATTGAAAAAGGACCCAGCGCTCTCGCCACTNNAGTGACCGGAACCAGCCCTTTTGCATCCACGGCACGTGGACCTGCTTCAGCTCGACACCGCACTGAGCAAGCGCCTGGCCGAGAAAAGTACAATAGTCCTCGACACCATCGGTCGGCATATCGCGCCGGCCAAGCAGGGCGATCCAGACCTGGGGTCGTGCGATTTCATCGCTGGTCGCTCGGCTCGCGGCCATGTCCGTGTTCCATCCCCCTTTCTTCGTATATCGAATGTCGTCGACAGTTTAAAATATTGGAAAGTAACACATCCTGCGACCTTCGTTACGCAGGGCCGCAGCTCACTCTCGATCGCGATGAATGCGTTTCGAATGAGACATTTAGTTGAAATTCATGGCAAACCGGGTNNAAACCAGTGGCATTCCACACAGGGCGTCGGCTGCTATCTCCTTCTTGCGCACGCGCCAAATTGGGCACGCACCGGTCTCAGTTTGTAAGCAGATCAAGACTCTGTCGTCCAAGTCGGCTCGTCGTCTGACTCCAAGTCCTTATCGTACCGAGTCTCCTGGTTCGATGCGTCCTCCGCAATTACCGTCCGAACCGGGGGACCACGTGAGCACCTTTTCGATTTGATCCCGCAATCCGAAGGCGGGGCGCTCAATCAGCCAATACGATAATTCTGCGCACGCCAAAATGGCTATCAAATTCAGGGGAAACATCCATGAGTGCGGTCCCGTAAACATCTGTTGCCAGAGGTAAAGGCCGTACGAAATGATTCCAATATGTCGGATGGGTCTGAGATTGAGCACCCTTCCCAAAAGCGAAAGGGGCCTGCTCACCACATAAAGTAACACGATCGAAATTAGTAAGCCTCGAAGCGTGTAGCCAATCGGCCAGTCGTATCTCGCATCAAAGCGAGCTGATAGAATTGGCGATAGGATAATGATGTAGAAAATGGAGAATGCGAACAGCGAGGGCTGAAGCAGTTTTTCCACCAAACGATTGAATCGCGTCTCTTTCCACAGCAGCGCTATGGCGCACCCGAACATTATTGTATCCAAGCGCGTGTGGAGCATAATTCCTTCGTTTCCCCGCAGTGAGGGGGCAAGCAGGTAGGTAAGACCCCGTGACACAGGAGACAGAAGAATGACACCTAGAGCTAAATACGTGCTCTTTTTCTTGCCGAGAAGCACCAAACACGGCGGCCAAAGTAGGTAAAACTGTTCTTCGACACTGAGAGACCATGTGTGTGCCAGCAGATAGCCCTCGGCATGCGCTTGATAGTCCCACGTATAGGTAGCCGCACTAATGAAGTTTCGGACATTCTCGGAATCCAATTTCGCGATCCAGAGGATTCCCACCACGGCCAAATAGGCATAAAACGGCGGGAAAATACGGAAACATCGCCGAATATAGAATATCTTTAGACGAATCGTGCCCGTGGCCTCATGCTCTTTGACTAGAAGGTATGTAATCAAGAATCCGCTGATCACAAAAAAAACGTCTACCCCTGATTGTCCGAGCCAACTGAGCTCAAGAGAAGGGAAGCGGCCTGCCCGCCCGGGCAAATATGCGAGAGCGTGAGAGAGGATAACAATCCCAACTGATCCAGCTCGTAATCCATCTAAGGATGGAATGGATCGGGATGTCGATGTTGCCACGAGAGTCTCACTTACGGCAGTGCCACAATTTGATTGTCGTCTACCGATCATGCTTCGTGCCGAATGCTATGGAGAGATTCGCGCACCCTTCATTCCGAAAGCATCTCACGAGATCTATTGATCGACTCCATCTAGTGTTCATCCGCAAGGAACATGCCGGGTCGGCGATCGGTTCATGACTCGCCGGCGACAAAACGCACGTTGCCGTTTGTCGAGCAGAAACCTACTTCCAAAACAGTGATATCACTTACTCATTTGGGGCAACACGGCCACGCAGGGAGCGAAGATCCCAGGAGTCGGGTTAGAGCTAAAATCCTGGCAGATTGGGCCCAGGCTTCCCTGAGATGAGTATCGCGGCCTGATTAACTGCCGGCGTCGAATATCTAAAGGCATGTCCAATGCGGACAAGCGGACCTTCAAGAATTTGCCACGAAACCCACGCGACCGCGTATGTTGCAATTCCTGCGAGAAGCGAAATACCCGCTCCGAGCAAGGTAACGATTTGTGGACGTGCGTGCAAAAGAACCGCGTGGAAAAACAAGTCCATGATCCAGTGAATGATGTACATGCAGTACGAGACCCGACCAATAGCACGTAGCCATCCTATACGCATCGTCAAGGCGATCCATCCTCTTGATTCCACTAGAACCATCACCAAGAGCAATGCGTAGAAAATCGTGATCCATGTAAAGCCAAAGGAAAAGACAAACGCATTTTCCGAGCCAGATACGAAATAGATGGGTCCGAATGCCAGAAGGAACAGTCCAGCCGTCGTCCAATAGGTAGAACGCATGTGTCCGCAAAGCCACACGCGCGACGCGGGGTCTTTCCACAGAATTGACACCAATATTCCGACTGCAAGAGCGTCCGCCCGGAATGGCATCACGCGAGTGCAATCTATTTGATGAACATAATACAACAGCACGATCCGAACCAGGGGCGCACCGCAAACGATTCCAACTAAGACTGCTAGCAACCGACGAGAAGAAAGCCACGCTATCATCAAGGGCGCAAGCAAATAGAATTGTTCTTCAACGGCCAGCGACCAAAGATGTCCAAACCACGAGCCCCACAAACCCGACTGTGCTGACCAATTGAAGGGAACGAGGTTTTGAATGAACAGGAAATGTGCGTAGACTTCGAATCCGTCTGGCAGTGCCTTGTCTGAAAACGACCGCACTTGAATCGCTCGACCAGCGGTGGAAACGAGCACGATATATAGGCAGATCCACAGATAATAGATTGGAATGATGCGAAAGAACCGCCGAGCATAGAAGGTCCGAAAATAGGAATCCGATCCACGCGCTTCTATCAGTATTCCCCCAATCAAAAACCCCGATAACACGAAGAATAGATCCACCCCGGTTGGCCCTAATGTAGCGCACCGCTGAACATAGTATGCAAGCCCATTGGACCGCGTAAGTGCCTGCCCATTGGTGTAGTGAAAGAATATTACGAGAAGAATCGCCAGTCCCCGGAGGCCATCGAGTTCAAGAATTCGAGTGGGCTTTTCCACGACGGCAATGCTGTATGGAGAAAGATCTGAGGTCAAGTAAGATTATCAGGCAATGTCGTACTGGCTTTGGGGGGCGATGATGCGCCTCGTTTTGGCCCGGTTGAGCGGAAATGAGTTTCTAGTGCTATAAGGGGAAGTTAACAAAGCAGCTATCTTTCCGGCAGCGGTCCAAGGGCTGCAGGGCAGAGAGAAATCGATAAGATCGAATAAAGCAAAGGTTTTTCAACATGTTTTCTGTANNAGCGAAAAAGCTTGTGCGCGGCGGCGGGCTCCTAGAGTGAGACGAAGACGCAATTGATCATTTGTCAGCAAACTCAACAGCGCCCGAGCGAGTGCCTCCGCATCGCCAGGTGGGACGAATAGTCCGCTCTCTCCGTCGACAGCAATCTCCTTCAAGCCACCAGCTGTTGTAGACACTACTGGAATGCCGCAGGCCAGTGCTTCGAGTGCCACCAAACCGAAGGACTCACTAAGCGATGGCATGACGGCGACGTCGAGCGATTTCCAGAACGCCGGCATTTGGGAGCGCTCTAGCGTNNACTTCTTCCATTTCACGAACGAGACGGGTTGATTCTTCCACCTGTGGAACCTTCGTCACACTTTTCCACAGCTTCGGACCGCCGGCCATATAAAGCTCTGCCGTTGGCACGACCGATTTTACTATTCGCCACGCGTTCAACAACTCCGGAATGCCCTTACCAGCTGACCACTGGCCGGCGTACCCAACGCGCAGCCCTTGCGAGGCTCGATCTGTCGCGCAGCCATTGATCGGGCGAAATAACTGCAGGTCCACAGCATTATTAACTACGATCGCATTTGGCGCGAGCACGCGGCCATGCTGTTCAAGAAAGATATGACGTTCGCTTTCGCTGGGGAAAAGATAGCGCGCCCGCCGAAATCGCGAGAGCCATATCGGCCAGTTCCAGTAGCGTGGCAAAGGTGTTGTCCAGTCGAACCGAACAATCGTGCGGTCTGGAGCCCAACCGGCCACCGCCGGTTCGTTGTATGCCAGGAGTATTGCTTTCCGCTCCTTCAGAAGAAGCTGACCCACATATTCAATTGACGCGATTTGCGGCGTGCCGGTCCGCACTGAAATTACGTTCACCGATCCCGGATCGCAGGCCGCGCTCGCGTAGACGCGTACGGGAATGCCTGCATCCCTCAGGATGGCCACATCCTCCCATAACACCACCTCAGAACCGCCACAGGAGTCCTCTCCAAGCACTGATATCCGTGAGGCCAGCAGAGCAACTCCGCACTTGAGAGTTCCTGTAGAAGTCATCACCAACTCTTGGCCGCGGCCGACCACGATTGACGACCCCGCATTAGCTCCTGAACCATTAACAACCTTTCGTAATCACCCTACACTATGCCGTCCCAAACGATCGCTGAACGGGCCGCGCGAACTTCCCAAACTTAAGTTCATACCCTCGCCATTGCCCACAGAATTCCCGCGGCGGTTAAGCAGGCGCTAACATTGAAAAAGTTGGGCCCGACAAATTGTATCGTGATTTCATTTAATTGAGCAAAAGGTAGGTTCCTTTGTACAAGCCAGTCAAGGTGAAGGAAGGCATCTGCCGCCCTACAATATGCCAAGGCATCTCGCGCAAGCCGTGAGCGCGCCTCGAGGAATCGAAGCCGCGGTGAATAGCGAAAAAGCGTTTTCAGGCGTGTACCGAGCGGGCTGCTGCGGGACGAGGAAGCGGCAGTCCTACGATGTGATTGACATCCAGCGATTCGATGGAGTACCCCATGTGACCGAGAAAATCGCGTGCTGTCCTGTTATTGGCCTCCGAGTGCATTTCACATACGATCCATGGGCGTTGTGTTTCAAAGAGCCTTTTCGCTCCGCGGAGCGCTTCAAGTTCGGCGCCTTCGACGTCACACTTTATCGCGTCGGGGGGCGGGGCGGTCTGAATGAAATCATCGAGAGATATACAGCGCACCGGCTTACCGCCCGCCTCGCTTTCACCGATTACTAGTTTACCGGACGAACGCTCGGGAGACGACGTATCAGAGGTTATAAAACGTACATTTGCGTTTACCGACCAGATCCCCGCTTCGACGACGGTGATATTCGAAAATCCATTCTGTTCGATATTGCGACGCAGACGTGCCGCGACTTCGGCGTCGGGCTCAAAACTAAATACGCGCCCACCCGCACCTACTAACCGTGCAGCTAGCAGCGAGAAAAGCCCAATATTCGCGCCAAGGTCATAGAAAACCATTCCGGGCCGAAGCCGCTCTGCCAACACCTTTTGCGTGGCAAGCTCGAGTTCACCCCGACGATAGGCGTCACCGGTACGCGGGTTGACTTCGAGACAAATGCCCTGCGCTGGACCCGCTTGGATTCGCACACTCAACCGTTCATTTATGGGGAGAATCCGGTGGCTCAGACGGTGGATCAAACCGCCCAGTACTGGAACTTTCCGCAGAGAGCGAATCGACGCCGGGGAGTGCAGTAAGAGGGTGCCGAACCACTTATGCGTTCGTTCCATGACTATTTTCCGCCGAAGATTAACCAACATTTCAAGACGCTACTTTAAAACTCGTAGGTGCTAAATTTATACATATCATGGGTTGGCAGCTGCAGGCCAGTACTTTAATATTTCGTTCCGCCCGGGACGTTCACTTTCGTGCCGAATCATCCAATTACTTCCGGACTTGGGACTCAATTGAGAGAACGGAGCGGCCACCTATCGAATCCACTAGCTCTCAGGCTTGGTGAAGGTGCACAAATGTTGATCATCCATATCGTCGTTCAGCGGCGAGCACGATGCGGCAACGGCGGCGATCTCAGGGGGGCTGAAGCCAGCCGCGGTTACGTTCGCGTACAAACCATCGCGANNAAGCGCCATCTCAGTCGCCCGCGGAGGCTGCGGTCCGCGCGCCACTGTGTTTCTGATTTCCAACCATCTGCATTGAGGACAATCTGGCAAATGACCACCGCGCCGGGGCGAAGTACCCGCCACCATTCGTCAAGGATAGATCTGAACACATCATCGGTAACGTGTTGTATGACTGCGAACGAGTAGATGAGATCCACGCTTGCGTTGGGAACCGGAATTAGCCCGCCACGATGGATGGGAACATAGGTAATATTCGGAGCCCCGTTAAGGACTCGGGCACATTCCAGGACCCCGGTAGAAATATCGCAAGCAAGAACGTCCCGGACCTGATCAGACACTGCTCTTGCGAGGAAGCCGGCACCGCAACCATAGTCCAGGACAGTCTGTTCAGAGTGCAAGTTTTTTCGCAACAGGTTGTGGAGAATGCGACGCCTAGATTCGGCGTTTCTTCGGAATTCCGAAATCAGGAACTCGCGGTTGGTTAGTTCGTTATTGAGCGGAGTGCGATAGAAATAGTGAGGGCTCAAGGACAAAAACCTGAGGGCCAATCCCCGCCGCCAGGCGCTAGGGCCCAGCGCGAGAGATCTGCCGATCCACCGCGACTCAAGAAATCTTTGAGATCCTAGTCCAGCAAGGGGAGCACGTAATACTTGCACCAACCGGATAAAGATCAATCGGAATTTCCTTCTTGGCTTCGAAACTGGTGCCCGTTCTACATCTATTTCGCCTGTTCGAGGACTTTTTGAAATGATCTTCATCCGGAGCACCCCGAATTGGTGTGCGATCCATCTGTCGTGCTGACGTTCATTCGCTGGAACTACTCCAAGTCCGCAACCTCGAGGACGATGACCTGTTCAGTACGAGAATGCATCCGTGCTGCTTAAGAACTTTAAGGCGCTCCTGCAGAAGTCATCGCCAACTCTTGGGCGCCCGGGAGCCACGATTGATAATGCCCATGAGCGCCAGAGCCATCGATAACTCCCCCAAGCCTATCACTACGCCGCCCCAACAACGTTGCCAGCCCGCATGTCCAAAAGAGCGAATAGCCGTTCGTAAGGACTGCGTCGCCATGGTCACCCGTTGTCGAAATGGGACCCTCAGACTCTTTCGGATCCACCAGCCGCCTTCTCTTCCGCGAAGCCATACGTAGGACAGAATACGTCCTAGTCTCAGATCTTCTTTCGTCTTATAGTGCCAAACTAGAGCGTCAGGTACGAATGTGGCTCGAACGCCGGCCCGACCGAGCCATTCTGCTTCCTCCACGGGCGGTAACACTGTTTCATCGAAGGTTGCGCGCTCAAAAACCCAGCGAAATGCCGCTAAATTTGCCAGTACTGGAACGATTTGACCATCGAACCCTATGGGAGCGCGGAGCACCTCTCCCAGGGTTCCCTGGATCTCCTCCCTGTGTTTCCCCAACAACGGTCCCTCGAGCGTCAGACGCATGGCACCGGATGCTACAGGGTATTCCTGTGACAAACCATTTAGAAGATTCCTCAACCAACCTTCCGTGACGATTGCATCATCATCAATCAAGACGATGACGTCTCCCTTCGCCACCTTCAGGGCTGCGTTCCTCGCAGCATTGGCGCCCATGGGACGTTCCTGGCGAAGACAGTGGACCTGCCAGCCGCTCAAGCGAGCGAATCCCTCGATGACTTCTGAGGTTGAGTCGTCCGAGCAATCATCCACCACGATTACTTCCGGACGCTCAACCTCCTGNNGACCGATTTCGTGTCGGAATGAGGATTGAGACAGAATTTTTCATTTGCTTCAGTTAGGATCGAGGTACGGCCCAGATATAAAGCTGGTGATAATCGGGGTAGTGCGGGTGCGAAGGGGACCATTCTTCGACCACATAGTCGAATTGCCTGNNAGAATCTCGCTCATCTGGCTCCCGTCGTGAACTTCACAAAGCAGTTTCGGTTTCACTTCGCTCAAGACCCGACACGCGCCGTGGAGGGCTTGCCATTCAGCGCCTTCGACGTCCAGCTTAATAAAGTTAGGTCGAGGGTAACCCCTCTCGAAAACCACGTCATCGATGCAGATGGCCGGAACATTGATTACAGAGTCTGAATTTGATTCGTCTGGAATATGTCCTCGTGTCCGATTCGAAATGCCAACCTCTCGCTCAAATATTGTCTGACCAGTTGAAGACCACGCGGCTGCCTCAATCAAAACGACTTGAGTAAGACCGTTTTTCGACAAATTCTTCCTGAGAGTCGCCGCGTTTTCCGGANNGATAATGTTTCCGGGAGGTCCCACGAATCGCGAGGCGACCAGTATGAAAAATCCCGTGTATGCTCCGACGTCAAAGAAGCAATCCCCAAGTCGAAGGTGAGACTTGAGCAGTTCCTGCAACCACGGTTCGTGGTCACCATTTGTATAACCTAGCTCCAGTCTCGGATCGGCGTAAATCCAGAAGTCGTTTGCAAGTCCTTCTGGTATACGAATCCACATACTTTTTCCACGCGGTAAGGCGGTATGGATGATCTTCTGGAATCCAGTCCCCAACACCGGCACTCGGAGCAAAGTGCCGTAGGCTCGGCGAGCGAAGTCCGACCGCGTCAGATGGTGCAAAACCTTTTCCTTCACGCTCACGGCGTTCTCCCAACGCAGTTCTTTGTCGAGAATGGGATAAAGTCACTTGGCATCGAACTTGGATTCCGCCTCAATCATCGCGGCTTGTCCTCGAACCTCCTTGCGATTTCGGGTGTGGGCACTTATCTCGAAATCCGCTGCAATGTTAAGTATTCCGGCCCAAGCATCTTGCTGGTGCGAAAGCGGTAGCGTATCAACAGCCAGAAATGGGACGGCATTCCAAAGTTCGAGTAATTTTCCTCCCGTGAGATTGTTGCCGTTGTTAAAGAGCGAGCAAATGATCGTATACGTCCCAGGCCGAAGCGGCAAATACGGCAATGTAAAGCGAAGTTGCTGAACCCCTGGTTCGAGTGAAAAATCATCGAAGCCCCAGCCCCCCACCGACACACCCTCATCATTGCGTATGGTCACGCCAAAGTGCCCCCGACGAACCGCTTCTTGGGTGGAAATAGTGAAATTTAGCGTGACTTGTTTCGAGCCATCTCTGAGAATATTTTCCCCCTCACCCAGTTCCCAACCGAGAAACACGGGTGCACCGAAAGCTGCGGGGTTCTCTTGAGCGCTTTTCATCATCGCGGCTTCATAGGCGGCAATGACTTCGCCTGCTGGACCCGATTGACGGATCTGCCCCGCATCAATCCAGAGAACTCGTTTGCAGAGACGGCGGATCTGGTTGATCTGGTGACTGACGAAAAGGATCGTACGACCACTCTTCGACACTCCCTCCATTTTGCCCAGACACTTTTTCTGGAAGGCGAGGTCGCCGACGGCCAAGACCTCATCGACGAGCAATATTTCGGGTTCGAGATGCACCGCAACGGCGAAGGCAAGCCGCATCTGCATGCCGGTGCTGAAGTGTTTGAGAGGGGTGTCCAGAAAGCGCTCGACTTCTGCTAAAGCCACGATGATATCGAATTTCTGGTCAATCTCCCGCTTGCTCATCCCTAGGATAGCGCCGCTCAGGTAAATATTTTCACGTCCGGTCAGCTCGGGATGAAAGCCCGTGCCGACTTCAAGAAGGCTTCCGACACGTCCGTGCATTTCTGCGAATCCTTCGGTCGGGCGCGTAATGCGTGAAAGTATTTTCAGTAGTGTCGTCTTCCCCGCGCCATTGCGCCCAATCAATCCGATCACCTCACCTTGCCGGACGTCAAAAGACACGTCGCGTAGCGCCCATAAATGATCAGTTGGGCGGCGCTGCCGTCCGCGCTGGAACGGCGCTGTAATGGCGCGCGTGAGCACGTCGCGCAACGCAAAATAACGCTCGCGCTCACCCACTCGATAGCGCTTGCCCAGCCCTTCCACGAAAATGACGGTTTCGCTCATAGTTCAAACCGGTTGGATTCCGGGCCTACATCACTCATACGACGTCCACGACAGTTGTTTCCATTTTTTGAAAGTATGCCACGCCACCTAGAAGAACTAGAATTACGACTCCCGCAGAAAGAAAAAACAGGCGTCCTGGCGGATCGCCGTGTCCTGCGAGCGACCACCGAAACCCGTCGATGACACCTGCCATGGGGTTTAGGTCATACAACCAACGCCATTTCTCCGGCACGAGCGAACTCGGATAAGCAACGGGCGAAGCAAACATCCAGAATTGCACCAGGAACGGCAAGACGTAACGCACATCGCGATAAATTGCGTTCAGTGCTGCAAGCCACAGACCAACTCCGAGGGCCGTCAGGACTGCCAGAAAAATGAATGCGGGAAGCCACAGCGCCGCGGCCGTGAGGCGCATGCCGTAATAAAGCATAATTCCCAGGAACATTAGGAACGAAATGCCGAAATCAATCAATCCGGAGAGAACCGACGAAAGCGGTAAGGCCAATCGCGGGAAATATACCTTCGTGATGAGGCGCTGATTTTCAACGATCGTATTCGTCGCGTTCTGCAGCGCAGCGGAGAAATACATCCAGGGCAGCAGCGCACTATAATAGAAAATTGGATAAGGGAGACCCTCCGATGGGATGTGTGCCAACCTGCCAAAGAAGAGACTGAAGACAAGCATCGTGAGAAACGGCTGCAGAACAGCCCATGCTGCGCCAATCGCGGTTTGCTTATAGCGGATTTTAATGTCGCGCCAAACGAAGAAATAGAGCAGTTCGCGGTACTCCCACAATTCGCCGAACGGGATCGCCCACCAGCGGGCAGGGGGAGTGATGCGGACAATAGGAAATTTCGTTAGATGCGTAGTTCCTGTGGCGGCGCCCACTCTGTTCACTCGATCCCTACAGCCGCGGAAGCAGCCGAGCCAGTGCGGCCTTCCTCTTTCCGCAGTATGGCGATGATTGAAAGCGGTGGAAGCGGCAGCCACGGATCGAGCAAACGGAAGATCGGCGTCAAGAAATTCAACATTCGGATCTGCCCGAGCCCAAATGTCTTTCGATGCAAGACGCGCCCATTCAGCCACCAGGCAATTACGCCGGGGCGGTTGAACTTCAAAAGTTTCTCAACCCGGAAACCCGCCTGTTTTGCTACGGCAGTGAGCTGATCCACTGTGTAGCGACGGTGATGTCCCAGCACTTCGTCGAGAGTGCCGTAGAGTCCCGGGCCGCAGGGCACAAGGATGATGGCTCGTCCGCCATCCGCCAGAGCGCTTCGAATGCTGCGCAGCGCGCCCAGATCATCCTGGACGTGCTCGACCACATTGAAGC
Organism: Acidobacteriota bacterium; assembly: GCA_003131705.1. GTDB lineage: Bacteria > Acidobacteriota > Terriglobia > Acidiferrales > UBA7541 > Palsa-295. The sequence goes on along the minus strand of PKUY01000091.1, from coordinate 3,420 downwards.
AAACCACGGTGTCGAAGGACTGCCCGGAAGGATAAGTTTCCGCGTCAGTTGCATCCGTATACGCAACCCTCATATAGGGCCGGGTCGTACGCATTGTGACCAGATAGTCCAAATAGTGTTTGTTGACGTCGGTGGCCCAATAGATGGAGCGCGGCATCAAGTGTACGGATATGTTCCCGGTTCCCGCGCCGATTTCCAGAACGCGATCTCCTACGTAGGGCAAAATGGTGTCGGCCATCCAACGATTGAACCGCGGAGCGCGATTCAATCGCTCGAGAATTTCGCCCCCATTCTCGTCGTCGGAGTAAATTCGATCCGAAGCCGCATAGTACAGAATCGCCCAGAGCGCGCGTACACCGTCCGTCCACTTGATCTTTTTCCCCTCATTATACGTCCGGCCCGAGTAGCTGATTGCTATTTCGAAAATTCGGCTGCCGCGCTTGGCCAGCTTAATGGCCAACTCGGGCTCCACATCAAACGTCGAACTCTCGAGAGGGATGCTTTTCAGCAAATCCGCCCGCACCATCTTGTAGCAAGTTTCCATGTCGGTGAGATTCAGATCGCAGACGATGTCGCACAAAAATGTTAGCAGTTTATTCCCGAGCGCGTGCCTGAAGAAAAGTGCGCGCTTATATCCGCCGGCCATGAAGCGTGAACCAAAAACCGCGTCTGCGTCCTCGGCTAGAATTACTTCCACCATTTTAACGAGGTCGCGCGGGTGATATTCCAGATCCGCATCGTGGATCACTACCAGTTCGGTATCCACGTGCGACAGCCCTGTTCGAATGGCCGCGCCCTTGCCGCTATTTTTTTCGTGGCGCACCCATACCCAGAAAAATTTCCTGTCAACTTCTTCTGATTCGAGCGCTGCGCGAAAACGCTGGATAGCCTCGGCCGTGCCATCCGAAGACCCATCGTCCACCACGATGACCTTAATCAACTCCAGGAGTGGTGACTCGCCCAGAACGCGCAGTCTCGCCAGGCTTGTCTCGATGAGAAACTGTTCATTATAGGCGGGGACGATTACCGAAAGGGTGGCATTGGTCCGCTGCTTTTCCAGCCCTTCTCGGAACGCGATCGATGTCCCAGCCACGCGACGGGGGAGTCCCGCTTTTTCCGAAGCCCCGGTTACTGAAGTGGTGCTCATTGTGTCTTTCGATCCCGAACGCCAGAATCCATCATCACTTGCCGCAATCCTACGAGAGCGATCCCTGACGAATAACGCCGGAAATCAAATTGCGGTTCGGAGGGAGTCATTCGTCAGTCGCTCTGCCGGAACATCGAGTTCGAGATTGGATATCACGCGAACCGAAACCATAAAGCTTCCGAAAGCATCCGCTCCACACCCATAAGGTCCGCGCAATACAACTACGATTCTGATGCCGCCAGCGCCGAGACAGAATGGGAGGTTCGCATCATTTCAGCGTTCGCATCCTTCTGAAAATGTGCAGCAACGCGATCGACAATTTCCGAGAGGGGAGTCGCCGGACGAAACGCAGTGAGACTCTCCAGCTTCTCAAGCGAGGGCACGCGCCGCGGCATGTCTTCAAAGCCCGGTTCGTAAGCCTGGTCGTACGGGATATACGTTATCGGCGACTCGCTCTTCGTGCGCTGTTTGACGATGCGTGCGAGTCCCTCCATCGAAATCTCCTCTGTGCTGCCAATGTTGACGACCTCACCTACCGCTCGGTCGTTTGCGATCAGCAGGAGAATCGCTCGAATCGTGTCGCACACGTCGCAGAAGCAACGCGATTGCTGTCCTGAGCCGAATACCGTGATCGGGGCGCCTTCGAGCGCCTGCCGGACGAAATTCGGGAGCACCATTCCGTATCGGCCCGTTTGCCGGGGCCCCACAGTGTTAAACAATCGAACCACGATCACCGGCTGCTGTCTCTCTTTCCAGTACGACAACGCCAGAAATTCATCCAAGGCCTTTGATGCAGCATAGCTCCACCGCCCCTTCGTAGTCGGCCCAAGAACCAAATCGGCGTCCTCACGAAACGGAACCTTGTCGCTCTTGCCATACACTTCAGAGGTCGATGCGATGAGCACCAGCTTTTTCTTCTTTGACGCTGCGTCGAGTACAAGCTGCGTGCCGTACACATTGGTTTCGATCGTGCGCACGGGGCTTTCCACGATCAGGCGCACTCCCACCGCAGCGGCGAGGTGAAAGATCACATCGGATTCATCCACAAGCTCGGCCAACAATTGCTTATTCATGATCGAATCGAAGAAGTGATGGAAGCGCTGATTGATTTTCAGATGCCTGACGTTTTCTACGCTTCCCGTGGAGAGATCATCGAGGATGAATACTTCATCGCCGCGTGCCAGCAGCGTCTCCGCCAGATGTGAGCCGATAAAGCCTGCTCCGCCGGTTATGAGGTGACGCAAATTGCCTCCTGTTCCCTATGTTTCCCGTGTGTCATCTGAACCGTTGCCCAATTTGGAACCCTTTTCAACATCCTCGCCATAGCCGTAGCCGTATGCATATGGATAGTAGCGATAGGAATAGTAATAATCCGGCGCACTCGAATCCACCGCGTTCAGCACGACGCCGAGCAGGCGGGCCTTTACCGCGACAAGGAGGTCTCTTGCCCGCGTGAACGCCTCTTTCGGTGTTTCGCCGCTCCGCACGATCAGCAGGACTCCGTCAGTCAGCGCGGAAAGAATCACAGCGTCTGTTGCGGCCATGATCGGCGGTGAGTCAATCACAATGAATTTGAACCGGTGCCGCAACTCCGAAATGGCTTCCCGCATGCGATGCGAGGAAAGTAAATCAGCGGGGCTCGGCGGCACCGGACCCGTCGTAAGAGCCGATAGATCGTTGATAGTGGGATGCGGAATTGTGACTTCATCCAAACTGCAAACACCTGCTAGATACGAGCTCAAGCCCAATTCTTTTCCACCGGTCAGGTTCAGGGCGCGGCGAATGCCGGGCTTGCGCAAGTCCGAATCCATCAGCAGCGTGCGATCGCCTAGTTGCGCCAGCGTCACAGCCAGATTAACGGCCGCGGTCGTTTTTCCTTCGCGTGGCAGCGCACTCGTCACGAGGATTACCTGGGGCGGATGCTCGGCCTGCGAGAGCAGTAGCGACGTACGGAGAGCTCGGAAGGCTTCTGAGATTTGCGATTTAGGCTGGACGTAGGAAAGCAGCTCCACCCGCGGTCCCGAGGCGAGTGGCTGTACCCCCTCCTTCCGCGCCAGCCGGGACAGCTTGCCGTGATGGCCGTTCATTCCGGGCAGGGTAGGCACCACCGCCAGCAACGGCAAGCCCGTAAGCACTTCGATATCGTTCGGCGACTTAACTGTATTGTCGAGGTACTCGCGGAAAATCGCAAGCCCTACTCCTCCCACCAGGCCGACGAGCAATGCGAGCAGGATATTCCGTGCCTTCTGGGGCCGCGAAGGACTGGTGGGCAC
>PKUY01000110.1 GCA_003131705.1 Acidobacteriota bacterium | reverse complement strand
CTTATATCGCTATCACACCGGCTACGCCAACCTGGAATTGGCCAGCGGAACTCTAAATCCTCGGTCTCCTGTGGTGACGCCGTGAGTCACAAGGATTACGCAATCACAGTGTTATCCGTATTGATTACTGCCTTGAGTGGAGTGTTGGCAGGCTGCACGAACGAGCGCCGTGCAGAGACCGCTCCACCCGAAACAGTTGGCAACATTTCTGTGATTGTCGCGCAAAAGACGACGGTACCTGACTGGTTGGAAGCCGTCGGAACCGTGCGCGCCGCACAAACGAGCCAAGTTTCGAGCCAGACGATGGGCAATATCAGGGAGGNNAACTGCTCGCGACGATCGATGATGCTCAACCTCGCTCCACCGTGGACCAAGCCACGGCTGCTGCAACTGCCGCGGAACAAGATGTCTCCGCCGCCGATTCGGACCTTGGACTTGCCCAAACAACGCTGAAGCGCTACCAGCAACTTTACGAGAGGAAATCGGTCAGTCCTCAGGAATTCGACGAGGTCAAAGCTCGCTACCAATCAGCCGAAGCTCGACGCGATGTGGCGCGGGCAGGACAGGCGCAAGCAAATGCCGCGCTAGCTCAGGCTCGAACTTCGCTCGGTTACACCCGCGTTCGCGCGCNNCCGGCGTGGTGACGGAAAAGAAGGCCGATAGGGGTACGCTGGCCTCGCCCGGCATGCCCATCTTCACCATCGAAGACACGCGGAGCTATCGGCTCGAAGCTCAGGTAGACGAGAGCGACATCCGCCTCGTCCATGTTGGGCAGGTTGCCCCAGCGATGATTGACTCGCTGGGGGATACCCAGCTTTCCGGCAAAATCGTGCAAATCGTTCCGGCAGCCGATCCTGCCAGCCGTAGTTTCCTCGTGAAAGTTGAATTGCCCGCTGATACGCGTCTCCACTCTGGCTTGTTCGGGAGGGCACAGTTCGCTCGCGGCGACCGGTCGGCACTGTTGATTCCACGCACATCCCTAGTGGAGCGAGGTCAACTCGAGGGAGTTTACGTGCTGGATGCGAACCAAGTAGCGGAGCTGCGTTACGTCACCCTGGGCAAGAGCGCCGGAGAAAAAGTTGAAGTCCTTTCGGGGCTGCAGGAGGGAGACAAGATGGTGGCCGCACCCGGCGACCGTGAATTGGGCGGCAAACGAATCGCAATACGGCCATGAGCGACACATCTGCCAAACCGGGCAATCCCACTCGCGTCCTGCGACTAGCCGGCAAGATTGCGCACATTTTCATTCAGTCGAAGCTGACACCTCTGGTCATCGTGGGTGCCCTCCTGCTGGGGGCTTTTAGCATCCTGCAGACGCCGCGCGAGGAAGAACCGCAGATTATCGTCCCAATGCTGGACGTCTTCGTCCAGATGCCAGGGGCATCAGCCGAAGAAGTAACGCAACGCGCTACTGTGCCCATGGAAAAGCTGATCCGCGAGATACCGGGGGTTGAATACGTCTACTCCATCAGCCACCCCGGACTGAGCATGGTTATCGTTCGCTTCTATGTGGGCACGAACGAAGAAGACGCGATCGTCAAAACGTACAACAAGCTTTACTCCAACTTTGACCGGATTCCACAGGGAGTTTCGCAGCCGATCATCAAGGTGCGTTCGATTGATGATGTGCCCATTCTCGCCCTAACGCTTTGGGGCAAGAACTACGACGCTTATCAGTTGCGGCGTATTGCGGCAGAACTGGAACATTCGCTTAAGCAACTGGACGACGCTTCAGAAACTACGATCATCGGCGGGCAGCCCCNNGTTGCGCGTTGTGCTTGACACCCAGCGACTCTCAGCGTACGGCCTGACTCCGGGTTCCGTTGTCGCGCAACTCGGGGCCGCGAATACGCGCAGTCAAGCAGGCAGCTTTGCTCGCGATAACCAGGAGTTCCAGGTTGAGGCCGGCAATTTCTTCACACGCCCGGAAGAACTGCAACAAGTCGTAGTGGGGGTGCACGCAGGACGGCCTGTTTATTTGCGTGACGTGGTTGACAAGATTGAGGACGGCCCAGCGGAACCCGACAGCTACGTCATGTTCGCCAGCGCAAAGGGAACATCCGGGAGCCTGACAAATCCAGATTATCCAGCAGTGACTATTACGCTGGCCAAGCGCAAAGGCGCGAACGCCGCACTCATTGCCGAGAATGTTCTGCACAAGGTCGATACTCTTCGAGGCAACACGCTGCCAACCGATTTGAACATCACCGTCACGCGCAACTACGGNNTGAAACGGCCAAGGACAAATCGGACGAACTCCTGAAACATCTTTTCATCGCAACACTTTCCGTCACGTTGCTCATTGCCGTGGCGCTGGGCTGGCGTGAATCGGGTGTCGTGCTGTTGGCCATCCCCGTAACACTCGCCCTGACTCTGGCCATTTTCTACCTCTACGGGTACACGTTGAACCGCGTAACGCTTTTCGCGCTGATTTTTTCCATCGGCANNGCCATCGTCGTGGTGGAGAACATCGTTCGCCATTTCCGGCTGCCCGAGAATCACGGGCGCTCACTAGCCGACGTTGCCGTGGAGGCCGTGGACGAGGTCGGCAACCCAACGATCCTGGCCACGTTCGCGGTGATTGCGGCGATCCTCCCCATGGCATTTGTGCGCGGCCTGATGGGGCCGTACATGCGCCCGATTCCGGTCGGCGCTTCTTCGGCCATGATGTTCTCGCTGCTCGTCGCTTTTGTGGTTTCGCCTTGGGCTGCGTTGCGATTGCTGCGCCATTACGCAGTTCGCCCGGAGTCCGGGCAAGAGGCCGAAAGTTGGACCACGCGGCTCTATCGCCGTCTGATGACTCCCCTGATCCAGAAACCGGCGCGAAGGTGGGTCTTTCTCGGCGGCGTAGTCGTGCTGCTGCTGGCGGCGGTGGCATTCATCCCGCTCAAGTGGGTGCAGGTCAAAATGCTCCCCTTCGACAACAAGAGCGAGTTCCAGGTAATCATCGACATGCCTGACGGAACCACGCTGGAGCAGACGACTCGCGTCGCGCAGGCATTGGGAAGCTACCTCGGCGCACAACCGGAGGTGATCAATTACCAAATCTATTCCGGCACCTCGGGGCCCTACAACTTCAACGG
>PKUY01000392.1:7260-12004 GCA_003131705.1 Acidobacteriota bacterium | reverse complement strand
AGTCTCGCCTTTTCTGTATCTCTATATTTGGCTATCACTGCTGCTGTCCTTTTTCCAAAAGCGAAAATTGCAGGGCGATTTCGCGGATGCGGCGAAGATCGAGCTTGCCCGTGCCGAGGTGCGGCAGTTCTTCGAGGGCGAGAAACTGGTTCGCGCGCGGCGTCCACAAGTTGGGCAAACCTGATTGCGGCAGCTTTTCGAGCACCGGCTCCAATTCTTTGGGATTGAGCGTGTGCAGCACGACCAAACGCTCGCCCTTTTTTCCGTCGGGCACGCCCGTCACGACGAATTTCTGGTCGGTCACTCCGGCAATCTCATGCAATATCTCTTCGACCTTGATGTGTGGCACCATTTCACCGCCGATTTTGCTGAACCGGCTGAGGCGGTCGGTGATGGTCAGAAATCCGTCTTCATCTTCTGTGGCAATGTCGCCGGTCACGTACCAGCCGTCCTGCAAAACTTCTGACGTTTTCTCAGGCCGGCCCAGATAGCCCAGCATTATATTTGGTCCGCGCACCAGCAGCAGGCCCGGCGCGCCGGCAGGAAGCGGCTCGCGCGTGTCCGGGTCCACGATACGCACGCTAACGCCTGGCAGAGGATGCCCGATCCGTCCGCGCTTGGCGCCCACCTGGCGAAAGCCGGGCGCGCGGAAGTCTCGCGTATTGACGGCGACCACGGGCGAGCATTCCGTCGCGCCGTAGCCTTCGAGCGGGCGAATGCCGAAGCGGTCCTCGAACGCCAACGCGAGCCGTTCCGGCAATTTCTCCGCGCCGACGACCACGAGTTGCAAACTGCCAAAATCTTCAGGCGAACAGCGCCGCGTATAGGCTTGCAGGAATGTTGGGGTGGACATCAGAAACGTCACGCGGTAATCGCGGACAAGTTCGCTGACGGCGGTCAAGTCGAGCGGGCTGGGATGATATGCGACGCCAACTCCGAGCACGGCGGGCAGCCAAAGCGTGACCGTAAAGCCGAAAGAATGGGAAAATGGCAGCACACCTAGCAGGCGGTCTTTTTTTCCAAACATGAACATCTGGCCGGCCTGCTCGATGTTGGACGCGATGTTGTAGTGCGTCAGCATCACTCCCTTAGGATCGCCGGTGCTGCCGCTCGAGAAAATGATCGTCGCGAGATCGTCGATCGTTTTGTTCTTTCCTCCTGCGAGCACGCGTTCGAGCAGCCCAGCCGAGAAAAACCAGAAAAGCAGAGCCATCATGCGCTCGCCGAAGCGCGGCGTGGCGGCAGCTTCCTCCAGCAGAACTGTTTTCCCCGGCACTTGGAGTGGGATACGGTCCAGCAGCTTCTTCGTGGTGATGACGGTTTTGAGCTTGCACTGCGCGGCGCACGAGGCCAGCCCTTCGTTCGAGGAAGTGTAGTTCAAATTCACCGCAGTTTTTCCGGCGAGCGTCGCCGCGAAATTTACAAGGGCGCCGGGCACCGACGGCGGCAAAAGAATTCCGACCATTTCCTGGCCGGCCCAAATGGGTTTCAGGCGCCGCGCGAGAAAAATCGCGCCAAGCAACGCGCTGTCCCACCTCATTCGAGGGCGTCGCTTGTCCGCCATGGCGAAACGGAACGGATGACGGTGCGCGGTACGGATCAGCGAATGGTGCAGCGTGCGCAGGCGATTCTTGCGATGCCGGTAGGCTTCAGTTTGCAATGCTTGCACAGCCTGGCGCACTTCGAAAGGCGCCGCCGTCGGCGGCATCGGCTTGCCGAAACTCACTGTGACCGGGTACGGAATCGACCGCGGCAATTTCCAGACGAAACGACCCTGGTCGAAGCTGAAGATGCTGCCCCACACGCCGTCAAGATTTACGGGAACGATCGGCGCGCCCACGCCTTTCATGATCCTCTCCATGCCGCGGCGGAAAGGAAGTAGCGACCCGATGCGGGTAATCTGTCCTTCCGCGAAAATGCAAACTACTTCGCCCGCTTTGATCGCGTTGGTGGCTTCGCGGAGCGACTGCAGCATTTCGCGTGGCCGTAGCTCTGAGGAAATCGGTATGGCGCGAATCATTTTCGCGAACGGCTTCACATACGGGAGATCGTAGATGCCCTTGAACATCAGGAAGCGGATTGGCCTGTCCGTGGATGCGATCAACAGAAGCGCGTCAACGAACGACATGTGGTTCGAGACGAAAAGCGCACCGCCGCTTTCGGGAATATTTTCGCGGCCCTCCACGCGGATGCGATACACGGAATGCGTGGCGGCCCAGAGCACAAATCGCACCAGCGAATCGGGCAGAAGGTAGATCGAGTACACCGTGGTGACCAGGGTGAGGATCGCGCCATCGAGAAAAATACCCGCGGGCGTCTGATGAAAAACGTCCGTGAAAATGTAATAGGCGCCCGAGGCGAGCGCGATTCCGATGAATGAGACCAGATTTGCTGCGGCGATGACTCCGCCCTTTTGTTCCGGCCTCGGTCGGTGCTGGATCAGCGCACCGAGCGGCACCGCAAACAGACCTCCGAAGAAACCGAGCAATCCCAAATCAAAAATGCGAAGGCGAGCCCACGAAGCGCCAAGCGACAGCAGCTTTCCCGCAAGCGGCAGCGACACATGGGCAGCGACAACCTGCAGCGACGCCGCAAGAATCTCCGCTGGCGCTCGGAAATAGAGCAGCGAGCCGAAAACCGTCATGCCCACCGCGCCGAGCGGGATCAATCCGTACTCGATTTTTCCACCGGAGAGATATCCCGCCGCGAGGCTGCCAAGCCCGATGCCGATGGCGACAGCAGCCTGCAAGTAGGTGATGTGCGTTTCGTCGATGCGCAGCATATCGTGACCGAAAATAATGATCGTGAGTTGCAGCAGCGCTGCCAGGAAAAACAGATATGTATTGCCGAGGACGGCCCAACCAAGAACGCGGTCGGCCACGATCGTCTTCATCTGCGTCGCGAAGTCGCCGAGCGGATTCCAGCGGAACTTCTTTGTGGGATTCGCGGCGGGAACTCGGGTGATGCCCAGGCTTGTGAACAATCCTATGACCGAGCAACCTAGCAGCAAAAAGCCCGCGACCATTTCGCGGCCGTGATAGCGCTCGGCGAGTTCTCCGGCGGCGACGGTCCCTCCGATGCCCGCAAGGAATGTCCCGAACTCGATGATTCCGTTGCCCCAGGAGAGGCGTTGCTCCGGCAGAAGCTCGGGCAGGAGTCCGTATTTGGACGGTCCGAACAGCGCTCCCTCGGTGCTGATCAGAAATACGCCCGCACATTCCATGGGCAAGTTGTGCCGCGCGAGCGCGACGATGAAAAATGCCATGATGCCGAGCTCGAGAAATTTCGTTCCAATCGTCACGCTGCGTTTGCTGTAGCGGTCGGCGAAGTAGCCGCCGGACATCGAGAAGAGGATGAAAGGAATCGCGAAGAGCGCTCCGACAATGGGGACCAGGCGGTCTCGCTGCACCTGCGGAAGATTCATCGCGATGACGATGTAGGTGACGAGGAACTTCAGCCCGTTGTCGTTGAACCCGGTCTGGAACTGCGTCACGATGAGGCTCCAGAAACCACGGCGCCAGGCGCGAGGTGGCTGTGGGTGGGATGCGGCCGAGTTTGGCGGGCGTTCGGTCATGATCGGTTGTGTTCTTGGCCTCGCCGACGGCTCATTCCATTTTGCGGCACTCGCGAAATGTTGCGATTAGAGCGAGCCTCGATCGTTTCTTTGCAACGGTTTAGCCCGGATTCTAATAGCGGGATGTTGCGATTAGAAAATGGTAAGACGCGATGGCGAGAGGCTAGTGGCGAGTCGCTGGTGAACCGTGATTCGTGACAGCTGATTCGTGTCACGGCATCGCGTGTCAACCACGCCCCATGCGCCGAATTTTGGTTCGAGTCGCATAGAGCCAGATTCACGCTAGCAGAATCCGTGCGCGCGGGAAGTACAGGAAAGGTGCAGAAAAGGACGGGGGCTAGGACTAGCTGTACCAAGCGTTGTGCCGCCTCTCGCCGCGTTTTAATCCGAGAAAGACGCCACCTGAAGGCGGCCGCTAGGAGTGCAAACCGCCGTTACCGCATCGTGTAACGCTTACCCGAAACTTAACGCCGGAAGAGGCCGATGTACACGGTGCCGCTTAGAACGTGGCCGTCCATGGCTTTTTGGATGTCGTCGCGGCTGGCGCCCTGGGGGAGATCGAGTTTTTTGTCCAGGGCGTAGAGCTCGAAATTGTAGTGATGCGGCGCGCCCGGAGGCGCGCAGGGGCCCTGGTATACGGGGCGGCCCATCATGTTCTTGCCCTGCATGGTGCCGTCCGGCATGGGGACATCCGGCGGAACGCCCTCAGCGAGCTGGGTTGCGTCACCCGGAATGTTAAATATGACCCAGTGCGGAATGTCGTCGAAGGCTTTGGCGATGTGGGCATCGGCGTCGTGCAGGATCAGCACGAAGCTAGCGGTGCCTTTGGGCACGTTCGACCATTTCAATTCGGGTGAAACGCCGGTGGATATTTGCATGGGGCCGCTGGGAGGAGGCGTAGTCGCGGCGCACGTGTATTTCAGCGGGATCGTGCCGCCGTCGGTGAACGCAGCGATCGTGAGCGTCAGCGGCGGGATTACATTTGGCCGAGTTGGTGGCGGGGCGGGTGATTGCTGCGCGGCGACAGGAACAATGCTCGAGGCCAGCAGAAGCGCCACCGTCGCAACAGGTCGCATCGTGACGATTTTCATTTCGTCCTCCCGTATTTCGATATCCGACTCTGAGGGCGGATCTCAAGCGAAGAGGGATCCTTCGCTGCGCTCAGGATGA
>PKUY01000392.1:0-7242 GCA_003131705.1 Acidobacteriota bacterium | reverse complement strand
CGCCGAACGGCATCTGCGGCTCATCGTGAACGGTGGCGCCATTGATGTGGCAGATTCCGGTTTCGAGGCGCTCGGCCACTCGGAGGGCTTTGTTTACGTCGCCGCTGAAGACGGCGCTCGACAAACCGTACGGCGTGTCATTGGCGATGCGAATGGCGTCCTCGGTGTCCTTTGCAACGACCAACGGCACAACCGGGCCGAATGACTCTTCGTGGTACACCCGCATATCGGGCGTCACAGGGTACAAAACCGTGGGCGGGAAGCATGCGCCCTCCGGTTTTCCACCTGTGAGGACCTTTGCACCCTTGGCGACCGCGTCGTCAATCAAACCCTGGACGCGCTCGCCGGCGCCGGCGTTGATCATGCAACCGATCTGCGTATCCGGCTGAAAGGGATCGCCCACTTTCAGAGATTTTGCCTTGGCCGCAAGCTTCTGAGCGAAGGCATCGGCAATCGGCCGCTCAAGGACGATGCGGTCGGTGGCCATGCAGATTTGCCCTTGATTCATAAACGCGCCGAAATTTGCAGCGGCGACGGCGGCATCGATGTCCGCATCGGCAAGAACAACCAATGGAGCTTTGCCGCCCANNTGCCGCCCAACTCGAGAAGCACACGCTTGAGGTGATGGCCGCACTTTTCGGCAATAATGCGGCCGACCTTGGATGATCCGGTGAAATTGATGCGGCGCGTTTTCGGATTGGCGATGAGCTCATCGACGACATCGGCAGCGTCGGCCGGAGCATTGGTGATGGCGTTGATCACGCCCTTAGGAAAACCGGCGGCTTCGAACACGGAAGCGATGGCAAGGTGCGTTCCAGGACATTCTTCGGATGCCTTGAGCACAACCGTATTCCCGTAGGCGAGAGGACTGGCGACCGCACGCACTCCGAGAATGATCGGCGCGTTCCAGGGAGCGATACCGACGACCACACCGGCGGGCTGTCGAACGGCCATGGCGGTGGTATCAGGCAGATCGGTGGGAATCACCTCTCCGATCAGGCCGTATGCCTGCGCCGCAGCTTCCCGCAAGATTCCGACGGCGAAAATGCAATTGAACATTCCCCAACCGAAAGTGCTGCCGGTTTCCTCGGCGATAATTTTTGCGATATCGACCATGCGGCTTTCGAGGATATCAGCGGCCTTTAGGAAAAGGCCGCGCCGGACGGCAGGGGCCGTAGTGCTCCATGAGGGGAAGGCAGCGGCAGCTGCGTCGATCGCGCGGCGCGCATCTTCGCGCTTGCCTGCGGCGACCTGCGAAACAAGCTGGCCGTTGAACGGATTTTTCTTCGGATACGTCTTCCCATCGAACGCGCCCGTCCACTCGCCGTTGATGAACATTTTTTCTTCACGAATCGCAGCAGCTGGCATGAAAACCTCCCCACGTTTAGGAATCTCAAGAATGATTCGATGCAGCGGACAATCCCGAGCTCGCTTGTGATCGTCAATTTCAGAAAGCGCGGCGGCTCGGCGGAGAATCTGCTCCTTTTAACCCGCGGAAGTTTACACCACACTCCGAGTGGCGCTACCAGGAACTTTCCCGGGCACGGCTAAGCTTCAATTCTTGCGGGTGCCGTAGCGAGCGCGATGCCTCTTGCCCCACGCGGACATCAACATCAAGATGGGCCGCAGACTTTGTCCGTGCCGTGTAAGAGAATATTGCACGCGAGGGGGCACTTGTGCGAAAACCTTGCGATGAATCACATCGTCCCGTTCAAGTTCCCGAAGGTGCTTGGTCAGCATTTTTTTGGTTGCGCCGGGAATTGCTCTCTGCAATTCACTGAAGCGATGCGTCCCCCCTTCGAGGTAATACAGAATGATCGGTTTCCATTTACCGCCGATCACTTCGGAAGTGAGCTTGACCGGACAATCAAATTTAACCAAAGAACCCTCCAGGGTACCAGGTGACGAAAAGGTGCCTACTAGGTAGCGGGAGACTTTAGCCTAAAATCGGCGACTTGGCTAGGGTGGGCGATACCAAGAGTTCAGAATGTCCCAACGAACGGGTTGAGAAGGATTGCCAGGGGGAGGAAATCATGTCCAGCAAAAGACCTGTGGTTCTGTACGGCGCGAGCGGATTCTCAGGGCGTCTCGTCGCAGAGTATTTGCGCGAATACAACGTACCGTTCATTGCCGCCGGGCGGAACAAAGCGCGAATCCAGGACGTGATGAATCGGGTGCCAGGAATCGAGACGGCGGATTACGAAGTCGTCGAAGTGGGTTCTTCGGGAGAAGAACTTGCGAAGCTCTTCGCCGGAGCCAAAGTTGTGTGCAACACGGTCGGGCCGTTTATTTACTACGGGTCTACGGTCGTGGAAGCGTGCCTGACAGCCGGATGCCATTACCTCGACATCGCAGGCGAACAGGCGTGGCATCGCCATCTGGAAGAACAGTGGAGCAGGAAATTCGCCGACAAAGGGCTGCTGATCGCCGCGGGAATGGCTTTCATGTCCGCCCCGAGCGACGCGGCGGCGCGGTTGGTGCTCGAGTCCGGGGGAATCGACAGTCTCGAGATTTTGACCATGTTCGACGGCATGCCAACGTTCGGTTCGACACAGACCATTTTCGCCGTGATTCAAACCGATGGATTTTATCTCGATCAGAATAAGTACAAGCCTTGGGCACGCGCAGTTGGCTATGAAGCCGTGGTGCCGGGCTACATTCAGACGCAACTGGCACTCAGTTGGGGCGGATTCCCCCACCCCGTTTGGTACAAGGACCACCCGCAGGCCGCGAACGTCCGGTCGTTTGGCGGTCTCTTGAACCGCCAGATTATGGAGAACGTGCTGGCCACCGAAAAACATTTTGAGGAGACNNTTCGTCCGCTGGCGAAGGCGGAGCAAGAGAAGAAGCTGGCCGAAATGGCGAATGCGGTTCAGGCGGGCACTCCACCGAGAGAAAATTCGCGCGAGCAGCGCACGATCGACGTGGTCGTGGGACGCGGGACATTGGAAACTGCTCAGTGCGTTCTGGTCGGAACCTGCTGCTACAAGCAGACAGGATTAATGCAGGCGTATGCAGCCCACAGCCTCGTGCACACTCCCCCACGGCAGGTGGGATACGCGTCCCCAGCCGCTGCGTTCGGGCACCGCGAGATCCTCAAGGTGCTGGAAGGCCACGGTCTCTCCAAAGCCAAGATATATTCATGAAAAACCGCAGGTTAGAGGCCCACATCACCGCGCAGTGATGTATTATCAGCCCCCAGACCCAGTATTCCCAATTTTGGTACACCGAGCATCGTGGCGCGGAGCTCCGGCAAAATCATCCTCCCATGTTAGAGGAGCGGGATGCGGTCCATCGACTATTTCGACAAAGCAGCGGCTGAATATCCGGACCGGATCGCCATCATCGATCGCGGCGCTGAATACTCCTACCGAGAAACACGCCTGATAACTCAAAAGATTGCGCGGGCCATGCAGGAATCGGGGGTACAACGCGAAGATAGGGTCGCCATTTTGTCGACGAACGACGCTCGAATTTTATTTTGTATCCTCGGGCTGATGCGGGCGGGCGCTGCATGGGTACCGCTCAACTACCGGCACGCGGCGGATGCCAGCGTGGAGTACATGAACTACGTCGATACATCCTGGCTCTTTTATCACAGCAGATTCGCAGAGCAGGCCGCCGAATTGAAGGCACGCGTTCCGACTTTGCGACATCTCGTATGTATCGATGCCGAGGATCAGGGAAACCCGTCATTGGAAGCGTTCATTAAACAGGGAGCGTACGGTCAGGAGACCGATTGGGGCGATCCATTCGGTAATCTCGATCGTCTCGTGGGACTGATTCCTACTGGCGGGACAACGGGGCCGGCAAAGGGCGTACGAGTGACGAGCCGAGCATGGGGCGCGATGATGGAAATGGCCGGGCACTACTGGCGCTGCGACGACCGCGATGCGGTATGCCTGAACGTAGCTCCGCTTTCTCACGCTGCCGGCGTGGTGGCCCTTGCCGCCTTCACGCTGGGCGCAACCAACGTGGTGTTGACAAGCGCGAACGTGGAACCACTCGACGTGCTGCGCGCAATCCAGCAATACAAAGTGACACATTTGTATCTCCCGCCGACGATTTTATACAAACTTCTCTCAGTCCCTGAGATTCGCAATTTCGACTATTCGAGTTTACGCATCCTCCTGCTGGCGGGTTCGCCGGTGTCGCCGGATCAGTTCAAGAAGGGCGTGGAGGTTTTCGGCCCGTGTCTGTGCCAGTCGTATGGACAAACGGAAGCGCCGATGCTGCTGACGTGGCTTGATCCGAAAACGGTGGCTGCCGCAGCTGCGGGAGATCATCCCGAGCGCCTGCGAAGTTGCGGCAAAGCAACATCGGCCGTAAGACTCGCGGTAATGGACGCGGATGGGAAGATATTGCCGCCCCATATGACGGGGGAGATCGTCGCGCGAGGCATTCTGGTTACGCCGGGTTATTACAATCAGCCGGAAGCGACTGCCGAGATGCACAAATATGGCTGGCACCACACGGGAGACGTCGGTTATCGCGACGACGATGGCTATTTCTACATCGTCGATCGCACGAAGGACATGATCATTAGCGGCGGCTTCAACGTATATTCCGCCGAAGTCGAGGCGGGCATTATGGCGCTGTCCGAGGTCGGCGAATGCGCGGTGATTGGGGTTCCGGACAATACGTGGGGAGAAGCGGTCAAAGCCTTCGTTGTGCCGCGGACGGGCGCGAGTCTGGATGAACAGGCGATCATCGGCTTCTGCAAGGCGAAACTAGGGGGACTCAAAACGCCTAAGTCCGTCGAATTCCGCGCGGAAATCCCCAAGACGGCAGCCGGGAAAATCGATCGCAAAGTCCTTCGCGCGCCGTATTGGGCTGGCATGGACCGCGAGGTTCATTAGGGCTTACCCCTCTCGGCTTAGTTTCAGCCATGCCAGCCTCCCCGCAAGCGCTTCTGAGCGGCTGCGTGCCGGTTGCCACCTCAGTTGCAAATGTGCGAGACTTTCTGTACGTTATCTCGTGCAATTTTTGCCTCAGGACCCAAACGCCAATTGAGCTTGATTCTGAGCCGCCATCCTACATATATACGGTAGGACCAAAGATTTTGTCCCTAGGAGGGGAGCTATGAGTCAGCAGAGTTTAGAGGATTTGCTAAAGACCGTCGGGAATCCGGTGACGATGCTCCGCAATTCGCAGATCGGGGCGTACGTCTATCCGGTGGTCCCTGGCGAATTTTCAAATTGGCGCGACGAACAACGTGCCTGGAGAGAGACCGCCGTTCTTTTTGACCAGTCTCATCACATGGTGAATCTGTTTATTGAAGGCCCCGATTCCCTCAAATTACTTTCCAATCTTGCGATCAATAGCTTCGCGAAGTTTCCCGTCAACAGAGCCAAACAGTTCGTTCCGTGCAGCTACGATGGCTACGTGATTGGCGACGGGATTCTCTTTCACCTGGAACAGAATAGACTCGTCTTCGTCGGGCGCGCGCCGTCTGCCAGTTGGATTGAATTTCATGCCCGGACAGGCGGATACGATGTTAAGACGGAAAAAGACGACAGATCGCCCTCTAACCCGAAAGGGAAGGCAGTCGTTCGCAAGGATTACCGCTACCAGATTCAAGGGCCAAATGCGACGAAGGTTATCGAAAAGCTGAACGGCGGACCGATTCCGGACATCAAGTTTTTCACCATGGACGTGATCAACATCGCGGGACGGAAGGTCCGCGCCTTACGCCATGGCATGGCCGGCGCTCCCTGATTGGAGGTTTGGGGGCCTTACGAGGAACGCGAGGAAATTCGGGCCGCTATCGTAAATGCCGGCAAGGAGTTCGGCCTTCGTGAAGTCGGCTCCAGAGCTTACGCGACCAACACGCTTGAGTCGGGCTGGATTCCGTCACCCCTTCCGGCGGTCTATACAGGCGAGAAGATGAAGGCCTACAGGCAATGGTTACCGGCGGCGAGTTATGAGGGCACGGGCTCTCTTGGCGGCAGTTTCTATTCCGATAACATTGAAGACTACTACATGACGCCGTACGCGTTGGGCTACGGGCCGTTCGTCAAATTCGATCATGACTTCATCGGAAGAGAAGCTCTTGAGAAAATGGCAGGTAAACCGCAACGGAAGAAAGTGACGTTCGCCTGGAACTCCGAGGATGTCGAAAAAGTCTTCGCGTCCATGTTCAGGCCGGGAGAACATTACAAATACATCGACCTGCCGCTATCGAATTACACATCTGCCTCGTACGACAAGGTTCTAGGCAACGGAAAAACTGTCGGCGTGTCGATGTTTACCGGCTACAGCTACAACGAGCGGTCGATGCTCTCGCTGGGCGCCGTCGATCCGGACATCGAGATCGGCAACGAGGTCAAGGTCGTCTGGGGTGAAGAGGGCGGCGGTTCGCAGAAGCCGACGGTCGAACGCCACAAACAGATTGAAATCCGGGCGATTGTCAGCCCTGTCCCGTACTCTGTGGTCGCACGCACAACCTACGCGGAAGGCTGGCGCACCGGTCAAAAATAAGCCGGACACCGACATCAGAGCGGACCCGTTCAGGCGGCTGATGCCGCAGGGGCAGGTCCGCTAAGTACTTTCGTAACTCGGCCGTGAGGCCCCGCGCCGGGATCTTTGACTGTGTCCCCCGCGAACCTTGATCCCCAGGAATCTTCCGTCGTCCCAGGGCAAGTCAGATAAACTGTCTTGGACGGGACAGATGTACCGGGAGATATGCTCTTATGGCACCAAAGTACAGGGCCGACACGGTGGGGAGTTTTCTGCGGCCAGCGGAATTGGCGGCAGCGCGGGCGGACAGAGCCGATCCGGCACGTCTGCAGGCGCTAGAGGATAAGCATATTCTGCGCTTACTCGAAAAGCAGAAGGAACTCGGGTTCGAGATCTTTACCGACGGTGAAATCCGACGGCGGAATTTCATGAGCGATTTCACCGACGCGGTCGAAGGCTTCGACCTCGAAGGCGAAGTCTCGCGCGACTGGGATGCTTCGAAGGCTAAACCCAAGGTAAGCGCCGTCACGGGGGTCGTTAACAAGAAGCTTCGCCAAGTGCGCCCGTTGACCGGGCATGAACTGCCGTTTCTCAAAGCGAATAGCCCGGGCGACATCAAGATGCCGCTCCCAAGCGCTACGCAATTCCCCGCGATCGCGTACAAGCGGGGCGTCACCGACAAGATTTACAAGGATCGTTCCGCGCTGCTCTGGGACATTGTCGAGATCATGAAGAAGGATTTCGCCACACTGGCGTCGGATGGCGTGAAGTACATTCAGATCG
>PKUY01000007.1:2702-4848 GCA_003131705.1 Acidobacteriota bacterium | reverse complement strand
CCGCGGAGCATTACGTCGGATTCAAGGACGCGTTCAAAGCCGAGAACTACGAGTGACGAGGACGTTTTCGTAGCGGCGGCCTTTCTCCTCTTTTTTCTTTGAGTGGGCATTTTGATTTTCCAGGGCGTGCTTGTCGGGATTTGTCATTCTGAGCGGAGCATCCCGACGCTTTATTCTTTCCGGAGATCGGTTTTANNGGCGCTCCGGAAAAGATTCGATTTTGATCCTGTGCTTTAGCGCTGGGTCTTTCCAGCCGCTGAGGGCTCTCGGGCTTTTGTAGCGGTCCCTTTGCACGCTAAAACGCGGCGAAGGCAAGCTGGCGATCTCACCGGGATTCTTCGCATCCCATTCCCCACGCCAGCACTTTTCCATGTGAAGGGCGCCTGTTAGTATGTTCGGATGACTTTTGCGCTGCCGCACTTCCCGAAATGAACGAAAAACGACAATTCAGGGCCATCAAAGGCACGCGGGACATTCTCCCGCCGGATTCCTCGTTGTGGAGTCACCTCGAGCGGACGGCCCGCGAGGTTTTCGAGTCCTACAATTTCGGCGAAATCCGCACGCCGATTTTCGAGGAGACTTCTCTTTTCGCGCGCTCAGTCGGAGCGGAAACGGATATTGTTTCTAAAGAGATGTACACCTTTGAGGACAAACCATTTGGACTGGAACCGCACAAGAACTTCGACGACTCTGAGCGTTACGTCAACGACCTTGAGCGACTAATGGGCAGTGGGCAGATTCCCAATGATGAAGACAATCGCAGCGCCTTGCATTTCCTGAAAGAAAAAACGTTAGCACTGCGGCAGACTTTCGAGCACGGGAGCGTGACGCCTGCGTCGACCCAGATCTTTGAATGGTTCTTCCTTCTCGACGGCATTAAGCTGGGGAACGAAGTGACCCTCCGCCCCGAAGCGACGGCGAGCGTCGCGCGTGCCTACATCGAGCACGGAATGCACGCGCTGCCGGGAAATCAGAAGCTGTATTACATGGGCCCGATGTTCCGGCGCGAGCGGCCGCAAAAAGGACGTTACCGGCAGTTCTATCAAATTGGCGCAGAAGTTTTGGGTCAATCGGACGCGCCCGCAATCGACGCTGAAATCCTCGAAATGCTGCTCGTATTTTTCAAGCAGGTAGGCTTGACGCGCACGACGCTGTACGTCAATTCCATTGGTTGCAAGGATTGCCGGCCCAAGTATGTCGAGTTGCTGCGCGAGGAGTTGCTGAAAGTGAAGGACCAGCTCGGACTGGACAGCCAGCGCCGCATCGAGACGAACCCGCTGCGCGTCCTCGATTCGAAGCTGCCGAACGAGCAGCCCATCATCGAAAAGCTGCCGCGCATCTCCGATCATCTCTGCGCCGAATGCCGCGAGCATTTCGCGAAATTGAAGGACGAGCTGAAGCTGCGCGAAATCGCCTACGAAGAAAATTGGCGGCTCGTCCGCGGCCTCGACTACTACACGCGAACAACTTTTGAAGTGATTGCCGAAGGACTTGGGTCGCAGAACGCCGTCTGCGGCGGCGGCCGCTACGATGGGCTCGTCGAGCTTCTCGGCGGACAGCCGACGAAAGGAATCGGTTTCGCGATCGGCAGCGACCGGATGATTTTGTCGTTGCAGGAGGCGCAAAACGCGCCAAAATTGCCCGGCCTAGCCGTTTTTATCGCCTGGATGAGCGCCAAAACGTATCCCACGGCCGTGAAGATCGCTCGAAAATTACGTGAATGCGGGCTTACCGTCGAGTTCCCTCCCGAGGAAATGAAGTTCAAGAAATCGCTGGGTCTGGCGGACAAACTTGGCGCACGCTACGCGCTCATTATCGGCGAAGACGAAGTTGCATCCGGCACGTATACGCTGAAGCGTCTCGCCGACGCCGAGCAAAAGAAATTAAACGAAAATGATTTGCTCGAATATCTGGAATCGGAACGCAGAAGCTAGAGTCCACAGGACTCGCTTGACAAAACAGGACGATCCTTGTGCTAGTGTAGATTGGGGATCTTATGTTTGCCCCGGCAACGAGAAGAAATGAAAAGGAGTTTTAATGTAGCTCGCCCCGGTTTCTGAGGGGGCGAGGCTTTTCACGGCGCCTGCGAACATCGAACCACGCGGCTCGGTCCCCGGTCCCGCGCGTCTCGGGCCACGCAAAATCA
>PKUY01000007.1:0-2690 GCA_003131705.1 Acidobacteriota bacterium | reverse complement strand
ACTCGACAATGAAACGAGGGGGGGTATCAACGTCACTCGAAAGGGCTACGGTGCTTGACAGTCTAGGGAATTTGAAACGAACACAATACTGCGGCGCGCTGCGTGCCTCGGACGCGGATAAAGACGTCGTCCTCATGGGTTGGGTGCACAAGCGGCGCGATTTGGGTCAGCTGATTTTCATCGATCTGCGGGACCGCGCGGGAATCGCGCAGATTGTTTTTAACAAGGAGCACTATCCCGAAGCGCACGCGAAGGCCGAGGATCTGCGCTCGGAATTCGTGGTGGCCGTGGAAGGCCGCGTCATCCGCCGCCAGAAATCGAATCCGGAAATTGCCACCGGCGACGTGGAAGTGGTTGCCACACGACTTCACGTTTTGAATAACGCGAAGACGCCGCCGTTCACGATCGAAGACGACGTGACCGCGAGCGAAGAGACGCGTCTGCGCTACCGCTATCTCGACCTGCGGCGACCTCGCCCGCACGCCAATATCGAGCTGCGCCACCGGATTTTTCTCGCGATTCGCAAATCGCTCGACGAGCTCGGCTTTTTTGAGATCGAAACTCCGATCCTCACGCGCTCGACGCCCGAAGGTGCGCGGGACTGCCTCGTCCCCAGCCGCATCCATCACGGACAGTTCTACGCGCTGCCGCAATCCCCTCAGATTTTCAAGCAGATACTGATGATTTCCGGCATGGACCGCTATTTTCAAATTTGCAGATGCTTCCGCGACGAGGATTTCCGCGCGGATCGCCAGCTCGAGTTCACGCAGCTGGATTTGGAAATTTCGTTCCCGCGGCAGGAGGACATTTTCGCGGCGATCGAGCGCGTAATGGAGAGCGCGTGCACCGTCGTCGGCGTGCAAGCGAAGGGGCCGTTTCGCCATCTCGATTACAAGGACGCTCTACGCCGCTTCGGCTCGGACAAGCCGGATCTGCGCTTCGGAATGGAATTGCGCAACGTGACGGAATTCTTCGAGCCTGCTCGCGTGACGCTGCACTTTGAAGGTAACGTGCAGGCATTGGTCGCGCCGGGTGCGGCGTCGTGGACGCGCAAGCAGCTCGACGAACTGGGCGAAATCGCGAAATCGGCGGGCGCGCGCGGCGTTTATACGGTGAAGGTGACGGCGGAGGGCATCAGCTCGCCGCTTGAAAAAAATCTCGGCGCCGACGCGCTGAAGAAACTGGCGGAAAACGTCGGCGCGAAGGCCGGGGACCTGATTGTCGCGGTGGCGTCGAAAGAACAGATTCCGCACACCGATGCTTCGCTCGGCGTTGCGGGACAGGTCAGGCTGCATCTTGGCGACAAGCTGAATCTGATCGACCGCAGCAAATGGGAATTCGCATGGATCACCGGCTTCGCGCTCTTCGAATGGAGCGAGAGGGAAAAGCGCTGGGTGAGCGCGCAACATCCGTTCACCGGAATTTACGAAGAAGACTTGGACAAGCTGGAAACCGCGCCGTGGGAGTGCCGCTCCAAGGGCTACGACCTGGTGCTCAACGGCAACGAGCTTGGCTCCGGCAGCATTCGAATACATCGCCAGGATGTGCAGGCACGAATGTTCAAGGCGCTGGGTCTGAGCGACGAGCAGGCGCGCCAGCGTTTCGGATTTTTCCTCGACGCGCTCACCTACGGTACGCCTCCGCACGGCGGCATCGCACTCGGCCTCGACCGTGTCGTGATGCTGCTGGCCGGCGAAAAGTCGATCCGCGAAGTCATCGCCTTCCCGAAGACCACAGCCGCGGTGGATTTGATGGCGGAGTCGCCTTCCGAGGTGGACGAGTCGCAGCTGGATGAATTGGGGATCGCAATCAAGAAGGTCGAAAAACAGAGCTAATGTCGCGGATACGAATACTTGCGGAAAATGTCGCCAACAAGATTGCGGCGGGCGAGGTGGTCGAGCGGCCCGCGTCGGTGGTGAAGGAGTTGCTCGAAAACGCGCTGGACGCGGGCGCGCGCTCGATCCGCATTGAAACCGAATCGGGCGGCAAGCGGATGATNNGTGCGACGTCGAAGCTGCGCACCGCGGACGATCTGCTCTCGATTGCGACGCTCGGTTTTCGCGGCGAAGCGTTGCCGACCATCGCGGCCATCTCCCGCCTGCTTTTGGAGACGCGCACACCCGAGGACGAGCAGGGAACTCGGATCGAGTTCGCGGGCGGGAAACTGATCAGCGTGAAACCGGCAGGCATTCCGGCGGGCACTTCGATCAGCGTGGCCGATATTTTCTACTGCGTACCGGCGCGGCGAAAATTCCTGAAATCGGAATCGACCGAGCTCGGCCACATCGCTTCGCTCGTCACGCACTACGCGCTCGCGCATCCCGACCGTCAGTTTCTGTTGAAGACGCCCACCCAGGACATTCTCGATTGCGCGCCCGTCGAAAAACTTTCCGAGCGCGTGTACCAGATTTTCGGGCGTCAGGCGCTCGAAGAACTCGTGGAGATTCCGCCGAACGAGGCGCCTGTCCGCTCGGCGATCACCGAGCCGGCCATGGAACCGGGCGAAGATCCGGCAACGATTCGGGTAACGGGATTCACTTCGCGCCCGGAAGTACAGCGCACCAACCGCAACGGAATTTACATTTTTGTGAACCGGCGGCTGGTCCGCGACCGGCTGCTGTTGCACGCGATTCATGAAGCCTATCGAAACGTGACGCCGCCGGGAGTTTTTCCGGTGGTGCTGCTGTTTC
>PKUY01000143.1 GCA_003131705.1 Acidobacteriota bacterium | reverse complement strand
ATTTGGAAAACCTGTGTCTGTCGGGGCGCTTGTAGCGATCGCCGCCGGCATGATGCTGGTCTATTCGGCCCGGCTGCAAGCTCACGATGACGACCGCGATAGGGACCAATCAAAAATTGAAATAGGCTTCCAGATAGCGCCCGTGCATTTGAATCTCGCCGGGAAGGACCCCGACCTGGTCGGGTTGGGGAGTTATCTCGTCAATGGCGTCGCCTCATGCAACGACTGCCACACGCTCAGTGCGCAAGCGGAATACGCGGTCGGGGGCAACCCATACTTCGGCCAGAAGACGTNNGAAACGACTTCGGTCCGCTGATTCCCGGGACACCGGATATCGTCTCCCGCAACTTGACGCCGGACAAGACTGGGCTGCCCGAAGGGGGCCGCAGTTTGTCGGAGTTCATTAAGATCATGAGGACGGGAGTCGATTTGGACCACGTGCATCCTCCCTGCTCCAGCACCGTCACGACCGGCTGTCTCCCGGCGCCCTTCGACGGGAATCTACTCCAGATCATGCCGTGGCCCATCCTCAAGAACATGACGGACCACGACCTGATCGCCATCTACGAATATCTGGGCGCGGTCCCCTGCGTCGCGGGTCCGCCGGCGCCCAGCGTGCTGCACAACGATTGCCCCTAACGCGGGACTTGACTCGCAGGGAGATCTCCCCGGTGCACGTAGGCCCCGGGGAGATTCTTCGGAACAGAAGCGACATCCGGCCCCACTGTCTTCGAAATAAGGCGGCCGTCTCGCCGTGCTATGAGTTGAGATCGAAGACGTTCTCTGCGTTCGTCTGGTACAGCTTTTTCTTGTCCGCGTCGCTGATCGNNGATAAAGCACTAACGTTTCTGGCCAACTTCCGAATAGGTGACTATTCGGGGCTTGGCGGCGACGGATTAAGGTTCATCGAGATTCAGTAACATCGGTTGGTTGTTGCTTCGAGGAGCATGGCGTGTGCCGGTCACTTTCCCGCAAACGGCTTGGACTTCGCGGGCGATTCCTCGCCTAGCGAGCAAACTAAGTCCGACTCGGGGGTCCTCTCGAGTTCCAACGCCTCACGCACGAACCGGAATAGTGCCTCCCGCGTGAAAGGCTTCTGAAGTACTCGCGCATCCGACTTCAACAGTCCGCGGCGAACAACGGAATCTCCCGTGTAGCCCGACATGAAAAGCATCTTCATTTCTGATCGCAAGGATCTCAACTTCTCGGCCAACTCCGGTCCGCTCATGCCCGGCATGACGACGTCACTTAGAAGCAAATGGATCGGCCCTCGATGGTGCCGATCCAGCTCGATAGCCTGTGTAGGACCATTCGCTTCCAGGACGGTATAGCCACTCTCTGATAGGAAGGTGTGGACTAGTTCCCGCAGCGCATCTTCATCTTCCACAAGCAGGATCGTTTCAGACCCATGGGTGGAGCTCGTTGGAAGGGCAAGCGCCGTCTCCGGTCGAACCGGTTTGGCGACTTGTGGCAAGTAGATCTTGAAGGTAGTCCCGTACCCGAGCTCGCTGTAAACCCAGATATACCCGCCGCACTGNNATCCCCGCCGCACTGTTTAACGACTCCGTAGACGGTTGCAAGCCCGAGCCCAGTTCCACGGCCCACTTCCTTTGTGGTAAAGAATGGCTCGAATATGTGAGCCTGCGTCTCAGCATTCATGCCTGTTCCGGTGTCGGTGACGGTGAGGAGAACGTACGGGCCAGCCACGGCGGCTGGATGTTGACGCGCGTACTCCTCGCCTAACTCAACGTTCGCGGTCTCGATCATAAGCTTGCCGCCTTTGGGCATCGCATCTCGTGCATTCACAACCAGGTTCATGATGACCTGCCCGATCTGCCCTTGGTCCACTTTTGTGTGGCCCAACGATGGATCCAGGGTCGCCGTCAGCTCAATATCTTCACCGATCAAACGCCGAAGCATTTTCTCTAGCTCCGCAACGACGGCGTTCAGGTTCAGAACCTTCGGCTCGAGCACTTGTTGGCGGCTAAACGCCAGCAGCTGCTGAGTCAAGTCGGCCGCCCGCCGGGCAGCCTTTGTGATCTCTTCGGCTTTCTTCCGAACCGCAGGATCGTTGCTCACGTGATCCTCCAGCAATCCGCTGTAGCCGAGGATGACGCCCAGCAGGTTGTTGAAGTCGTGAGCGATGCCCCCTGACAACTGCCCAACGGCTTCCATCTTCTGCGCTTGGCGAAGTTGTCCTTCCAGAAGGCTCCGCTCCGTGATGTCCTTGAATACAGCGATTGCACACTTCTGGCTTGCAATGTCGATGAGCTCGGCCGAAACCAACCCTGTGCGTTGTGCACCTGATTTTGTCTGGAAAACGATTTCCAAGTCACGAACCGAACCCTTTTCCTTGAGTGCTTCCAGGTATCGAGCGCGGTCTTCGGGTCGCTTCCACAATTTCATTTCCCGTGTCGTGTGACCGATAACCTCTTCGCGTCGATATCCGGTCACGCTAAGGAAACTCTCGTTCACATCGATGTAGCAACCTTCCGAAAGCGTGTTGATGATAATGGGCTCCGGGTTAACGTTGAACGCCTTGTAGAACCTCATGAGCAACTCTTTGGCCTCGGTAATGTCGATGGACGCTCCGGTGAGCAAATGCAAACCTGTGTCAGATAGTTCCGTCTGGGCTTGACTACGCAGCCAGCGGATGGAGCCATCTGGCAGGAGAATGCGGTATTCAGCCTGAAACGCGCGCTTAGCGACGACCCGCTCAACGGCAGTGTCCCAAGCTGGCCGGTCATCGACGTGGATCATCTCCCGCCATTGGCCGAGCGTCAGGCGTAGGGGCCGACCCGCGAGACCGGCCAGGGCAGAGAACCCATCTGAGATCGTGACCATTCCCAAACGGAAATTGATTTGCCAGACGCCAAACGCGGCCACCTTTTCGGCCAGTTGAAAGCGCGAAGCGCTTTCTCGCAGGTTCTGCTCAAAGCGGAGGCGCTCGATAGCGTTGCCGGCGAGATGGGCGCCCGCTTCCACCAGATTAACCTCGTGCTCGCGCGGTCTTGCGATGCGCTGGTGGTACATGGCAAACGTTCCCAGAACATTCTTGTTGGAATCTCGGATCGGAACACTCCAACAGGCGCGCAGGCCAAACGACAACAGGACATCTTTGGCGAGTGCAAAGCGAAAGTCTGTGGCGACGTCTTCCACAATAGTCGTTTCATTTCGAAAGGCTGCGGTGCCGCAGGCGCCTACGTTTGGCCCTATTTCCAGTCCATCGAGCGCACGCATGTACTCGGGAGGCAGGCTACCCCCTGAGCCTTCCACTAATCTGCGGCCATCATCGTCGAGAAGCAGAATCGTGCAGAAACAGTGGGGAGCCAGTCGTTCGATGGCCATGGTCAGCGCGTCCAGCACTTCCTTGAGCGAAGCACCCTTGGCAATCAACTCGAGTACTCTCCGCTCTTCTTCGAGGACCTGCGATGACTTCTCGAGCTCCTGCTGGACTCTTCGTCCTTCGGACAAACGACGGGTTTGGAAGCAGGCGAATGCTAGCAGAACGGCGGTGGCGAGGAATCCGACGACTGCCAGTGTGGGCCACATCACTGGCGGTCCAGTCGGAGCATTTCGTGAGCCCGTGATTGGACGCAGCGGGCAGCCATCCCGAGGTGAGGACGCACCCCGGCGGAGGTCTGCGCTACGATGCCCGCCGCAAACGCCGGTATCGAACGCACTCTAAGAGCCTGCGTGGAAGCATGCAATATAGGTGCCCTCGGGCACACTCGCTGTTTGGCGTCTTTCATATATCATCGCGAGCGCTAAATGACTCCACTAATCGCCTATTTGTAGCAAAGCGCAACAGTCGATCCGTCGGCACATTTCCAGTCTAAGCCCGTAACGACCACGCGAATGATTTCACGTTCCTGTAGGTGCCTTAAATATTAGTAACTAGTAGCAAAACAAGCAGGAATTTCTCGATAAAGTGATTGGACCCTTCAATGCCCGGATGGCGAAGCCGCTAGTCCCAACCATCAGAGGTCTCTATGCCGACGGCGACATGGTCATAATCTTTTTCGACGTAGCAGCGACTGCCAAAGATGGGGTCCCGTATCACAACACGTACACGTGGTACAACCAGATGAAGGCCAGTCAGGTCATTAAAGCGACTGCTTTTTTTGACACCCAAAAGTTCGATGAATTCTGGAGCCGCGTGTCGCCGACACCGTGAATTGACCTAGCTCTTTGTCAACTCTCCATAAGTCCGGTTGTGGGAAGTGAGCTTCGTCGAAGGTCGCTTGCGTTCTCATCTCCTCGAACCCCGTTTGAACGAAGCCGCCCGGCGGCGGTGTCCGATTATCCGAACTAATCGGGCGCCACTAGCCTCCCCGTCGTTATCAGCGGACGAACGGATATATCTCGTCAGCGATCCAATAATTTGCCACAACAAGTGCAAAGAGCGTTCCCATCAACCAGAGGCCCCAGCGTCGACGCCTCCACACGGTGCTAAGAGAGGAGCGCTGCATTGGAATGTCCACGAGGTAAGCGGCGCAGTAACAAACATTGGCTAGTAATGCGAGGACGGTAGGGAGCGGAAGCAAAGACGGCGTCAATGCCACGCGGAAATGGGGCCAAGTCACCACAAGCCAGATCACAACGACCGCAGTGAGTACAAAGTTATAGACAAGGCGACGTGGCTCCCAAAATCGGATCGCATCAGCGAGGAGCGCTCGAAACGGGCGAATTGGTGATTCGCCAAAACCTTGTGATTGATTCGGATTTGCGGCTTCCATATGGGGCTCTCATCTCGAGGATGATAGTGCTAAGATACGTCGTTACTTCCATGTGTCAAGTACTTTTCAATACAAAGTTAGTTCAGGCACAAGATTGCGACTCGCACTGGAAACCTAAGTCCTGCACGCACACAGAAAACGAAGCCACTGCAAATAACTGACAATACATGACTTAGAAAAATGGAGGCGGGGGGAGTTGAACCCCCGTCCGAAAAGCCTTGCAACCCGAAGACTACATGCTTGTCCCGTTCCGTTTTGTTCGTCGATGGAACTCAGAGCGGGCAAGACGCGCCATCGACTAGTCCGATGATCTCGCCGGCGAATTACGGACCGAAACGCGCCGACCAGCCTACTGTGTGACGTCTCATCCCAAGCGCGTAGGTGACGCCGAGGGAGACGCGCAGACTAATTTTATTTAGGCTGCGAGTGCTAGCTGTGAGTTGCCAGTTAGTTTGTTTCCACCCGATTGCGGGCAGGTGGGGCCCGGCATGCCTTCGAGCCGCGACAGCTTCCGTCGAAACCGTGTCGCCCCCGCTGATACACCTGATTTTAGCACCCCGGAAGCCGTAGAGCAAAACGGCCCAGGGTGCCCCGCAAAGTCCACAGGACATCACACTTGCACTTGACTGCGGGTGCACTAGAATGGACGCGATGAATCAAATTGCGATTGTTGCTAACGAGCCGAACGACCGGACGTCAATGGACGTGTGGCGCGGGGGCGCTACAATCGCACACGATTCTTCGGTCCACCCGACACAACTCTGGGTCCCTCCCGAAAGGTAAGAAAATGATCGGATCTCTCCGCAAAGCGGCTTTTGGGCCGGCGCTCATTGCTAGCGTGATTCTGATTCCCTTCGCCCGGCTCACCGCGCAGACGGCACCGGGAGCTATTCGTATCGAAGTCGACGTAACTCGCGCGCCGCAAAAAATTCTTCACGCGCATCTGCAGATACCCGTGCAGCCGGGACCGTTGGTGCTCTGCTACCCGGAGTGGATTCCCGGAGAACACATGCCGAGCGGCCCAATCACCAACGTAGCCGGGCTGAAATTTGCGTCGGACGGAAAAATGATTCCGTGGCGGCGCGACCTGCTCGACATGTTTGCGTTTCATCTCGATATTCCGCAGGGCGTGAAATTTCTCGACGTGGACCTCGATTTCCTGCTCTCGGCCGCATCGTCCGGATTTTCCGCGGGATCTTCCGCTACGGCCTTTCTCAATTTGCTGAGTTGGAATCAGGTGCTTGTTTACCCGCAGGGCTATCCGGCGGCGAACCTGACGTTCGTGCCGAGCCTTAAGTTGCCAGCTGGTTGGAAATTTGGGACTGCGCTGCCGGGGGCAAAGCAGAATGGCGACACGATTGACTTCCCGGCAGTGTCACTCGAAACGCTGATCGATTCTCCCGTGCTTACCGGCCGGTATTTCCGTGCCATCCAAATCACTCCCGGCCAGTATCCGTCTCATGAGATCGACATCGCCGCGGACAGCGCGGCTGCCCTGGCAATGACTCCGGAGACGCAAATGCATTTTCACCAGCTGGTTGCGGAGACGGGCGCCCTCTTCGGTACCCGCCACTATCGCGATTATCATTTTCTCCTCACACTCAGTGACGACGTGGCGCATTTCGGCCTCGAGCATCATGAATCGAGCGACGATCGCACCTCCGAGCGCAGCCTGATCGAAGATGCCGGCCGCATCGATTTCGCCGGCTTGCTGCCCCACGAATTCGTCCATTCATGGAACGGGAAATTCCGCCGTCCTGCGGATCTCATTTCTTCGGATTATCACGAGCCGATGAAAGACGATCTTCTGTGGGTTTACGAAGGCCTCACGGAATATTTCGGCAACGTGCTCACGGCGCGCAGCGGACTCTGGAATCCCCAGCAGGCTCGTGAAGACATCGCTCGTTTGGCCGCCACCGCCGATCACCGGCCTGGGCGCAGCTGGCGGCCGCTCCAGGACACAGCCGATTCGGCCGTGTTCCTCTATAACGCCGATCCGGACTGGGTGAACTGGCGGCGCAGCACGGATTTCTACGAAGAGAGTGAACTCCTCTGGCTCGACGTGGACGCCACGTTGCGCCGTCTGACCAAAAACCAGAAATCGATGAACGATTTCTGCCTAGCCTTTTTTTCCGGGCCCAGCGGCCAGCCAGACCTGAAAACCTACACTTTCGAGGATGTAGTCGCGGCACTGAACGGCGTCGCGTCCTATGACTGGAGCAAATTCCTTCGAACGCGACTCGACTCGGTCTCGCCGAATACGCCCGTCGAATCTATCGAAAATAGCGGTTGGAAACTCGTTTACAACGAGCAGCCGAATGAACTCGAAGAGAATCGGGATTCCGTGAATAAGCGAGTGACTTTAACCTTTTCGATCGGCCTGACGCTCTACGATGAAGGATCCATAGAGGATGTCGTCTACGACGGACCGTCTTATAAAGCCGGGATCGGCCCAGGAATGAAAGTCAAAGCGGTCAACGGCCAGCAGTTCTCGCCGCAAGTCCTGAAGGATGCGATTGACGCGGCCAAGGCTACTACCACGCCCATTCAGCTGATCGTCGCCAACGGCGCGCAAGTGGAAACCTACTCGATCAACTATCACGGCGGACTCCTGTATCCGCATCTGGAGCGCGACGAGAGCCGCCCGGATTTCCTCGGCGACATACTACATCCCCTGACGCCATGAAAAACAATGCCCGGAGAGAAACTGCGGTGAGGGACACTTTGAACATTTCGCTTGAGCGTGCCCAAGAGAAGAGCATCCCACGATGAGGGGCTTGGTCGCGCCCGCAGGGATGGTGTTCTTACTGGCAGGCCTCGCCGGCCTCATTCATCCTCACATTATGATGCCGCCGAAACGCAGCAATATCTGGGTCGGAAACCAGGAACTCAAAGTTGANNCGGCAAGTTCTCACGGTTCCTACAAGTATGGGCGTTCTCGCGATGGTCGCGGGGGCGGGATTGATTTACCTCTGCGTTCGGCGCCTCCGATGAAATTGCGGTCGTGCCTGTAAGCAGCGCCTTCGATTCGCCGGATCTCCCGAAGCCAGTTCCTGTCCGCCCGGCTGCGTTGTGTGCGTAGTTCTTCGGATTGACTCCTTGCTCAGCAAGTAGGATCGTCCAGACTTCTAATTCCATCGGGAGGCTCCGATGCAGCCGTCGAGGAGACACTGTCTCTATGCGCTGCGGGCATTTTCGCTGCTGGCTCAGTGAACGAACGCCGGAAGTCTGACGATTACGAGCTCGCCCGCAGGCGCCACCGTCGAGATCGACGGCGGATAGCCAGCTTACGCTTCACCCGGTCCTCGAACAATCTCCTTAGGTTCTGGATTCCAAAAATTGGGCTTCACCTGAATCTACAGCAAATTCCTCGGTTCGCTCGGAATCACATCCAGAGTGTAGTGGTCAGTGATCGTGCGTCCAGCTGCTATTAACAACGCACAACTGCCAGAATCCAAGTTGACATCT
>PKUY01000161.1 GCA_003131705.1 Acidobacteriota bacterium | reverse complement strand
TTGGACAGAGGACCAGGCCACGATCGCGGAATTTACATGCGGCGTCATTGGGCCTGAGGGGGTAGTTCAAATCCGCTTTCCCCGATCATTCGCTTCAACAAGATATCGGGGCCATCGGTACGGTCAAAAATTAGGGCTGAGCCGGATCTCCAGCGTCCGGGAGCTTGAATATCCAGAGCGTTGTCCCACCCGCCGGATTATCGAATTCCGGTGCCAAGCTGGCCCCGCCCGCGTCAAGCGGCCCGCCACCGCCGGAAACGACGGCGACAAATTGCTTGCCATCGACACCATACGTGATCGGATAAGAACTCGGCGTTGCGTTTAATCCAACTTGCCATAGCGCCTTGCCCGTTTCGGCGTCATAGGCTGTGAACTGCCGGTTCTGCGCGCCGCAGAAAACAAGCCGGCCCGCCGTGGCAAGCATCGCGCTGGCTATGGGCGCACGCTGACGATCTATCCATACAACTTTCTTAGTCTCAAGATTGATCGCTTCGATGCGCCCCATCTTGCCGTCGCTATCCGGCCGCAGGCGCAAAGTGACGCGAATGTCGAGGCCGCCCGCTGCCGTCTGCGCGGCATCCCCCGGGACCCAGGTATAGTCCATACAAGATTCGGCCAGTGGCACATACAGAAAGTGAGTGTCGGGATCGTAGGAGGTCGCGGGCCAGTTTCTCGCACCATTCGCATCGGGGCAGATGAACTCGGTTTTGTTGGCTTTTGGCTCGAACGCGGGGCTGATGATCTTCTTTCCCGTTTTCGGATCAATCACACTTACCAAATTTTGCAGCCCAACGTCTTTCGAAAACTCATACTTACCGTCGGCGCGGTCCACAGCATCGAACACGGCCATCTTGCCTCCGGTGACCACAAGTTCCGTCGGTTCTCCATTGATGGGGAGCGTGATCAACAATTGCTCGAACGCCCAATCGAGATCCCAGACATCGCGGTTCATGTGTTGGTAATACCAGACCAGCTTGCCGGTATCAGGATCGAGCGCCACGGTGGACTCCGTGTAGAGCCCGTCATTGGACGTACCCTTCTGGGGATGCGGCTGTAGCAAGGTAGCCACGTCATAGGTGTTGCCGGTTCCGAAATAAACCAAGTTCAGCTTGGGGTCGTAACTGCCCGACGTCCACACGGAGGCGCCAAAGCGCTGATCCACAGGCGCCCCATTCCAACTGTCGCCGCCGGGCTGCCCGGGGCGCGCGATGGTGTGGAATCGCCAAACTTCGTTACCGGTCCGTGCGTCCAGACCCACAATAAAGCAGCCGCCGCTCGGATTGGTGATACCCAAGCTCACGCCTACGATCACTTTACCTCTCGCGATGATAGGAGCACCGTCCAGACGGAAATCATGATTGGAGTGCGCATAGACTCCTGTCTGGGGCACTATGACCTGGTGGTCCCAGACAAGTTTGCCCGTCTTCACATCCAACGCGATCACGTGCCCGTCTGCAGTCGGGGCGTAGAGTTTGTCCTGATAGATCGCGAGGCCTCTCATGACCGAGTCTCTTACGTTCAGCAACGGCTCCGGCAAGGGCCGCACGTCTTGCCACAGCAGATCGCCCGTCACACCGTCCAACGCTTGGATCGCGTTGGCGCTTTCAATAAAAACGACGCCATCCTGCACGAGTGGCGTGATCTCGTCGGTACCAACCGGCAGCGCGCGGCTCCACGCAAGACGCAGGTCGTGTACGTTTGATCTCCTTATTTGATCAAGAGGACTGTAGCCTAGACTATTGTAGGTGCGTCGCCATGTCAGCCAATCTCCGTCTGGTGGATGCTGAAGCATGTCGTCCGTCACCGGCGTGATCTTCTCAAGTTCGGCCGCACGACGCGCCATAACAGCTTTGTATATGGCGTCACGAT
This sequence comes from Acidobacteriota bacterium, assembly GCA_003131705.1. Classification (GTDB taxonomy): domain Bacteria; phylum Acidobacteriota; class Terriglobia; order Acidiferrales; family UBA7541; genus Palsa-295. Next base: position 13,481 of record PKUY01000161.1, on the reverse strand, counting down.
TGGCTGCACTCGGACGTATGTCTCCCTGAAAACCCACTTGGACTGCTGGTCCCCCCTGCGCGCCTGATCCCCCAAGTTCGGCGGCAGTTAGTTCCGTTGTGCCCGGTTCGAGACCATTGTTCTGAAGAAGATAGGCCTCCAAATCGGCATACGTTTGTTCATCCAGTGTTCCCGGGCCCGATGGCGGCATTTTCTGAAACATGTAAGAAAAGAGTGCTGTCGGCGATTGGGCCCCCCATTTCTTCTGGAACGGTGCTCCCTTGAGCGCCGATCCAAACTCTCCGTCATCCAGATTTGCGCCGTGGCACGACGAACAGTTATTGGCATAGGCCGCTTTTCCACGCTTCACCTGGCTCGCGGTAAAGCTAGCACCGGAACCCTCTTCGAAAAATTTCTGCGCCTGCGCTTGAGCACAGATGCCAAGGCTGCCGAGGATTAGCGCGCTCACCGTCAGCCTCCACAATCCAACTAGACGGCGCCGTACGACGATGCGGAGCAAGCGCGCGGTTTCCCGCATTGAATGCGTGATAGTTTTTGTCATTGTGATGCCGCCGACCGCGAAACGGGTACTTTACTACCGCCGGCCGAGATACACTAGAAGCAGAGCTCTTTTTGCGCAACCGCCAGCATGCGGCAGAGTTATGATTGGATCACGAATTTCGCAGGAGGCCGACGATGGCGCAGGCAATCCCCGAAACATTTCTCGATTTGTTTCAGAAGCAGGCGTTCGCGAATCTGGGAACGATCATGAGCGACGGCAGCCCGCAGGTCACACCCGTTTGGGTGGACTACGACGGGAAATACGTCCGGTTCAATTCGGCGCTGGGCCGTGTGAAAGATGGGAACGTGCGCCGCGATCCGCGCGTATCGCTTTCGATCCTCGATCCAGACAATCCCTACCGCTATCTGGCGATTCGCGGGCGCGTCGTGGAAATCACGCAAAAAGGCGCCGATGAGCACATCAATCGCTTGTCGCAGAAATATCTGGGGCAGGCCGAGTATCCCCACCGCCAGCCAGGAGAGGTTCGCGTGCTGTATAAAATCGAGCCAGAGAAAGTGAGCTCGATGGGGTGACCTGAGAAGCAAGTCGCCCGAACCTTTTCCCCATCGCGGGCACAGTGCGCTGGGACGCGCTGCTCGAGTTCCTCTCCCTGCGCCGCAACCTTTCCCGGGCCCAAGGTCACGAGGGAGCCGGCCCAGCCTTCAATCCCTTGAAGGGATCTTCGGCTTTCCTCCCGCTGACGCTTTCGATAGCCACTTCCCCCCAGGCATCATCTTGGTATCAAAACGCCGGCTTCCAAGGCCGTTTTCGAGGCCAGCGGTGGGATAAGGCCAACTGATTGAGCGAGACTTAGAGTTTGTCCTGCAAATTCAAGTCCCATCGCTCAATCCAACCATCTCGGAAGTGAATCTAGTCATGAAGAAACTGTGTTCGCAGACCGGTGCGCACGAAATTTGGATGCAAAATGGGCGCAAGACCCTTGTTTATGGCGCAGAATTCGAGTGTGGCGGCCAGAGAGGACAACAGATTCGGCGAGACTTAGCATGTTTTACGAGCCTGCCCACTTGAACTCATAACCCGAAGGTCGTCGGTTCAATCGGCGCAATCAATCGGGCCCACCGTTTTTATCCCAGATGGATGGTACTCCCAGCGCCTTCTAGACGGCATTGCTACCTGCCTAATTTTTTGTGAAGATTTCCTGCATTTGGGCGCGACCGAATTCGTCAACTCAGTCCATCAGATTGATTCAAGAGGAGTCAGCGCTACAGGTCGAAAAACTTTCTGGCAATCTTTTTTGTCCCGCCGTGAAGCGACTCGACAATCGCTTCGGCAAGGGGCTGCGAAGGGGGCTGAAAGCGCCGACAGGGTTGGGAGCTTGATGCCCGTCACAAAAACGGGATAACGTCAGTCGTTGAAGGAGGCAGTTATGGTTATTGGTGATCGCTTAGGCCGAACGGCACAGGCCACGACAGCCCCTCGATCACGTGGATCTTGCCGCCTTCGATCTTGAAAAGCTGGGGGGCGAGAAACGTCATCGGCCGGCGATACTCCGCGGGCACAGCGATGTTGCCGACTCCGGCGACTGACACGGACTTCACATCGCCTTCGTTATCGTAGAAGGCGAGATTCAGCACCAGCCCCTGCTTCTCGTCAACTATCAGAGTCCGCGCGTCGCGCACCTTCGCCACCGAGCTGAGAAATCCGCGATCGAGTTCCTGCGCGCAGCCCTCGCTGAACAGATGAAACGCGGGCTGTGCCTTGTCTATCACGGGCCCATCGGGATTGTTTGTGGCCGCGATGCCGTTTTCCCTCCGCGAGCACTGCGCATCGAACGGCGCAACCGATCCTTTTCCTTGCGCGTACGCGTCGAAATATCCCTTCGTCGCGCCGACGAGCTGGTCGCGTGTCTCTGCTGCGCCGACGGGCGCGAGCAGCGCCACATTCGGCGAGATGAAGCCGGCGGCATCGAGCTCGTCCAGCATGCGCGGCGTCATCACTCCGGCAGTGTTCATGCCGAGCCCGCCCTTCGGCCGCTTCTGCTCGCGCACCGTGATTGTTTCGAGCTCCACGACGCGGTGGTCCTTCACCTTCATCCTGAGCGCGATCACGCCTTCCAACAGGCCGTTGTCCTCGGTGATGGTGCCGTAGTAGCCGGCTTCGCCGCTCGCCGGGTCGGCAAGATAAACGCGATAGGTACCGCGCCCGGAAAACGTCTTCCACATGCCTTCACCGAGTTTCACCGGCAGTTCGTTTTCCGTGTATTTCGCGTCCGGAGCAACGGCCAGGTTGCACCAGCAGCGCGAAAGCATCGCGTCGAAATATTTGTCGACGAANNCCTCGGCGAGCCGAACGCGACGGAAGCCGCGCTACAAATCGCCACGAGCAGCAGAGCCAGTATCGAAATGCGAAATATCGCTTTGATCGTTGTGTTTGTCATGGTCTGGTCCAGGCCCGGCTAAAATGCCGGCTCCATGTTGAAGGGAATCTCGTACATAGTCATTTCGATCAGTCGTATGCTCCCTTTTTCGATGCGATAAGCCTCATTCGACTGGTTCGTGCGCGGCGTCATGAAATAGGGTGGCACTTTCCAGACGCGCCCGTCGGTCAGGTGCGCTTCGGTGATCGTCCCGTCGAAATCGAGATAAGCCGAAGCGAGCACGGTGCCCCGCTCCACATCCGTCACCAGAAAGCGCCGGTGCCGGCATCCCGTGGTGAAGCCGAGAAAGCCGAGCTTGTACTGGTCGGTGCAATTCATGGTGGTGAAGTCGCTGATGTCCAGGTCCGAGTGGCCGTAATTCTGGGGACGCGGCTGGTTCGTCGTGGGGACGGCATCTTCGATGCGTTGGCAATCCGGCGTGAATGCGTAGATGCCCTTTCCGTCGTTGAGCTGCAATCCCTCGTAATACATGTAGGCCGCCTGATCGAGCGCCGCGCGCGTCTCGCGCTGATCCATCGGGACCGACGTCAACCATCCCGGATCGGGCTTGCCGAGTTTTTCATACGCAGCCGCACCGTAGGGATCATGCGCCACGAACTGCTCGGCTTCGGTGATCAACCCGCCCTGGACCTTGAGCCGCGCAATCAGGATCACGCCCACGCCATTCTCGTAGACGATCGATGGNNGACGATCGTGATTGCGCCGATGTCGCCCTGCTCGGGATCGGCGAAATAATGGATGTATTTGCCGCGCGCGCTGGCCGTGGCCCAGAGCGCCTGCCCGATTTTCAGCGGGACGTTGTCCTGCGCGTACTGCACGTTGGGCGCGAGAGGCGCCTTTGAAGCATCATGGGCGACGATCGCATCCAGATAGCGGTTCATCGCTCCTTCCAAACAGGAGCGATCACATTGGGCCTTGGACCCGGTAGAGCCTGTCGAAACTGCCGATTGGGCAGTGAGGGATGGCGCCGTCGTTGCGAAGAGAGATGCTGCTACGAAGAGCGGGACCACTGCGGCCGACCACAAGCAGGGCTTTGTCAATCTCGTGTCTCCTCTTTGGGGAGTGCGAGCGGAGCCTTGCATCACAGCGAACTCCGACGAATGCCAGCGAAAGATGTGAGCCCGTAGGATAATTGGCATTGCGGACAAACATCTTTCGCAATGGCGAACAAAAGAATTCCTTGAGAGGGAACAGATCTTTCGCTGATATAGCCCTTGCGCCTTCATCCAAGCGCGGAGGAAAAATCGTGCAAGAACGGCATCAATGATAATAAGTGCGTTGCTGACCCTTGTTTTCTTAGGCGCGTTTGCGAGTCGACCTCTCGCCGCGCCCAGTCCGAGACCAGACACTGGATCTGATCAAGCGTGTCTTACCGGATTCATGGACCAACACCTAACTGCACTGGAGAAGCATGATCCTTCGGATCTGCCGGATGGCCACCAGTGCCAAGCTTACGGTTCGGTTCGTCGGCGCGGTGGTAACTCGGAGGGCTCCCGAACCTTTGTTTGAACGCCGTACTGAAGTGCGCGGAACTACTAAAACCCCATGAGAAGGCGATGTCGGTAACCGACCTATCCTTGTGTTTCGCGTCGAGGAGTTCATTCCGGCAGCGGTCCAGCCTCGACTGCCATATGTAGTCCGAAAGTGAAGCGCTTTCTGACTCAAATACTTTATGCAGATACCGTTTCGTACAATGCAGGGCGGCGGCGACTTGATCGATGCTGAGTTCCGGGTTTCGAAGATCGCTCAGAATATAGGCCTTGATGCGTTCCCTAAGGAATTCTCTGTGCGACCGTCCGTCGCCCTCACCTAGAGATTCGACGATTGAGAGGCGCAGCAAGTGGCAAACGGTATCCGCGAGATCCGGCTCAGAGCGCGAACCCAATTTCGGCAGTTCACCAACGACGGTCGAGATAAAATCGCAAACCACCTTTCCGATTCCGATGGCCGTCGGAAAAGGACGCAAGATCAGTTCGTCAAGATTGCAGCGGCTGCCAAGGAGCTTCTCTCTTGGAAGCGTCAAGATCAGGGTCTCCGACCCCTGAGGCGCCTGGATGGCGAATGGCTTGTCGGTGTCGAAAACGGTCCATTGGCCTGGCGGTTGAACGAGCCTCCGGCCGGCATGTGTAAAATAGGCCGTTCCCTCTAATTCGATCGATATCTCCAGACAGCCTTCACTGCCGCTCGCCCTCGTAAACTCGCATCCGTAACCACTTCCCGTTAGCTTACAGATGCGAATATCTCCGATGTTTCCATATTCAAATCTGGCGACCGCAGGCCAAGTCGAACCGAAGAAGTGGGAACCGGTACGGCCAAACAAATTTCGGAGAGTATCCCAAATAAGAAGGGCTCTTTCGGACGGGTTGACATTGTCGGTGGAAACAAGTCGCAATGAACCCATATGTTTGCACTCCTCGGGCCTTTTCACGAGTCGCGCCCCCGGCGACCGCAATACTGATGAAATGTCGAGCGCCCGAGCAACGACACGGGAATTCTTCATGACCCGATTCGAATTGTAGTTATCGACAAACCGGTGACCGAATCGCTGGCCAACTTATTCTCTCCATCGAGGGAGAACGGGAGACTGCCGCGGAATCTATTACAAGGACTCACGACCTGTCAATAGCGGGGGACGGATGGATTCTTGCAATTTGGGATTGAGGGACCGCTGCATAGGGCCAAAGCCTAAGGTGTTCTCCTTGGTTAAAGCCGTTCGTTCCCTGGCAGAAAAGACCTTCTCCGACGGTAGCGCCAAACTCTCGCATAGGCTCCAGTTGTTCCGTTCTTGCGCTATAGCTGGGTGCTAGTGAAGCGCGAAAATTCCTTTATTGAGGGTAGACTCATGACATCCAAGTTGCTTCCCAGTTTCCGGACAGTTGTCATCCTTTTGATGGCGTTCGTGGCTGCGCTCGCGGGCGCCCGTTCACTTTCGGCGCAATCGGCGGGGACCGGTTCGCTCACCGGCACTGTTACGGATGCTTCTGGCGGCGTGGTGCCGAATGTGACTGTAACTGCCACCAGTGTTGACACGGGCCGATCCTACACGGCCAAGACCGGAAACGATGGAGCCTATCGGTTTTCGCTGCTCTCGCCCGGCAAGTACAACGTCAAGTTCGAGGTGGAGCATTTCAAGACTGTCGAGAGTTTGGCAGCGACGGTTAACGTGACTGAAACCACGGTACTGAATCAGACGCTTGAAGTGGGTGGCCAGACGCAGGTCGTCACCGTGGAGGCTCAAACCGCGGCAGTCGACACGGCTACGTCGACTCTCGGCACCCTGGTGGGATCCAACACCATAACCGCCCTGCCGCTTACGAATCGCTNNGCGTCAGCGCGTCGGTGAATGACGCGGCGGTGCTCGGCAAGGGAACGCAAATCACCAGCGTCAATGGCGCCAATCCAAGCCAGAACACCTATCAGATGGACGGAGTGGCGATCAACAACTCGGGCAACCTCGGCAATGGCGGCGATCAGAGCGTTGCCGCCGGCATCGGAATTCCCAGCCCGGACGCCATCGAAGAGTTCAAGGTCCAGACTTCGACGTACGATGCCAGCTATGGCCGAAACCCGGGTGCGAATGTCAACGTCGTCACCAAGTCAGGAGGCAATCAATTCCACGGTGACGCCTTTGAGTTCTTTCGGAATACGGTTCTCAACGCGAGGGACTTCTTCGACAAGCAGCCAGCACCTAGAGGAATCCTGGACCAGAACCAGTTCGGCGGCGTGTTTGGCGGCCCGATCAAAAAAGACAAGCTCTTCTTTTTTGGCAGCTATCAAGGTACTCGGTCGAAGAATGGCATCGCGGGTCAGGGTTTGACATCGGGGGTCTTTCTGCCAAACATTCCAAATGAGACCCGAGGCACTGCGCAGTTCGCGAACGACTTGGCGAACGCGACTTGCGGCGCATTCACGTTCGGTCCGACCGTCCAAGGTCCCGCTGCTAGCTGTAACCACACTGGCGATACCCCGCCAGGTCCGAACAATCAAGGTCCGGAGAACATCAGCTCTGTGGCACTGGCGATCCTGAACCTGGCCGGCCCCGGTGACAAAGGATATTATATTCCCACGCCTTCAGTGGATTCCGGCTGTACCCCATTCGGACCGGAGTATAAGTGTCAGTTCAGCGAACCTGCGATTTACAGCGAGGATCAGTTCATCGTGAATGGCGACTATCTGATTAATTCCAAGGAGACGCTCCAGACCCGGTACTTCTATACTCGAAATCCCCAAGTGGTTACTCTTGGGGGCTATTTGCCCGGCGAGCCCCAAACCAACTTCTATTCCAACCACAACGCTGTGCTCAAGCTCACATCACTCTTGAGCAACACGTTCACAAATGAAGCCCATATCTCGTTCCAACGAAATCTGGGCTTGAACAGTGATACCCCTCCAGACAGCACCACTCCCGCGGCTCTTGGCATGACTGCTGCATTCGCCGGAGAGAAATATCCCCCGGGAATTTGGACACTGGTGGATGGGGTTCATTTTTTTGACGCTTTCAGTCCCGCCCACGAGGTAACGAACCAATTCCAATATGCGGATCAGATTGCCTGGTCACATGGGAAACACACGATTCGCGCAGGGTTTGAGTTTGAGAGGGTGCAGTACACGGTTACGGCGGGCGCCGCGCGCGGATTCCTTCTGATGCTGACCTTCGAGGATTTCCTGGTTGGAGGGCCAGGTAACATCCTCCTGAATCTGAGCAACGAAGGAAACGCCCCGAACGGAGAACAGCTGCACGGCTATCGGCTGAACGACTCCAGTGCGTTTGCTCAAGACGACTGGAAGTTGAACTCGCGGTTGACTCTGAACCTCGGATTGCGTTGGGAGTTTGACGGGAACCTGCACGACAAATACGGAAACCTCACCAACCTCTGGCCGAGCCTTCTTGCATCGGTTCCTGTCCCGGCCGCGCCCACGGGATCGCCAGCCAACTACGCCGGCTATGTGGTTCCCGATAACTACACGACGCGCTACGGCAACCCGGCGCTACCGACTGGCGTTCTGAAGACTGGCAGCGGTTACTCGCTTGCGGACCACCCTCCCTATTCGAATTTTGCTCCACGAGTTGGATTTGCATGGCAACCGACCCACAGTGCAAATCTGGTTGTGCGCGGAGGATTTGGCCTATTCTACGATCGCGTCTGGTTTGACGCCTTCGTACACGGATTCCAGGGAAACTCTCCCTACGGAGTATCGCTCAACTACGGCCCCGGCCCGAATGCCTTCACGCTGCAGAACCCATTTCCGAGCTTCCCCCTGGGCACATTTCTACAACGCTATAGCAGCCTCGCGTGCGCCCCGGACGGGACAACCTGCACCGGAACCAGTTCCGCGCTGAACACGAATTTCCTTAGCCCGACGATCCACACTCCGTTAGTGCGGCAGTACAATCTCAACGTGCAATACGAGTTTGCCTCCAGATGGGTGCTGGAAATCGGTTACGTGGGATCGAGCGGTATCAATCTCATGGACGTCTACCGCAATTACAATACGGCGCAATTGGCGACATCCGCCAACCCGATTAACGGCCAGACTGCCAATACCCTGGCAAATATCGGTCTCCGCGTGCCGTATCTTGGATATCAAGCCGGGGGGTTGCAGGGAACGGACTTCGTGGGCATCTCGAATTACAACAGCCTTCAGGTCACGCTGCGGAAGCAATTCTCTCACGGGTTGACGATGCAGGCTGCCTACACGTGGAGCAAGTCTCTTAGCGACTTGGTTCCCGACGCCGCGACCGGCGGATATCTGGGTGCGAACAGCAACGACCCGCAGGACCTGCGCCAGCAATACGGCCCCTCGTTCTACAACCGGCCGCAGCGGCTGAGCGTGAATTATCAATACAATCTTCAAATCGGCGAACGTGCGGGAATCACGGGCAAGTTGGTGAACGGCTGGAGCGTGGCAGGGGTGACAACGGTTCAGGATGGCAACTCTCTGACGATCTCTGATTCCACGGCCGGTTCGATCTACGGGATTCCGAATGCCCGAGCCGAGCTGTGTCCAGGCAGTATTCCAGTGAAGAATCCTGGTTCGATTGAATCGCAGATTGCGGCGCAACAGGGCTATCTCAATACGGCCGCGTTCTGCGCCCCGCCGACGGGAGGAATTTATGGCGACGGCACCGGTTTCGGCGATTCGCGCGTCGGGTTTGTTCTCGGCCCTGGACAATTCAATTGGGACATCGCCCTGATCAAGCTGACCACGATAACGGAAGGGCAATCGCTTCTATTCCGGACTGAGTTTTATAACGCCTTTAACCATCCACAGTTTTCCAATCCCAATACTGCGGCCGGTTCGGGATTCACCATCTCGAGCACGAGCGTCAACCCCAGGCTCATTCAGTTTGGACTAAAGTATATTTTCTAGACCATAAGTAAGGTAGGTTAATTGACGGGCATCACCCTGCGGCGGCGGATACTAAGAAGCAAGACGATGACCGCGCATCCCCGGCCGGATCCGGAAACGAGCGAGCTTCACTTCTTTGGCCACGAAGCGGCAGGTCTTGCTACACCGGACGTCGCTTATTGTATGGCGCACAAAGAAGGGGAGCTTATCCGCGAAGATTGGTTCAAGGTGCCCTACGTTTCCTTGATGCACGACTTCGCGGTAACCGAGGAGCACGTCGTCTTCCACGTGTTTCCCACAGTCGCTGAGCTGGATCGAATCAATGCGTGAACAGGAAGGACTTTGCCGACGCGCGCCGCATAAGAAAGACAACAGCATGAATAATGCGAGAGCCTTCCTTTTGCTTCTGTGGGGATTGACGTTTGCGGCGCCGGCATTCGCCGCTCCGGACGAGTCTCAAATCGACCGGGGGCACCAAGCGTACGACAAGTGGTGCTTTCCGTGCCATGGCACCGGCTTGGGCAAACCGGGGACGGATGCGCTGAAGGCGCGGGGGCAAAATCCCGCCGTGCTGGAAGAGCGCACCGATCTGACCGCGCCCGCCATCAAGACATTCGTCCGCCACGGCGTGCTGTTCATGCCGACTTTCCGCAAGACGGAAATCAGCGACGCCGACCTCGACGCGATCACCGCGTACCTTACGCGCAACAACAAGCACTAACGCCAATGCAGCTCTCCCCTGGCGTAAGTCCCGGCAATCTTGCCGCCGCTCTGAAGCGGTTTGAGGAAGCCGTCGGCAAGGACTGGGTGTTTGCGAGCGACGAGCGCATGAGAATAAGAACGCTGGAAGCACGGAGCGCACGATGAGAACGCCGCCTGGTGTGAGCGCAAGCGATTTTGCAGCCGCGCTCGAGCAATTCGAAAAAGTTGTCGGCAAGGATTGGGTTTTCACGTCCGACGAGGACGTCGATACCTACCGCGACGCCTATTCGCCTCTCTGGCACGACGATGAAGAACCGATTCCGTCGGGGGCGGTCGCGCCCGATGGCGTCGAACACATACAGGCGGTGCTCAGGATCGCAAACCGCTACAAGATTCCGCTGTGGACGGTCTCTACAGGCAAGAACCTCGGCTATGGAGGTTCCGCGCCGCTCTTGAGCGGCAGTGTGGTGCTCGACCTGAAGCGCATGAACCGCGTGCTCGAGGTGAACGACAAGAACCACTACGCGCTGGTCGAGCCGGGCGTCAGCTANNGCTCGAGCGCGGGGGCGGTAGAACGCCGATGCGTGATCATTTTGGGGCCGTCTGCGGCATGGAAGTGGTACTCGCCAACGGCGAGGTGGTGCGCACCGGTATGGGCGCGCTTCCAGGGTCGAAGACGTGGCAGCAGTACAAGTACGGTTTTGGGCCGTATGTGGACGGCATATTTTCGCAGTCAAATTTCGGCGTCGTCACCAAGATGGGGATTTGGCTGCTCCCGGAACCGGAGGCCTACCTTTCCGGAACGGTGATGGTGCCGAGGCACGGTGATCTGTCTCCCATGGTCGAGATTTTCGCGAATCTGGTAGCCTCCGAAACCGTGCAGGCCACGACGCAGGTGACGAGCCCGCTAGCGTACGTCCCGGCCGATCCGGAATTGACCGCTCTTCGCGCCAGCGGTTCGATCAAGGGTCTCGAGGAGTACGGAGCACGGAAGAACATCGCATACTGGAGCGTATCCCTGCCTTTTTATGGGCCCTCCAAGGTGATCGCCGCGCAGTGGGAATATGCGAAGGAGAAATTCTCAGCGATTCAGGGAGTCCGGTTTGAGGACGGCCCGTCGTACCGGTTTCCGCTGAGCGCCGATGAGGTGGCCAAAATCGCAGACCCCGTGCCCTTCGGAATACCCAGCCTGCAAATGTTCTCGGTCATCGGCACGAACGCTGTGGGGCACCTGGGTTTCGCTCCGATTATTCCCATGACGGGGGAGGCGGTACTCGAATCGCAGCAGGTTTTCGAAAAGGTCTACAAGGATCTGGGTTCTCCGGGCGGTGCGGCCGCATCCTTTCTGCTTTTCTGGTACTTCGGGCGAGCCTTCGTGATCATCTACCTCTTTCCGATCGTGCACGACGTGGAAAAGAACCGGAAAACCCGCGCAATTTACAGGCGGCTCATACGGGAATCCGCGGCACGCGGCTGGGGCGAGTACCGCACGCACACAACGTTCATGGGCGACATCATGAACACGTATTCGTTCAACAATCACGCGCTGCTGCGGCTGCACGAAACCTTGAAAGATGCGCTCGACCCGAACGGCATCCTCTCGCCGGGGAAGAACGGCATTTGGCCGAAGCGGTTGAGGAAGGCAAGAGCGTAAAGCGCCGCGAGCTCGTGGCAAGGAGGATTCGATCAAGAATTTCAGGAAGCTCCGCAACGGACCGGGTATCGCGCTTCTCGCGATGCTGGCCATCGTTGCCGCCGTGGCAACTCCCACGGTGCAGCAGCACAAGGCGAAAGCCCCAAGTCGATGCGACTGTATGTGTTCGATTGCGGCGTGATCCACATGCCAACGAACTAGATCACGTGCCTGACTAACGCGGTATCTCTAACGACGCCGGCCATTGCAAGAGTTTTTCTTTTGCTTATCGCTGGATTCGAGCACACTTCTTCGTCGGCGCACGCCACTCGCGGCTACTTCGCCGTCTGACGCTTCTGATTCTCCATATACAGGTCACAGATCGGCCGCCGCAGTCCTTCTTTGGCTACCGGGCCGGCATCCATGAAGTCAAGATACGGGCGCGCCGTCGGGTCGAACTTCGGCCATCGCGGCAGGTTTCCACCATTGGGGTCGCCGGTCTTGACGAAGTTGATCCAGTATTCCTGCATCTGCACCGAGTATTGTTGATCCGACTCGTCGTAATTCCGAATGTTCTGCCACACGGGCAGCGTGCCGAAAACAAATGGAATTTCGGCGGCATGAGGCGCTCCCTCCGCTTCTTTTCCGTGCACGGTGCGCGAGAACTGATACTCGTAGCCCGGATTCTCCGCGTTGGTGTGCCAGATCAGTTCCGCAACCGAGCCGCAGCGGAACTGCGTGTCGGTAGCCCATTGGGCCATGGCAGTTCCAAACTCAGGGTCGGACTGGGGCCCGGTGGCGCCGTTCAGTCCGTACAGCTTCAGCGCGCGATCAGTCAGCGGGCCGTACTGATCTGAAATCGCCTTATTGAGATCGCCGGACATCGGGAAGAATGGTTTTTGTAACTCCTGGGAATTATTGCCCAGGATCAGCCCGACGCGCTGCTCCTGGCCTGTGGCGAAGTCTTTCGCGGGCGATTCTGGCAATACCCATCCGTCTACGTCCATTCCCAGCATCGGACCGACCGAGCTCAAACCCTCTCCGGTGGCTTTCAGGAGCTCGTCGCTGGTGAGCGCGCGCAGTTTTGCCAGGGCCTGGCCACCGGTGATGTTCAACTTGGCGGCGAATTCTTCACCTTTCTTTTCTCCTTCGGCCAGTGTCGGTGGAGCAGTCACGGGGCCGCTCTCGGCAATGACGCGTTTGAATAGCCCTTTACTCAGAGGGGTAGTCATTAGCACATTTACATCCATCGAGCCGGCCGATTCGCCGAACATCGTGACATTCTCGGGGTCGCCACCGAATTTGACGATGTTGTCTTGCACCCAGTGCAAGGCCATAATTTGATCGAGCAGACCGTAGTTTCCTGAGGCATGATGCGGCGACTCTTTGGTGAGCTCGGGATGCGAGAAGAAACCAAAGACGCCGAGCCGGTAATTTATGGTCACCAGCACGATTCCGTGGTGGGCGAGGGTCTCACCGTTGAAGAGGGGTTCCACTCCAGATCCGGCAATATTGCCTCCGCCATGAATCCAGACCATCACGGGCACAGGCGAGTGCATGGGCCACCTTGGCGTCCACACGTTCAGCTGGAGGCGGTCCTCGCTGCTAGTCGCGTTCAGGTGGCCACTTTGAACGCAGGCCGGCCCGAAACCAGTCGCATCACGGACGCCGGTCCAGGACTTCGCCGGGAGCGGTTCGCGCCAGCGCAGGTTGCCAGTCGGTGGTTGCGCAAATGGAATACCCTTGAAGACTGCTACTCCATCAGCGGTAAGACTGCCGCGAAGCTCGCCGGTGCTGACGGTGACCGTCGGATTGAGCACCGCGGATTTTGCCGGTATTGAGGCTTGCGTCCAGCT
>PKUY01000159.1 GCA_003131705.1 Acidobacteriota bacterium | reverse complement strand
GCTTCAGGCCGCCGTATTCCTTTCGCCAGCGGTAGTAGCTTTGTATGGGGATCTCCGCTTCCTTGCAGGCTTGCGGGGTGGGCTTTCCGTTCGCAATTCCTACTTCTACCTGCCGTAGCAGCGTCACGATCTGCTCCGGTTTGTATCTCTTGATTGGCATGTCCAGCTCTCCTTTAGAGTGATTTTCTCTCACTCCCGCTGGACTAAATCAAGCCGGTCAGGTCAATAGACACCACCTTTGACGAGATGATTTATATTAGATGGTGTTGCAGTGACCTGTTGAGTCCACACGACTTATCGGGAGTTACGGTGTTGGCTCAGCCCGAAATGGACAGGAGGCTATCCGTCAGCGCGTCGGGCCGGAACCAGTGGATGCTTAGTGGGTGCGGGATAGAACAGTGGGCCGCGCGTTTAACCCTGTGCAAGGCCGTGATTTATACGTTTCCACATCACAAACACTAACCCTACACCGATCAGCATGAGGGCGACTGAACTCGGCTCAGGCGTGGTAACCGGAGAGAAGGTCAATGACCCTTGGTCTGGTAGTAGGGTGACGAGACCGGTCAACGAAGCTGTGTCCACCATAAAATCGCCTGTCGATACATCTTGTATCGCGAAGAAGGCCTCACCCGGGAAGGCGGGGTTTCCGGCAATGCCTTGCCAAGTGTACACGTCGTTAAATTGGTCGACACCAAGCGAGCCGCTAGAGAGATTGATCGGGACCAATGTCGCGTCCCATGTGACATCAATGGTTGTGGGCGCAGGGAATGAGACGTCAGACGCGGTCGGCAGGAATGCACAGGTGCCAGCGCACGTAAAAGTGGCGGCATAGGTGTCTGCGTGTGCGCTTGGCGCGGTGATCGTCACAAAAAGCACTATAAGAGTTGCCCACAAAAATTTTCGCATCTTCCAAACTCCTTCAGGCCGTATCCGCCGGCGAAAACATGATGTACAGTCTACTGTTTCCATAGCACGACCTATGCCGAACTCAGCATACCAGAAATAGACGACTTGCGGAGGTTGGGTACTGGTCGCTGAGAACGCAACTTCCGCTATTTGGCACGGGTTTCCACTTAGATTATTGCGATTTATACGAATTGGGAATGGACTTGGCCCCTTAAGGTGTTACCGATACATTTTGTCTTATTGGCCAATCGACGTCCTGCGCCCCTAATGCCGGGCGTGAGTATCGTTTTCCTTCCGGATTGTAATTCCAAACAGATACATCTAGTGCTAGACCGTTTGTCCCTGCTGGCAATTGAGATCCAAGCAAAGAAAGTGCCCTTCGGTTTCTCAGCTGGATTCGCGGACTATAGGGAAGGCGAAACAAGCGCCGAGCTACTCCAGCGTGCTGACTGTGCACTCTACGCCCAAAAGCAGATTCGTAAGAATCCCACGCACCCTGCCTGTAAGGCTGGCTTTTCAATGGGTGGCGAAGCTGCTAGGCGAGCCACAAGTTCTAGCCGTCGAACACCACGAAAAATGTTCATTCCATTATTCTGAGATGGATCTGCCTGTGACACGAAGCGCACAAGGTAATTAGGTTCTCTTCGGCGTCGTCACCGAGCTGGCTGCATGACTGAATGTGATGAACGTGGAGATTGGTCATGGAAGCCGCAATATTGGCAATGCCATCCGTCTCGCTCTAGGATTCTTCGATGGAGTGCCTTATAGAGTGGGGCATCGAGTTTCAACCGGGGGCGTCGCAAACGCTTTAGTCAATTAACTATTTTCGGTTGTAAAAGGCTCGTTTCGCTCGGTAACATATGCCGGATGGCGAGAAAAATATTCCTGGGAATCGGTGATCCCCGAACACTAGAACATCGCGCAACTCAGTCCTCGGTTTCGTAGCGGGGAACACATCTACAACACCGTGCGCCCTCACCAGGCGCTCCCCTATCTCACCCCGCTCGAATTCCTCGAGCGCTGGAAGTCTCAACAAAAGAAAGCCGAGTGTCACTAATCATGTGGACGAGTATAAAGGATTGACGAATTCTGGATCGCTCGATTATAACGAGTCCGTTTTAGTAAGCCTGTCGGGAAGCTAGCGCCAATGGGCCGTGAGGATGCCGCGATGTTTTTTCGTCGCGGCTTTTTTTTTGCGTGTTTAAGGGAAGGCACCCTAGGGCAGAAAGGCCGACAGACAGCGGTGGGGGAGGAAGGCGTTGCACGGAAATATAAAGCGGCCCGACAACGAAGCTATGGCTGTAACGATCGCGAGCCCGATCGCGACGAGCGGTGAAGTTTTCTCCGATGACTCGACGATCGAGCTGATCGGTGATTTCCACTATGGGAACCCAGGGCTGATGCTCTGGGACGGCGGGAAGGAAACAATCGGGTCGGTCGTCNNTTCGATGTCTCAAGATTTACTTTCGAGCTGCGGGATCTCGCTCGTAGCATTGCTGTCGCCACGCCAGATGATACGACGCTACAGGCTGATGTTTTGTATCTACTTCGAGAAGAAGACGCAGAAATCCGCGACCAGCGGTGGCTGGGGTTGGCAGGTATTGCGACCGAAACGATCTTAGTGGCGTGGAGCGAATCGCCCGGGGGAAGCTTTTACATTTCAGAACTTGCGGTTAGCGCACAAGAACTCTTTAGACGGCGCGGGCAGGAAATGAAGATCGATCCCGGCTTGTTCGGGAAGATACTCAGACAGCTCGGCTTCACGACCGAACCGCGCGACGCCAGAGGCAAGAAGCTGAAGGTGACTGAAGCCATCTACGCTCGTGCACGGCAACTTGCTCGGGATTTCGGAGTTCCCGAGATCGAGAACGATAGACCGGAGGGAAGAGAAGATTTGAGGTACGTAAGCGCGGCTGAACCGCGTCACGTGTAGGGTGTGTAGGTGCTGTAGGTCGAATTCAAATTCCTAAGGCCCGGACGCATAGGATGAAACAATCGAACGACGCCACGACGCAGGCCGCGCGATCAGGTGCAAGATGAAATCGGAAAAGCAAGCTACCGATAATCTGGCTCTTGCGCGGCGGATTCGTGCTGCGGGCCGTCCGATCTACATCGCGGAGGACGATAGCGAAGCTCCCTCTATTCCATCCGACGGGCTACGGGTTTTCCAATCGGGTGGAGTGATGGAGAGTCGCTTGAGTGATTGCTCCATAGGGACTGCGATCGTCATTTTTCTTGGCATTACCATCAATCTCCCGAGGTTCGCAATTTCCGCTTTCGACCTTGAGCTCCCATGGGAGCAGAAACAATTCTATTGGCTCGAAGACCCGCTCGAAATCGATCAGAGTTCTCGGTGCTACCGCTTCGACGGTAGGGATCTCCCCGAGTTCGACAGGAGTGGTGTCCTCAACCATTGCGCAAACATACGGCGAACCTATTCGCCGGGATAATCCATACAAGGTTGTCTATTAGGTCACGCATTCGACTCGATCCCAGAAAAATATCCGCACGGCATAACAATTTCAGCGTTTGTCGTTGTCTATGATCAATACGGCCAGCGATACCGGTCCCCAGTGAGCCTCTGGATCGATCGGAGCCGACCAAGACGGACAGTCTCGCGAAAACGCAACCTTCTTGAACATCCGGATCCGATCGCACGGCGCTCTTAAATTAAGCGAAAGAAATCCAGTCTGCACGCGTCGCTGCGGTGCCGGAATTTGACAATCTCACCTGGCTCCATCACGGCGCCAAGGTGCATTAACGGATCTTNNCTCGGCGTCGGTCAAGCTCCATATTCATGGAACATGATCGCTTGGTCTTAACTGAAGGCGTAAACCGAAATATCCATAGAATACCGCCTCCCTGGATTGCAGTGCGGCCGCGGCGGTGGCCATATCTTGAGATTCGGATTAAACGTGCCTGAAGGCGCACCTAAAAAGCAATGATCATACTGGGAATCAATGCGTACCACGCCAACGCCGCTGCTGCGATTGTGGTCGACGGGCGACTAATTGCGGCAGTGGAAGAAGAGCGCCTGAATCGCGTCAAGTACGCTGCCGGTTTGCCCGCCGGGGCAATTCAATTTTGCCTGGATCAAGTTGGCGCAAAGCTGGGCGAAGTAGACCACATCGCGATTCCGCGGGATCCGTGGGCACGTCTGAGAACGAAGCTACTCTTCGCGGTTCGCATGCCGCGGTTCGCTCTCGATCGCGTCAGGGTGATGAAGCGATTCGCGGGTGTTCGCGAAGACTTGGGTAGGGCTTTCCAGATCGCGCCTGATAGCATTCGCGCCCAATTCCATCGCATCGAACACCATACCGCGCATCTCGCGAGCTCATATTTTGTCTCGCCCTTTGACCGGGCCGCCGTCCTTTCGGCGGATGGACTGGGAGATTTTGCGAGTTCGATGTGTGCCGTAGGCGAAGGGCCGTCCATGCGCACCCTGGGTGAGGTGGTATTCCCACACTCGCTGGGGATGTATTACACGGCGCTCACGCAATACCTCGGGTTTTGGAAGTTTGGCGACGAATACAAGGTGATGGGTCTCGNNCGATCGTGCGAGCCGATGGGCTGCTTTCCTTTCGGCTGGGTCTCGAATATTTCACGCACCAGAGTCAGGGCGCGGACATGACCTGGCG
Source organism: Acidobacteriota bacterium (assembly GCA_003131705.1). GTDB lineage: Bacteria > Acidobacteriota > Terriglobia > Acidiferrales > UBA7541 > Palsa-295. The sequence continues at coordinate 561 of PKUY01000159.1, read as the reverse complement.
CGACGCAGGCCACACACCCGTGCTCGGGCGGCTTTTTTCGACGTATCTCGAAAAGCGGCTGGGAGCCACTCGACAGGCCAACGAGCAACTCACCCAGCGCCACTTCAACCTCGCCTCGAGCATGCAAGTAGCCCTTGAAGAGGTCCTCGTCGCATACTGGAATGGACTTGCCGAGAAGAGCGGACAGAAGTCGCTATGTCTGGCTGGCGGAGTGGCGTTCAATTGCGTCGCCAACGCGAAGATTTTCGATACGACGCCCTTTGAGCGCGTATTTGTCCAGCCTGCTGCCGGAGACGCAGGGCTTTCGGTCGGCGCTGCGTTCGCCGTGAACCATCAGGTCCTCGGCCGGCCACGCGAGTTCACGATGGAGCACGCCTACTGGGGCCCTCAATTTTCATCTGCGGAGATTCGTAAGGTGGCAGAGCTCGCCGGCGCTTCGGGAGAGGCGAAAATCACGGAGCTGGCCGAGCCCGCGCTTGTGCAAGCGACGGCGCAGCATATCGCCAGCGGGAAAATCGTAGGATGGTTCCAGGGTGCTGCGGAATGGGGACCGCGCGCGCT
>PKUY01000120.1 GCA_003131705.1 Acidobacteriota bacterium | reverse complement strand
AGACAGTTGGGCACCGGTTGTCAGGGATCTTCCGGCTGTGGTGTCCGTCGAGGTCCAAACGCTGCCATGATCCAGGTGATACTCCCGGCGCATTTGAGAACGCTGGCGCGCGTCGGCGGAGAAGTGGCGGTTGACATCGAAGGCCAGGCTACGCAGCGCTCGGTCCTCGACGCGCTTGAGGCCCGCTATCCGATGCTCCGAGGGACGATCCGAGATCATGTCACGCAAGAGCGACGCCCGTTCTTGCGGTTCTTCGCCTGCCAGGAGGATCTATCCCATGAACTTCCGGACGCGCCACTTCCCGACGCGGTTGCGTCTGGAGCGGAGCCCTTCTTGATCGTAGGGGCGATTGCCGGCGGTTAGCACCAGCNNCCCAAGGTCTTGCAGATAGTCGAGTCGTTGTGTGAGGCCGGCGAAGTCGCCAATGCCGTCGACATTGCTGTCGCAGAACGTACGCACGTGAAGCTGATAATTAACGGCATCCTCGTACCAGAGGTTATCTGTTTGCCGTGCCAAGGGTCGATTCTCCCTTCGATTCTGAAAAACCTTCGATTGGTGACCCTGCTGTCATACCCCTTGTATTGGCCGCAGGCCGAGAGAGTTATCCTCCCTCGCCACTTTTCTAGTGATTGGCTGCCAGCTGGCATGATGGTTTGCGTGGGAACAGCGCCGACTTCCCGGGAAGCGGCTCGAGCGTGCCATACTAGATCTGGCCTGTGACTAGCACCGTGCTGACCGTCAGGCGGGCTTGCTCGACTAACTCCACCAGTGGCAACAGGATCTGCCCATTGGCCTTGCAGAAAGCAGCCAGGGCTTGCTCCGCTCTTCTTCCCTTGCCGTCGATGACGTGGTAGTTTCCTTTCACGGTGGGTCTCCCTTACACAGGATTGGCGGGCTCGATTCTATCGAACCGGGCTTGAACCGCCGCTTGAACTTTCAACGGTCATCGGGACACCTCCGATCTTATCTCTGAATGTAACCAATCCCATACATTGGCGGCAGGCGGCGGCACCCATTCGTGCACAAGATCTCCTCGGACAGTATGTGCCCAGTTTATCTTGCTGATAATGGGATGCTTAGCAAATGGTCAGTTTGGGGAATCAATTGCAGGGCTCAAGCTGATGTTGGAATGCTGCTTTCATGAACCACGCACACGAAAGCCACAAGAGGAGTCACACACCAATGAAGAATATACTGCGCTCTGGGGCGATGCTTGCCGTGCTGATGTTGATGTCTGCCGGTATAGCCAAAGCCGATGAGCTATCGTACACATTAACCGGTCCAAACAGCTTCGATGCCACCTGGGACATGGCGCAGAACCCGACGCCATCGTCCACGACAGGTATCAGCTTCGATGCGCCCGTCAACAACTTTATCGTCGACGGAAGCGGAGCCGGCAGTGATGTTGTGTTTTATTCCATTATCCCTTCGCTTACATTGGCGCAGGGACTTTCGGGTCCTGGTCTCGCGGACTTCCTTGTGGGAGAGTTCGGGTCCGACCTATTCAGCGGCCCTCTATCCTCCCCAACAATGAACACTGGGGACTTCGGCCTTTTGGGTACCGGCGAAGGTGTCTTCTTGGGTCAGTTCACGCTCCATGTCGCGCCAATCGCCACTCCGGAACCCAGCGCCCTTCTGCTCCTAGTCTCAGGGCTTATGGGTCTCGGTATAACGGCTCGCCGCAAGTTCGTTAGCTAGTCTGCACAGCGTATCAAAGTAGGGAAGCCACGACAGTTCGCACGAGCTGTCGCGGCTTTTTTATTTAGTCAGTCGCAGACCTCGCGGTGCTGAAGATTCCTTGCAAATTTCTTTTCGCCATCCAGAAAATAATTCCACCCGTGGTCGACATCCAGATGGGGCAATCATCTACTTCCAAATCTTCAGCGGCCGACAGTGTCTTGAACCACTGCGTTCACCGGAGGAATGATGCCGAGATGTATGTAAATCGGTCTGATTGATTTTTCAATCGATGGCAATCGAGTGGCGAACCAGACTGCGCACGCGATACAGCATGCTCCGCTCAGCATGACCGTGCGTGGCGCGCCGATGGAATGAGCGAGAGCGCCGGCAAATAAACTGCCGAAAGGAGCCATCCCCACAAAAGCCATGGTGTAAAAGCTCATCACGCGACCGCGTTTGCTTTCCTCGACGATCGTCTGAATGATTGTGTTGCTGGCGGCCATTTGCTGCATCATTCCGAAACCGCAGACCAACACGAGCAGCAGCGAAACCCACAAAATCCGCGACATTCCGAAGAATATCAAGGCGATGCCGAAGGCTGCTGTCGACATCGGGATCATTCTACCAAGCCCGAGCACCGATTTTCGCACGGCAAGCGATGCTGCCGAAACGAGAGCGCCGATCCCCACGGCGCCCATCAGAAAGCCCAGCGTGTGCGGACCGCCCTTCAGAATCTTTCCAGCAAATATCGGCATGAGCACGGTGAAGGGCCATCCCATCAAGCTAACGATGGCAAATACCAGCAAGATCACTCGAATGGGCGCGAAGCCGGAGACGTATGCCCAACCTTCTTTAAACTGAGTGAGCATGGAGTCGGCTGTGTGCTTCATGGGCACGGACTTTATTTGCATAGCGAGCAGCGAAGCAATCACGGCGAGGTAACTGATGCCATCGACCAGGAAACAGAAGCCTTCTCCAGACAGCGCGATGACGGCCCCTGCCAGCGACGGACCTATAAGCCGGGCGAGATTTACCATGGACGAAGTCAGCGCGATGGCGTTGCCCAGATCTTGCTTGTCTTCCACCATCTGCACGACGAAGGCTTGTCTGCTTGGCATGTCAAACGCGTTGATCAGGCCTTGGAAGGCGCTCAGAAAGATGATTTCGCGGATGTTGATATGTTTGGTGAGCGTTAGAGCCGCGAGCGCAAAGGACTGAAGCATGGCCAAGAACTGCGTCACCACGAGAACTTTATGCCGATTAAGCCGGTCCAGCCACACCCCGGCAAACGGGGCGAATAAAAATGTCGGTATCTGTCCGGCGAATCCCACGATTCCGAGCAAGAAGGCGGAGCCAGTGAGCCGGTAGACGAGCCAGCTTGTCGCCAGGCGCGTCATCCAGGTGCCGATCAGCGAAATGGTTTGGCCGCCAAAATACAGGCGGAAGTTCCGATGGCGAAGAGCTCGCCAAGCATGCGACATCCCAGTTTCGCTGGCCGCGGGAGTAACTGCGGATTTAACCTCGGTGCTCACAGACGTCTCTTTTGCCACTCATGGTGCGGATATCGATTCGCAATCGTAGGAAAACTGAAATGAATTGCGACGATGTTCGTTAGAGGGCCATCGAATTCGGGAAAACGTAGTAAAAGAGCAGCACGATTACGATCAGGTAGGCGAGGACGATAAGGGTCCATCCCATGTTGTGTCGAATTACCTGGCCCTCGCTGCGCACAAACTTGCTGGTCGAAACGCCGACGCTTGCGGTCTGAGGCGCAATAGGCTTTCCGACTTCCGCGCCCACGGAATTGAACGAAGGCAGCAGGAGAACGGGTAAATTCAACAGCCTGCCCGTCACGGCTTGAACAGGACCGAACATGGCATTCGTGGACGTATTGCTGCCAGAAAGGGCGACGCCAATCCAGCCGAGGATGGGCGCCAAAACAACGAAGAAGACTCCGATTTTCGACAGACCGTAGGCCAGCGAATTTGCCATTCCCGTGAAAACAAAAATATAAGCGAGCGCGAAAACGAAAAAAGCAACCAGCAACGCGCCCCACATCTGCTTGAACGTTTTCGAAAATACCTGCTGCAGCGTTTGGAGATTCGGCCTCAAGATCATCAAGATCACCAGCCAGGAGGCCAGGATTGACGTGCCACCGTTGAATGGAGCGAAGTTGAATAGCGATGTTATCGATTTCTGTGTAATGGAAGATTTCGCGGCCACCGTTAGCTTCAGCCAGCTGATCGCAGGAAGCGGGGACCGTGGTCCTGTCCATGCAACGACAACGATGATAAGCACGATGTACGGTAGCCACGCGAAAAACGCTCCGCGCGCCGTCGTGATTTCGGCCGAATTTGCAGCCGCTCCAGCGACTGGCTCTAGTGCGTGGCCGCCAAATCCGCGGATCGTCTTGGGACGCCAGACTTTGACGAACAGGAAGAGGATCCAGAAGGAAACAAGCGCGCCACTAATGTCAGGGAGATAGGGACCCAGGTAGTGCGCGACCGGCCACTGCCCAGCAATATAGGAGAGCGATCCCACGATAGCCAAGGGCCATGCCTCGACGACTCCATCCCAGCCGCTGACGAGGTAGATTAAAACCCATGGCGGTAATAGCGCCAGAACCGCCACGACGTTGCCGATCGAAGCAGAAAGCGCCATGAGCGGCAGCCCGGTAACCGCCGCCAGTCCAAGAATCGGAGCACCGAGCGCACCGTACGATACAGGCGCGTTGTTCGCCAGCGCAGCGACGCGTATGGCATCGAGGTCCGCAATTCCCAGTCCCACCAAAATGGGCACTACGACGGCCCATGGATAGCCGAAACCTACGAGCCCTTCGAGAAGCGCGCCGAAAGCCCAGGCCAGCATGATCGTTTGAATTCGAATATCGGCGGTCGCGTGATGAACCAGCCAATTTTTGAAGCGCTCGAAGTCTCCGGTGAGGACGAGAGTGTTG
>PKUY01000297.1 GCA_003131705.1 Acidobacteriota bacterium | reverse complement strand
ATGCTCAGCTGGTTCAGCGCGTACCCGGCCGTGGAATTGCCGACCCGCACCCAGGGCTGAGGCGCGTTTGGAATCACAACCTCGCGCTGCGGATACGTCACGAAAAAGAAGGTCATGTTGTAGTGGTCGTCGAATAGTCCGTAACCCGCGCGAATCACCGTATGCTTCGCTGGCGAGTACGCAATGCCGACCCGGGGCTGCCACCCGCCGTAGTCCGCATTGATGACCTTCCTTAGGCCGCCTTCAAAGTCCCATCGCAAACCGTAGTTCACGGTCAGCTTGGAAGTGAGCCGCCATTGATCTTGCGCGAAGAATCCGAGGTAGTTGTGAGTGAGGTACACGTTGTAGTCCTGCGGATTCACAAATGCATTCGGCCATTGATTGAGACCGCCGACGGGGGAAAGAGGAATCGCTGGAGGCAGGCTGCCAGGAACGACGGGTCCATTGCCCAGGGGAGCGCCCCAAAAAACGATGGGCACGCCATTGAGAGGGCTGTTTGGATTCGGCCCAACGTTGGTGGGTGGAGCAAAAGGAGGATTGTCCACCGGGCACGGTCCCCCATTGGCAAAACTGTATGGGATATTGGCAGTTGGATTTACGAAACGAGCGAAGTCCACCAGACAGTTGACGCCAGGCACGATGATCCGCATCGGTGTGAACCCGGGCCAGATCACGAAATCGTCAATGTAGTTGAAGTCCGCTCCGAACCTCCAATAGTGCTTTCCTTTGATCCAGGACACGCTGTCGGTCGCCTGCACGCGGGATTCGTTTGTCGCATCGAACGTTCCGAAGTTGTGTCCAAACAGAAGTGTGTTTGGTATGTCCAGATTGGGCTGGCCCGTCACGCCCGGAAAGTTATAGTGGCGACGCGCATACTGAATGAGAAAGGTGTTCACAACGTCAGGCTTGAGCACGGAAGCCAGCGAGCCGGAAAACGATTGGTCGCGCAGAAATGTATTGTGCCCGCTGCTGGGAGCGCCGATGCCGCCGCCGTCCAGAGTATCGCCCACGAGCACGTTCAAATCCCGCGCATCGACAATCGCATAGCGGATCGCCAGGCGGTTGTTAGCGTTGAACATGTGGTCGACCTTGACGAACCCGTTGTCATTGTCGAGAGTCTTGAGGGTGTTGAGATTCTCCGGCTCCAGCCCCAGAGCGATTTTGGAGGTGTTGATGACCGCCAGGCTTCCGATGAGAGTCCCTGGATATGTGGGTGACTCGCCCCGCCGCTGGCCCTCGTAGTTGGCGAAGAAAAATGTCTTGTCCTTTTGAATCGGGCCGCCAACCGTTGCACCGAATTGGCCCCGGCGGTAAGTGTCAAATTGCGGCTGCGTTAGAAGCCCCCGCGCGTTCCACGCGTCGTTGCTTAAATAGCCGTACGTCGAGCCATGAAAATCATTCGTGCCCGACTTCGTCACCACGTTGACGATTCCGCCCAGCGCCCGTCCGTACTCCGCGCCGAAACTGTTGTTCACCACACGGAATTCACTCACCGCTTCCTGGGAAGGCGTGGCACGCTGCGAACCCGTGGCCTCATTGATGTAGTCGGCGCCATCGACCGTTACGGCGTTGCTCAAGTCCCGCATACCGCCGAAAGAGATGCGCGTCACCTCCGGCTCCGTGAAGGTGGATTGAATGCTCGTCCTGCCTGTGGCCACACCGGGTGTCAGCAATGCAAAATCGACGAACTGGCGGCCGTTCGTCGGAAGCCCTTGAATCTGATTCGTGTCAATCACCTGGCTGATTTCCGTGCGCGTGGGCTCCACGGGTGGCACAGTGGCTGTTACTTGGACGGTTTGCAATATCGATGCGACTTTCAGCGTCACGTCGATCGTGGCGGTCTGCCCCACCGACAGCGCGATCCCGGTCTGAACATACTTGCCCAGGCCGGCAGATTCCACGGTCAATTCATACTGGCCCGGCGGCAAATTGGGAACGATGTAGAATCCCGTATCATTGGNNGTCGTCGTCGTGTAGCGCAAATTGATGTCTGGCTGGTGCATGGTGATGGTGGCTTTGGGGATTACCTTCCCGCTCTCATCCTGTACGTTGCCGTTGAGTTGGGCGAACGTAAGAGTCGCCTGCGCGAATGCCCGTGGAGTTGCGAACGCCACAATCACGAGAGCCAGCCCAAAGCACGTCATCCACCTACGTCGCATGTCCGCCTCCCGCTTTTCTTTCAATTCCCGCTCAAATGCGCCTGCTAAATCTCGTCACGCCAAACCCTCGGGTCGCGCACGACTGAGAAGCAAATCCGCGGCCCGCAGGCCAGATCTGACTAAATCCTCGAGGTTTCGATCCTTGGGAAACCAAAATGTCCGTTTGATCTGAAACCGTTTGCCAGCATCAACGCGAGTACTTACACCCCACCGCACCTGCCGCGTGGAGAACATCATTCCGAACGGGGAAAATGTCCAATACCTGTTTGGTCAAGCGGTTATACTTCTTAGGTATGATGAAAATATTGCCTATTCCCACACCCGAAACTCCTGGAAACATTGGCGTTGCTTCCCCCCGCTGGCAGCCTGCAGAGGGGAAAAAGAAGTCCGCCGGTTGTACCTGGCTGGTATAGAATCCTCCCACTGTGGAGCTTCGTCATATCCGCTACTTTATCGCTGTCGCTGACTTCCTCAACTTCAGTAAGGCTGCTCAGCGGTTGCACATTTCGCAGCCACCCCTCAGCCGCCAAATCCATCAGTTGGAAGAGGAGCTGGGTGTGGAGCTCTTCGTACGCAACAACCGGCGCGTGGAGCTGACCAGGGCCGGGCGCGTATTCCTCGACGAGGGGAGAAAACTTGTGGTGCAAGCGGAGCGCGCCTCGGAAGCAGCAAGGCATGCGCAGAGGGGAGACAGCGGGGTTCTCCGCATCGGCATGGGTGCCGGCCTGGGACGGGTAATCTGCAATGTCGTTGTCGAACACCACAAACTCTTTCCGAGCATCGACATCGAGTGCAAGGATGTTTTTTCAAGTCTCCAGAATGAAGCCCTGTCGAAGGGCGAGATCGACATCGGCTTCCTGCGCCCGCCGGTCGATCAAGCAAACCTGAATTGTGTGGCGCTGTTTGAAGAGAGATTTGTGGTCGTCATGCCGAAGACGCATCGGCTGGCGAAACGCGAATCCGTAAGGCTGGCGGACATTGCGGACGAACCGCTCATCATCTTCGATCGGAATCATTCGTGCGGGCTTTATGACAGGATACTTGGGTTGTACACCAGCCGAGGTCTGACGCCGCACCTGACGATGACGCGTGTCGAGGCGCACGAGGAAGCGGGGGCGATTGCAGTTGCCTCCGGCAAAGGGATTTTCATAGGTTCGGGCGCGATCCTCAAGGTCAGCAATGCGACCTACGGAAAAGAACTGGCCCTCATAGAACTGAATGAACCGGATGCCAAAATCGAGGTTTACATGGCTTGGCGCAAGGACGAACGCGACCCTGATATCTTCGCGTTCCTCGATTCCGTCCGCCGCGTCTTCAGACATCCAGCGCGCAAACAGATCGCCTAGGTTGCCCGCCCGTGCTGCGTTTCTTGAGCTGAATAGCCTTTTCTTTTTGATTCGACAATTGGTCGACGTTCTTCAGCGCGGTCACCAAAAGTCCGAAATCGTAGTTCCGCTGAGCGGAAATGTAACTGATCAATGGGGTTAGGTTCTTTTCACTTCGCATGTCGACGAATGTTTCAATCTGCACTTCATTAGGGTCCACAGCCTCCCAACTGCCTGGACGAAAACACAACCGCTTCCAATAACCTCCGCGTGTCGAGATCCGCAATGGAAATCAGGCTTAAACGCGTCCAATAGAGATCCAAACTCGGTCGGGTGCAACGGCGAGACGCTACACTTCTGCGGGGCAGATATTACGCCGCGTTTTCCTTCGTAAGCATCAAGTGCTCCGAATGCTGCAACCTGCACCCATGATGGAGAGGGATAGGGCCTAGGTTTTTGCTCGACTGCGAGTTGGCCTCACCATTTTTTGTGCCATATGAAGCAGTAGCTTCCGATCCGGCTCCTCGACGCGGCGGAGTAGCTGACGGAACCGGTCGAGGACCCTGCCGTCTTTTCCGTCACTCCCCCAGGCACCATCATCTACGCTTTTTCCTTTCGGCAGTTTCGGTAGCCGGGGCGGCTCCTCCCCATCGTAGAAAAGTTGGTACATCGGTACTTCCATGGCTCGGGCCAGTTTTTCGAGGGTTTCAATCGCCGGCACCGTATGCCCGTTCTCGACGCGCGAAATGTAGCAACGCAATAGACCGGTGCGCTTTTCGATGTCGCCTTGCGAAAGCTTCTTTTCTTCTCGCAACGCTCGCAATTTGTCGCCGATGACCATTAGATTCCTCCAAAGTTGCGGAACAAGCTAAATGAGGTAACACAAAGGATACCGCGAGATCGCGTTAGAGGCTAGCTGACTGTTGATAATTCACGAACCGGGAATTGAAGAATTTGCGAAGCGGCTCCGCTCCATCCGGAGGGTGCGCGCTTATTTCGGCGGGTCACCCTTGCGACTTATCCAGACCGCCTGCTTGTTGCCCTGACGAATCCCCATGCCCGTCCTGAAATTGCCGCCTTGGCGAGTCAGGGACCCCCAATTGGGCGGCAGGATTCGCAGCATAAGTACTTCGATGTCGTGCATCATCTTGGCGTTCTTGATCGCGTACCAACTGAAGTGATCCCAGAGTTGGCTGCGTCTGCCCACGGTGGCGCGGATTATTCGCCGCTTGATCCTGCCTTTTCCCACGTACATCGGCATTGAGCCGTCAAACAGAATGTATATGCCAACCCCTGTCCTTACCAAAAACCTGATTCGTACTCGTTTGGCGGCGACTTGTTCGTAGCGATGATGGAGTCCGCCAACCGATCGCATGAGATTCTCATTCAAAAGCGTCTCGCGAATCTAAGTGAGGAGATGAGGTGCAACGAGGCTAAGGAACTCGCGGGATGGAATGATTTTCGTCTTCTTCCAATACCTCGGAAAGTGCCGGGTATTCCCCGTAATGAGATAATCCGCGCGGGCAGCATCTGCGCACTCCAGAAAGATGTTGTCGTCTGGATCGCTCGTCACTTGAAGGCGCCGCACCGCAGTAACAGAACGAGCATTCTTCTCAATGAGTTGTAGCAGCTGTTGTCGAAGGCCTTTGCGGATCTGGAGTTCTGGTCGCGCCAGCACAGCCCGATACTCCGCAACAATGGTAGCTGAGACGTAAAGCCGGGCTGGTTTGGTAACCGCAAGCAGAAGAACCGTACGTTGCAGTCCGTCGGGCTTGAGTGCCGCAGAAATAACAATGTTCGTGTCAACGACAAGTCGAAGCGAAATCATCAGCGCTTCGTTCTCTTGGCCCGTGTGTCCTTAATTATTCTGTCAATCTGCTGCGAACTCAGATTGTCCGTGCCTTTCGCCTTTGATTCCTCGCCAATGATCCTCAAAACCTCGGGCTCTGGAGCCGCAAGTCGCACGTAATCCCGAATGCTCAACAACACCGCACGCGGTGTTCCACGCTTCTCGATAACAAGCGAACGTCGTTCATCTTCGACGCGCCGCAGAAGATCGCCGAAATTCGTGCGCGCCCGAAGTGCGGAAACGACAATGCTATCGTTCTTGCCTGTTCTTGGCATTGAGTGAACTCTCCAGTTCGATTATACGAACTGCACAGTTACTTCTGCAAATGATTTTATGCTTCAGCCACGAACCAATGCTCTTGATCACTCGTTGCCGCGCTGGAACTGACCAACAGAAACCGATTCAGTTTGCTGGCGAGAAGGTTAAAGTCACGGGCACATATGACAAAGTAACTGGCACGATTCACGTAGTAAATATTGAGAGCGGTTCGTAACGTCCATGCACGGGGGCGGGACCGTTGTGGTTTGCCAAAAGCCCGTCCGCGCCGAAAATGGCGCGATTCTTTTTCGCCACGGCCTGAACAGGAAGCCTGCACTCGATCAAGAATTGCTTTGAGGACCGCGAAGGTTCTTTTGGGCGGAGACGTGTGCGCCAATGCGGTGTATGTATATTTAGGGATGGACGAAAACTTGTCCCGACTAGGCAGCGCGATCGTAGCGGTGGTGCAGCCCGCCGAGTCGGTCATGAGACAGGACGCGACCAGAGGCTCCGGAACGACTTCTACAGTTCGGCGTTCCCTTCCCCAGCCCGAGATGCGTGCGGTCTTCGTGGAGTAGCGGATGTATTCAGAGAGCAGCCGTTTCAGATGGCGTTCATTCAACCCGATAATGTGATCCAGCCGATCGCGCCGGCAGCTTTCGACCCAACGCTCCGCCACGCCATTCTGCCAGGGACTCTCGAAGGAGGTCCGTACCGGGCTCATCTTCAGAGATCGAACGGCTACGGGAACCTCCAACCCGTACTTTGCGTCCCGGTCGAAGATTAGAAACCTGGGAGCCGATTCAAACGGAAATGCTTCCCGCAACTGCTGGACGATCCACATGCTCGTCGGATGCCTGGTGATATTGAAATGCAGGATGCGCCGACGACCGTGGCTGATGACGAAGAAGCAGTAGAGCACCCCGAAAGTGATCGTTGGGACCGCGAAGAAGTCCATCGCGGCGATGGCTTCCCGGTGGTTCCGTAGAAACGCAAGCCAGCGCTTGGCCGGAGTTATACCAGAATCGTGGACGGATACGGCAGTAAGTTACTGATTCTGCGGTCGGTCAGAGTTTTGGCGAGGGAGTGGATGGTCGGGATCACCTTCGACCACAGATATCCGTTCTTTGGGGAGTTGGCCTTCGGGCACTCCGTTCTTTAGGACGCGGACCGCGATCTGCTTATCTCGAAGCTAAAATCTAAGCTCGGAATCGTGCGACGCGAACGTGTGTTCTCTTGAACTGCCGGACCGAACCCACCTGAGTCCGTATTTGTCTCGTAGTTCGTCAGCTGGCAGGACCGCCTTCGCCGTGACTACTGCCCATGCGTTGGATGCAGCCGTGTCCATGTAGTGCATTTTATCCCTTCGCAGCCAATCCCGCACTCACGCAAGAGTTTTGGCCGGTCGCCCTTATACACCTGACTCTATACACCTGAGACGGAACGGACAGTCGCTTATTTTCCGTGATGCCGAGAATCGCCTGTGTTTATAAGGGAGAAGTGGTGCGCCCGGAGAGAGTCGAACTCCCGACCTTCTGGTTCGTAGCCAGACGCTCTATCCAACTGAGCTACGGGCGCAACGGATAAACTATATGGCGGAGAGGGAGGGAT
>PKUY01000213.1 GCA_003131705.1 Acidobacteriota bacterium | reverse complement strand
ACAACCGTGTTCTTGATGATCGCCATGTCGAAGTTGAGCTGCGTGCAGCAGCTCATGATTCCGGTACCGGAGTTGCCGAAGCCCGAGCCGCAAAGCACGAACTGAGGAACAAGAGGGGTCGCTCGAGTTCCTGTATTGCAACCCGTCTGGCCGTTTATTGCTGCCCAGGCTGGGTTCGGAACTCCACCAAACACGGGCGCCGGCATGAACGCATTCGGATTGATAAAGGGTTGTTCACACGTAGATCCAAACACCTGGATTCCCAACCGGCACCTCATGCTGCCCGAGGTACCGAGCGACCCGACGGCCTTGCAGACTCCGGTGGTGGGACTGCAGGCGCCCGTGTTAGCAGATGCAAGTTCGGCTCGGGCGTAACCACCGGTCGCAGCCGGGTTGAAGTCATATATTGTGCCAATGTTTCCGTCGGTAATCGTGAAAGGCAGACCAGTTTGAATGGTAGTTACACCGGAAACGCCCCAGCCGCCCAGCACCTTGTTGTGCCATCCTTCGCCTTTGTAGGGCATTTCGTACGCATAGTTGACTACAAAGCGGTGGGGGCGATTGAACGCCGCCAGCCCGTATTGCTGCCGGGTATTGAGGGGGTCGTTCACGGATGCGCTGCCGGAGAGCACGTTGCCGCCCGTGGCAATGCCCGCTCCGGCTGCGCTGGCGTTGATATCGGTAATGAGCTTGCTCCAGGTATAGGAAGCCTGAATCGTGAGCCCGTGGGAGAACTGGTGCTTGAGCTGGGCTTGCAAACTGTTGTACAGGTGATTCCCGTCCGTTTTCACCTGCTGCAAACCACTTGGGGCAACGCCCAGGTAGCTTACACGGCCAAGAAGATTTGTGCCGGTGTTCGCGACAACCTGAGTGAGGGGATTCGTGTTACCCGCATCGTTAATGGGGAATGAGCTGGCCGGCCTCTGCATCAATGTGTTGACCACGTCTGACGCCGCCGGTGGATTGGGGGCGCCGGCAACAAGATACGCGAGGTTGGGAGCGCGGTTCCAATCGAAGAGGTGGACTCCATGTGTTCCGACATAGCCAATGTCGGCCACCCAACCGTGCGCAAACTCGTACTGAAGGTCCACGTTGTACTGTTGAACCTTGGGAGTAGCCATTTGCGGCGAGTCCCCCGAAGTTATGAGACCCGTGGCGTTACCGCCGTTAATGTCCGAAAACGCAGTGGCGCCGAACCCGGGAACGGCACCAGTGACCTTCAGGGTCCTCGGTATGAACCCAAGGAACGGTTGAAACACGAAGGGATTCTGAAGAGTTTCCGACGGATTTGTGCCGATGCCAGTGGCGTAGGGCGGCTCGTTGCCAAGGATGTTGTCTCCGACGAGGTTGCCATACACACGGTCGAAGAACATGCCATAACCCGCGCGTATTACGAGTTTCTCACTGAACGGCTGCCACGCCACGCCGATGCGGGGTGAAAAGTTGTCAAGCGGGGAACCGTACAACAAGGTCTTGTTATTGTTGACAAAGATACCGGTTGAGCCATTTGCACCGGTTAGATTTCCGTAGAATGCCTTGTTAAAATTCGACTGGACGATATAACCCGCGAGAGTGCCAACCGGATTTCCCGACGTGGCACAGGGGAACGCCGCGCAGTTGGCGATCTGGTTGCCCAAGAAGAAGGAGCCCGTATTTACCAGTCCGGCCGTCTGGGCTGCGAAGTTCGTGAACACGCCATGTGCGTCGCTGGGCCATCCGTCATATTCCCACCGAACGCCCATGTTCACAGTGAGGTGCCGAGTGACTTTGATGTCGTCCTGAACGAACCACGAGAATTCGTTGATGAGCCAGTTGTGAGGATTCGGCGAGCCCGGCGGCAAGAGGCGATTGGTAAGGTTCAGGAAAATACCGTTGCCCACAAGGCCGCCGGGGCCTGTGGTTACGTTGGTTGGAGTACCGTCAATGGCAGTGCCGCTGCTGCTGGTCATGAGGTCGGCGATATTGCCGCCGTTGATCCAACCCCGCTCCCTGTCCGGCTGCGCCCAGTTCCACTGTATCCGCTGCACTCCTACGCCCGCGCGCAACGAATGCTTGCTGTGGTTCCAGGAAATCTGCTCGTTGCCCAGAAACGTGTTCTGGATACTCTTGGTCGCGGAAAAGAAATTCCCGCCGAGCTGAAACGCTCCCCAGTTCGAACCACCAAATCCGAAAGAACCGATGACAGGGATCAGGGTGTCTTCGCGATTGTGCGCGGCAGCCGCCGAGGTAACGCAAGGCTTGGTAGGATCGTTGCCAGCGTTGTTAAGGGCGCCATTATTGATCGCGGGAATGATGTTAAGGGCGGTGACACCGTCGCCCGCGCAGGAGTCGATCGTTACGCCGTCACTGACGTTGAGGTACAACCGCTGGAACGAGAATTGCGCTTCGTTCACAAAATTGTTGGTGAGCACTGACGTGAGCTTCAGCACACCAGACTGTGATCCGTAGTGTCCATTCTCTGGGGCGCCGGGGTAGCAACCGCCGAGGCAGCTGAAACTTTGGGTCTGCGGATCGCTAGCGAAGAAGTACTTTTCCGTCAGGGTATTCTTGCTCGAGAGGACGTAATCAGCGTTGAGCAAGTATTGATCTTCATTGGCCTTCGTGGCCTGCGAAATGGTTGTGGGCGTCAAACAATCCCCAGGTTTAGCACCTTTGGCCGTGTCCGCGCAAAAGGGCAAGCCATTCGAATCGTAACGGAGGCTCGAAACGTAATAGCCGTTATTGAAGCCTCCCTTAACCTGGGGAATCTTCTCTGTCTGCCGCAAGAGATTGATGAACGTTTGACTAATGTTGGATCCATCCGGCGCCACGTGTTGGTTCGTACCCAAACCGAACCCGTCAAATTCCCCGGCGAACGCGCATCCAAGGTATTTCCGATACGTCGAGGCGTCGCAAGGCGTGCCGATTAATGGGTCGTTAAACGGGGGAGGGAGGAACGGATTCTGAAGACCGTAATCGCGTGGTATGGTGTAACCGGCGCCCTGGTCCGCGCGCGCGTTCGCGAAGGGAACGCCGGGCTCGTTAAACGGCATCAGATTGACGGAAGTGATTCCGGTGGCGAAGCCGTTGCTGCCAATTCCGTTAAGCTGCCGCGTTCCCTGGTATGAGCCAAATACGAAGAACTTGTCCTTCTTAATCGGCCCGCCAAAGGTTCCGCCATACTGGTTCTGCTTGACTGTGGGCGGCTTGTTTGGGAGACCTTCATTTCTTTCCGAGTTTTTGAAGAAGAAATCATTGGCATTGAAGAAGTTGTTGCGGTTGAACTCCCAAACCGCTCCGTGGTACTGGTTCGTGCCGCTCCTGGTGACGACGTTCACGTTGGCGCCGGGGTTCTGGCCATAAGCCGCGTCGTACTGAGAAGTTTGAACCTTGAACTCCTGAATCGAATCAGGATTGGGAATGCCGATCCCGGCATAGCTACCTGATTGCGCTGCGCCGCCGCTGCCGTAGTTTGTGACGACCGCGCCGTCCATCAAATAGGTGTTTTGATCGGAGCCGGAACCGTTGACGTTGATGTCCTGCGTTCCGTTTCCGACGGCTGTGGCGGTCGCGACGTTGGCAGTAACGCCGGGCGAGAGGTCAATCACCTGCGTGTAGTTGCGCGTGCTCAGAGGCAGCTCCGTGACGGTTTGCCCGGCGACCAATCCGCCTACCGTGGCGTTCTGCGTTTGGACAGTCTCGACCGTGGATTCGACGGTCACCTGCTGTGTCTGCGAGCCGATCTCGAGGGTGCGATTGAGAACAGGGGTCTCGGTGACGTTCACAGTGATCGACGGGACCTCAACGGTCTTAAAGCCCGCGGCGGAAAACTTCACGCCGTAATTTCCGGGCGGCAGGAGGGAAAACTTGTAGGAACCGCTGGAGTCCGTAGTTGTGTCGCGCGACTGGCCGGTGCCAAGGCTGGTCGCCGTGACGGTCGCGCCGGAGATGACGGCTCCGGAAGGATCGGTGACCGCTCCGGTCAGCGCTCCTGTGGAAGCGCTTTGCGCCAGAGCCGAAGAAACACAAACGAACAGCGCGATCAGGCACACCAACAGCGCACACGTAATTCTGATTCCAGGAAAACGTGAATCCATCGCCCACCCCCCGAATACTTTCCTGCGGATTGGAAATGCGCCCCCCGGGCGGATTAGTGCGCGAAGATTTACTACCAGCCCGCAATGTTGTCAAGACGAAAGTGACTCAATCGTAAGGTCGATACCTGTGCGGGACGGTGCCGGAAGTCGGGCGCAGGGATTGCTGCCGGTGCTGCCGGCGCGCGGATTGACTTCGGTTCGGGAGTCTCCTAACCTAACGCGTCTGCAGCGCCGCGTCCTGCGCGAGCTAAGAGCGTGCCGCCACACCGCACGGAAGAGAGCCAAGGCCAGAATGTCCGAACAGAAATTGACTACGCGGGCCGAAGATTATTCGGAGTGGTACAACCAGCTCGTCCTTCGGGCAGAACTGGCGGATTACGCCCCGGTTCGCGGGTGCATGATCGTGCGGCCGTACGGCTGGGCGCTATGGGAAAACATCACGGCGGCGCTGGATAAGCGATTCAAGGCGACGGGGCACGTCAACGCAGCGTTTCCACTTTTGATACCGCGCAGTTTCATCGAGAAAGAAAAATCGCACGTGGCGGGATTTTCGCCCGAGCTGGCCGTGGTGACGCACGGCGGCGGGGAAGAATTGGAAGAGCCGTTGGTGATCCGGCCGACGTCGGAAACGATTATCGGGCACGCGTACGCGAAGTGGATACAGTCGTACCGCGATTTGCCTTTGCTGATCAATCAATGGAACAGCGTGGTGCGCTGGGAGCTGCGCACGCGGCTGTTTTTGCGCACGCTGGAATTCTTCTGGCAGGAGGGCCACACGGCGCACGCGACGGCAGAAGAAGCCGAATTCGAAACGCGCCAGATGCTCGACACGTACACCGATTTTGCCGTGCGCGAGGCGGCCGTGCCGGTGATTCCGGGGCGCAAATCCGCGGCGGAGCGTTTTGCGGGCGCCGAACAGACGTATTCGATCGAAGCCATGATGGGCGACTGCAAGGCTCTGCAAGCGGGGACGTCGCACAACCTGGGCCAGAATTTCGCGAAGGCATTCGAGATACGCTATCTCGATAAAGCAGGTGTGCTGCAGCACTGCTGGACCACGTCGTGGGGCCTGTCCACACGATTTATCGGCGCGATCATCATGGTGCATGGCGACGATCAGGGCCTGATCCTGCCGCCGCGTTTGGCTCCGTTTCAACTTGTGATCGTGCCCATATACCNNCATACAAAACCGACGAAGAGAAGTCGTCCGTGATGGAAAACGCGCAGAGGTTGCGGCGCGAGCTGGTCGACGCAGGGATTCGCGTGAAGATGGACGAGCGCGAAGGAATGAGCCCCGGCTTCAAATTCAACGATTGGGAAATGCGCGGGGTGCCGCTGAGGCTCGAGCTGGGGCCGAAGGACGTCGCGAAGGGGTCGGTGGTACTCGCGCGGCGGGATCGGCCGGGCAAAGAGGGCAAGTCTTTCGTGCCGCAGCAGGGGATCGCTGCCGCCGTCAGTCTAATGCTCGAAGAAATTCAGCAGGCGCTTTACGATCGAGCGCTCTCATTCCGCAAAGCGAACACGGCCGAGCCGGGTGATTACGCCGAATTCAAGATNNGCCTGGTGGTGCGGCGGGGGCGATTGCGAGGAGAAGATCAAAGAAGAGACCAAGGCCACCATGCGCTGCATCCCGCTCGATCAGCCTGGGGGAGCCGGGAAGTGCATTTACTGTGGCCAATCTGCCCAGGAGAAGGCCATCTTCGCCAAGGCGTACTAAAGGACTCGCGCGTAATCAGCGGCCAGCCGATCTGGACGAACGCGTTTACTCATCGCAAACAGGGAATGTTCTCCGTGACGCAGTGGGACTGCCACCGTGCTAGTTTGAAACAGCAGGCAGGCGAAGGAATGCCCGTGGGAGGGCGCACGGTGTCCAAGGTTGGTGCAGTTGACAGCAATCGTATCGGCGAGCGCGGAGGGTCGAAGCTCAACCTCATTTTTACCCTTTTCTTCCTCGGCGCGATGGTCTTCATAGCCGTCAAGATGGTTCCGGTCTACTTCGCGAACTATCAGTTTCAAGATTCGATTGAAAGCGAATCCCGATTCGCGCTCACTGGTTACCCCAAGAAGAGCTCCGACGACATCCGCGAAGATCTCTGGAAAAAGACGCAAGAACTCGGCATCCCAGCTAAGAAGGAAGATATTCGCGTCGTCGTCCAGAACGGAAGTGTGGATCTGGCGCTCGATTACTCAGTGCCGATCGACCTCATGGTTTACCAATTCACGCTACAATTTCACCCACACGCCGACAACCATACCATCTAGAATAGTGTTTGATATTGGCGGGCCAGTCAGATGGACGCCGGGCAACCAAGCCCCGGCAACACCGTGTTCGCCCTGCCGCGCTATTGGGAGCGCGACAGTTATGCGGGCATGGTTTACCGAGAGACGGTTTACCGGAGAGATTGATTGCGGATTCGAATTGCCCGTGGCTTTTTGACATCCCGGTTTGGCATCGTGTTACTCGTCACTGCGCTGGGGCTTTTGCTCAGCGCTACGATCGTCTTCGCTTACTACTATATTCAGTTCGGGCGCCTGATCGACCAGCGGCTCACCGGCCAGATTTACCAGAACACCTCGCGCGTCTATTCCGCTCCGGGCCACATCTTTACGGGGAAATCCATGCGCCCCGGCGACCTGGCCAGTTATCTGCTGCGGGCCGGCTATCAGGAAAGCACCGTTGCGGGGGCGCCGGGAGAATTTCGGACCACAGGCTCGACGATTGAGATTCAGCCGGCGTCGAGCTCCTACTTTCAGGGGCACAACAGTCTTCGCGTGTCATTTTCGGGGCCGCAGATATCGCGCATCGCGCAGCTCCCCGACGGCGCAGAGGTGGATTCGGCGGAGATCGAACCCGAGGTGATCACGAGTCTCTTTGACAGCTCGCGCGAGAAGAGGCGTGTGGTGCGGTTCGAGGACTTGCCGCCGGTGCTTGTCCATGCGGTGCTGGCGGCGGAGGACAAGCGTTTCTTCGAGCATGGCGCGCTGGACCTGATCCGCGTGTTTGGCGCGGCGTTTTACGACGTGTCGCGCGGCCAGAAGGCGCAGGGCGCCAGCACGATCGACATGCAGGTGGCGCGGACGTTCTTTTTCACGACCAAGCGTGAATGGAGCCGCAAAGTAAAAGAAATTCTGATGGCCGCGGAGATCAACGGGCGTTTTTCGAAGCAGCAAATTTTCGAACTTTACGCCAACGACATTTATCTGGGCAATCGCGGCAGCTTTTCGATTCGCGGTTTTGGCGAAGCGGCGCAAGCTTACTTCGGCAAGGACGTGCGCGAGCTGACCGCCGGCGAATCGGCATTCCTCGCGGGAATTATTCGCGCGCCCAATCGCTACTCGGCCGCCGAGAGGCACATCGACCGGGCGGATGAATCGCGCGACCGCGTGCTGGGGCAAATGGTCGAGGACGGCTACCTCACCGCGGAACAGGAAGCCGCGGCCAAGAAGTTAAAACTGAAATTCGTAAACGGCAGCCTCGGCAGCAGCTCGGCGCCTTATTTTGTGGATATGGTGAAGGACAACCTGCTCGAGCAATTCTCCGAGAACGATCTGCAGACGCAAAGCTACCGGATTTATTCGACGCTCGATCCCGGGCTGCAGCGCGCTGCGTCGGATGCGGTTCAGACCGGCATGCAGGGAGTGGACAAACTTCTCGCCCGGAAGTACGCGGCCTGGAAGAAAAAGGGCGAGCCAGTTCCGCAGGCGCAGGTCGCGATGGTGGTGCTCGATCCGCACACCGGCGAAATTCTCGCTCTCGTCGGAGGACGCGATTACGGAGAGAGCCAGCTCAATCACGCGGAGGCGCGGCGTCAACCCGGGTCCGTTTTCAAGCCGTTCGTCTACGCGGCGGCGTTCGACAATGCCGTGCAAGGACTTCAACCGGTGGTAACGCCGGTGACGACCGTGGATGATTCGCCGACGACATTTGAATTCGACGGCAAGGAATACACGCCCGACAATTACAGCCAGGAATTTATGGGGACGGTGACAGTGCGCGACGCGCTGATGCATTCGCTCAACGTGGCGACAGTAAAAGTTGCCGAGATGATTGGCTACCAGCGAGTGGTGACCGTGGCGCGACAGATGGGACTCGGCACGAACATCCAGCCCACGCCGGCGGTCGCGCTGGGCGCGTATGAAATGACGCCTATAGAGGTAGCGGCCGGTTACACCGCCTTCGCGTCGAACGGCGTGCGCGCGGAACCGCTCTTCATTCGTGGCGTGATTTCAGCCGACGGCACATCGGAGGACTCCAACGCGCCGACGACGCGCTCGGTCCTCGATCCGCGCGTCGCGTATCTGGTGACTAGCTTGATGGAAGACGTGATCAATCATGGCACGGGCTATCCGGTCCGGCAGCTCGGGTTCACCGCACCCGCCGCAGGGAAAACGGGCACTTCGCGAGACGGCTGGTTCGCTGGGTACACTTCGAACCTTCTTTGCGTCGTTTGGGTAGGATTTGACGACAATCGCAATCTGGGATTGTCAGGCAGCCAAGCCGCGGCGCCGATCTGGGCGGAGTTCATGAAACGAGCGGTGGCTATGCCCGCGTATCAGAAGACTCAGTCGTTCGTTCCGCCGCCGGGTATTTTGCCGGAGACAATCGATCCACAGAGCGGTCAACTGGCGACGGCGACCTGCCCGCAGACCGCCACGGAGTATTTCATCGCCGGCAGCGAGCCAACCGCATATTGCGAACTTCACGGCGGGCAGAACGCGCAGTCGTCGCCGGGCTCATGGCTGGGGCATTTATTCGGCAAGGGAACGGCATCGCCCGCGTCGCCCCCTGCTTCAGGTGAAGGCTCGAATGCGTCTAGTAGCCCCCGCCCTAAACCAACGCCGAATGCGAAACCTGGGGAAAACGCCGCTGAGCCGCCAGCCAAGGAGCCCGAGAAGAAAAAGGGTGTTTTTGACCGCATATTTGGTATCTTCGGTGGCAGCAAGCAGCCGGCGGACAATCCAAAGCCTCACTAGTTAGCCCGTATGCAGAAGCCCGCTGCGACAAGGAGACGGGCAATGAAACGTCTAGCCCTCTTCGCGATCCCGCTTATTTTTGCAGTTGGAAGTATCCGCGCTACGCCGGCTCCGAAGGCATCGCACGCAACGCAGTCGCAAGATTCGACCTCCGAATTCTCTGATACGCCGCCGATGACGCCCCGGCAGGTCGCCGAGATGCGTGCCGGGATATTGATGGCGCGCAAGGACTATGCCGAGGCCGCTCTCGCCTTCCAGCGAATTTTGGAAGGGGATCCCCAAAATGCAGCACTGTTGAACTCGACGGGCATGGCCTATCAACAGCTTGGCCAGGACCAGCTCGCGGAACATTTCTACAAGAAAGCGGTGAGTGCGCAGAAGAATTTTTCGCGCGCCATCAATAATCTTGGGACGCTGGAATATTCAGCCGGACATTACGGCAAAGCCATCAAGTATTACAAGAAGGCGATCAGTCGCACAGACCTCAAGGCAAGCGAAGGCGATCTCGCGCCGATCTACAGTAATCTGGGCTACGCCTATTGCGGAATCAAAGAATATCCACATGCGATGGATGCATTCGCCAAAGCCCTAGCGATCGATCCGAGTGTTTTCGATCACAAAGGAACCAGCGGGTCGATCCTGCAGCAGCGGTCCGCTCCAGATCCTGCGGCGCTGTATTTCCTTCTCGCGAAATCGTATGCGAAAACGGGAGACGTCGAGCATGCGGCGCACTATTTGAAGCTCGCACGCGACGATGGCTACAAGGATATTCTCGCCGCGCAAACGGATCCCGATTTCGCGCGCGTGATCAAGGCTCCGCAAGTGCAGGACGTTCTGCGAGTCACGCCTGCTTACGCCGCCCAGCCGGGGAAAACAGTATCGAACTAATCGGCGCGCGACATCTGCGATATTCGGCGTCACAGTGCGCCGCAACTTTTGATGGCGGGAGAAATTTCATGAAAATCGGTCTAAAGACCGGCATCGGGAGGGGGTTGTTCATCGCGGGGCTGTTTGCTTTTTTTCTGACATGCGCCGCGAAAGAAGCCTCCGCCCAATCGCAGATGGCAGAGGCTGCGCCGAAACGTGTCGCCATTCACGCGGGGCGGCTGCTCGACGTCAGAACGGGCAGCTACGCCACGAATGTATTTATTGTCGTCGAAGGAGATCGCGTTGCGAGCGTGGGGCCCTCGGCGCCCCCAGGCGTGCCGGTGATAGATCTCTCGGGACAGACGGTTCTGCCGGGGCTCACAGACTGCCATGCTCACATCTTGGGAAATCTGAAGGATGAGTCGCCGTCGGCCAGCCTGCGCATCTCATCTCCCATGGGAGCTTTGTGGGGTGTGCACAATCTCCAAATATGGCTCGACCATGGGTTCACATCGCTGCGTGACGCTGGCGAGTCGGACCTGGCCTACGGTCAACTCGCTCTGCGTGACGCGATCCGCCAAGGCTTGGTTCGCGGGCCGCGTATCGTCTCGGCTGGGAATTTTGTCAGTCTCACCGGAGGCCACGGCGACGCTGACGTGCTTTCACCGGACCAGGCGCTTGCGCGGCGTCCCAACATCGCGAATTCGATCGATGAGGTGAGCGATGCAGTAAGGCACGACATGAAATACGGCGCGGACTGGATCAAGCTGATGGCAACCGGCGGTGTGATGGACCCGTACAGCGATTATCGGTTCGAAGAACTCAGCGAGGCGCAGATGGCGCGAGCGGTCGAGGTGGCGCACCGCGGGGGGAAGCACGTGATGGCCCATGCTGAAGGCACGGAGGGAATCAAGGCGGCGGTGCGCGCGGGCGTGGATTCTATTGAGCACGGTACGATGCTCGATGAAGAAGGCGCTACGCTGATGGAACAGCGCGGAACGTGGCTTGTTCCGACCCTATATGCTTTCCAGCGCGGAGCTGAAACAGGCACGTCACTCGGGGCCGATCCGATCATGGCCGAAAAAGACAAGGCCATTCTGAGCGGCCAACAGCCGGCATTCGAACGTGCGTTGCATCATCATCTGAAGATTGCGTACGGAACCGACGGAGATCCGGATTATTCCTCAAAGGAATTCGGATCGCTCGTTCATGGAGGTCTCTCGCCGCTCGGCGCCATTCAGGCCGCCACGGTTAACGCGGCTGATTTGCTGGGAAGGTCGCACGACACAGGAACGATCGAGTCGGGAAAATTCGCGGACATCGTGGCCGTTTCAGGGGATCCGTTGCAGGACATCACCGTGATGGAGCATGTGGCGTTTGTAATGAAGGGCGGCGAGGTGATCAAGAACGAGACGCTCGCGGCGAAGTAACGGAACGATGTCGCAGGCGGGTACAGGTGGAGAAGCTCTCGCGGTTCCTTGCGATTCTCCTGCTATAATGCGCACTTAGGATGGCTTTCCGGTTATTGCGACGTCTGCTGCTCGGCGTATGTTTCTTCGCCGGGATTTCTTTAGGTTTTGCCACACGGGCGGTAGAGCCCGTATCCGCGGCTTCACCTCCCGATTCATCTTCGCCCGCAAATGTTGTCGAACTGCGAATTGACGGCGAAGTCGAGCCGGTCCTCGCCGAGTATCTTGTCCACGGAATCGCAGAGGCTGGACGCGAGCACGCGAGCCTCGTTCTGATTACCATCAACACGCCCGGGGGGCTCGACGATTCCATGCGGTCGATCATCCAGGCGATTCTGCGCTCGCCAGTGCCGGTTGTAACGTTCGTGTCTCCCACGGGAACGCGCGCGGCTTCAGCAGGATTTTTCATTTTGCTGTCCGGCGATATCGCGGCCATGTCGCCGGGAACGGACACGGGCGCTGCTTCACCCATTATGGAGGCTTTCGGTCAGCCCGTTAAGATTGAAGATACGCTGCAAAAGAAAATCCTCAACGAAGCGAACGCGTACCTGCGCAGCTACGTGAGCCAGCGCGGCAGAAATGCGGAACTTGCAGCGACAGCGGTAACGGATGCGAAAGCATTCAGTGAAAAGGAAGCACTCGACGGGAAGCTGATCGAGATCGTCGCGTCATCGCGCGAGGAGCTGTTTTCGAAACTTGATGGCCGCACGATCACGCGTCTCAACGGTTCGACAATGCAACTTGCACTTGCGCATCCGATTGTGAAGGAACTGGGCATGACGGGGCGCGAGAAGTTTCTCTCGCGGATTGTTGAGCCCGATGCGTTCTTCATTCTTCTGATTGTGGGAGTGCTGGGGCTTTACACCGAGTTCACGCATCCCGGAATGTTTGCGCCGGGCGTGATAGGCGGCATAGCGATCCTGCTGGCACTTTTTGCCATGCACATGCTGCCCGTGAACTTGACGGGGCTGTTGCTCATCGGGCTATCGCTGGCTCTGTTTGTTCTCGAGGCGAAATACCCGACCCACGGTGTGCTAGGTGTGGGGGGAGTCGTGTCCATGGTTTTGGGTGCGCTGCTGCTGATTCACACGCCGCTGACGGGAATGGGCGTGAGCCTTGGCACCGCGCTTGCTGTGGCGCTTCCGTTCGCGGTGATCGTCGTGATACTGATGCGGGCTGTGCTGCGTTCGCGCTCGTGGAAGCAGGCGGCAGGCAAGGAAGAGTTGCTCGGCGAAGAGGGCGAAGTGATCGAGTCGATCGGCGGAGCGGCTGCCACGGGACTGGTGCGGGTACACGGAGAATTGTGGCGGGCGGCGTCGCAATCCGGCCAGAGCATCCCGAAAGGCGCGCGTGCGCGCGTGAAAGGCGTCGACGGGCTTACCGTTCAAGTGGAAATTGTATCGCCGCGGCCGGCGGCTTCGTAGGCAGTGATTCGGAGGAGGTAGCGATGAACTTGGATTTTTTCACGATCGTGACGCTGGGATTTGTACTTATTTTTCTTTTCTGGATTTTCAATTCGATCTACGTGATTAAGGAATGGGAGCGCGGAGTGGTGCTGCGGCTGGGCCGGATGCTGCCCCATGCCAAGGGCGCGGGATTGCAGCTTGTCCTATATCCCATCGACAAGCTGACCCGCATTTCGCTGCGAATCGAGACGCTCGACGTGCCGCCGCAGGACGTGATCACGCGCGACAACGTCTCCGTGAAGGTCAACGCGGTGTGTTATTTTCGCGTAGTGGACGCCAACCTGGCTCTTTCGCAGGTGCAAAATTATCTTTATGCTACATCTCAGCTCGCGCAGACCACGCTTCGCAGCCTGGTCGGGCAGTTCGAGCTGGATTCGATTTTGTCTGAGCGCGAAAAGGTTAATGCGAAGCTGCAACAAATCCTTGACCAGGATACCGAGTCCTGGGGTATCAAGGTAACGAAGGTTGAGGTCAAGCAGGTCGACATCCCGGAGAATATGCAGCGCGCCATCGCCAAACAGGCGGAGGCCGAGCGCGAGCGCCGGGCGAAGATTATTCACGCGGAGGGCGAGTTCGAAGCCTCCCAGAAGCTGGCGGATGCGGCGGAGGTCTTGGAAAAGCAGCCCGCAGCGATTCAGCTTCGCTACCTGCAGACGCTGACGGAAATCGGCGTCGAGAAAAACACGACCATCGTGTTTCCGCTGCCGGTGGACATTATTTCGCAGTGGGTGAAGGCGTTCGCGGAGAAGAAGTAGAATGGCGGGCAACGGAAAACGCGGCGGCGATCGGGTGCTTGAGAGCAGGCACCTGGTGGTCTTCTTTTTGGGCGTCGTGCTTTTGTGTGGCGTTTTCTTCACGCTGGGCTACGTGATGGGCAAGACGCAGTACGGCGGATCCGTCCACGCGGAGTCTACCGAGGCGACCGTTCCTCCGGCTCGGAAAGCGCCAAAGCCAGCCCAGCCGGAAACAGCGCCGGGCACTGCTCCCGTTCCCGCAAACAGCGAATGGGATTTCTACTCCAAGAACAACAACAATAATCTTGAGCCTGCGACGAAGCCTTCGACGCCGAAAGCTTCTGCGCCCGCGGCAGCCGTGCGAACGGTTCCAGTTTCTGCCCGTTTTCAGCCGCCGAAGATGCTCAATGGATCCGTCGTGCTGCAGATCGCGGCGCTGACGCATCAAAGCGACGCGCTGGCCATGGCCGACATGTTGCAGCAGAAAAAGTTTCCATCGTTTGTCGTGACACCAACCACGGATAATTTCTATCGCGTGCAGGTTGGTCCCTATTCGGACCAGCATGCGGCGGAGTCGGCAAAAACTGCGCTCGACCACGCTGGTTTCAAAGCGATCATCAAGCGTTGAACGACCTCGGAATGACCCCTGGATGAATTCTTCATGGCATACGCGAGTGCTGCTCGCCCTCGCGAGTGGCGCCGCTTTGGCACTTTCGTTCCCGAATTACAATGTGCCGCTGCTGGCATGGGTGTCGATTGGATTGCTGGTACTCGCGTCATTCGGAGCGCGGCCGGCCGTGGCTCCGCTCTACGGATTTCTTTACGGGCTGGTGTTCTATCCAATCTGCCTGCCGTGGATGGATGTCGTCATCCGCCAATACGGCAACGTGGACCCATGGACGTCGGCGGGAATTCTCGGACTGGTCGCCGTCGCAGGCGGCATTATCTGCGCCTTTTTTTCCTGGGGCGTGGCGCAGGTTTCGAGGAAGGGTCCTGCGTTCGCTTGTGCGCTCGCTCCGTTCCTGTGGGTGGCGCTCGAATTTGCGCGTGGGAATCTTCCAATCTTCGCTTTCCCGTGGAACCTCATCGGTTACGCTGCGAGCGGCAATCTCGCGCTTCTGCAACTCACTGCGGTCACGGGAATCTACGGGCTGAGCTTCGTTCTGGCGGCATACGGGTCGCTCGTCGCGTATGCCATCCTGGTGCGCAGGCAGCGAACGTGGAACGCGGCAATCGCCATCACCGCACTGCTGATTCTGATAGCCGGGGGCGGACGCTATTTCGTGCCGCAAGCGCCAGCGCGCTATGTGGCACATCTAGTCCAGACGAATTTCGCTCAATCCTACGAGTATTCGCCCGATTGGATGCAGCTGCACAGCCGCGACCTCGACGAGCTCGAGCAGATCAGCGTGGATGCCGCCACTCGGATACCCGGCATCGTCGTCTGGCCCGAAGTTCCCGCTCCGTTCAGCCTGCAAGATGCGGGATTCGCCACTCGCGCCCAGANNAGCCCGCATTTGATGACGTGTCCGCCCATGCCCCAGAGGATCGCGCGCGATTCCGGGCAGGGGGTTCTCGTCGGCGTCGAGGATTGGAAGCGCGACGCAGCAGGGAAGTGGATTGCGACAAATAGTGCCGTTCTCCTCGATCCTTCCGGCCAGCGGATCTTCACCTACGACAAAATTCATCTCGTGCCCTTCGGGGAGTATGTTCCGCTCCGCCGATGGCTCGCTTTCACCGGCAAGCTGACGGCGGACATCTCCGATTTCACGCCGGGCACGGTGTACGCGGTGGGCCACGTGCCAGCCGGAACTTTCGGTTCGTTCATCTGCTACGAAGGAGTCCTCCCCGGCGCAGTGCGCCGCTTCACGGCGGGCGGGGCCGAACTTCTCATCAACATGTCCAACGACGGATGGTTCGGGCGCTCGGCCGCTCCGGCGCAGCATCTGATGATGGCGCGCGTGCGAGCAGTGGAGAATCGCCGCTGGCTGCTTCGCGACACGAACAACGGTTTCACCGTCGCTGTCGATCCATACGGGCGGTTCGCCGCACAGCTCCCGACCGATATTCGAGGCGAGCTAGATGCTCCCTACAATTTTCGCAGCGACCTAACACTGTACGCGCGATTCGGAGATTGGTTTGCGTGGCTCTGCGTGCTCGCGTCCATCTCGTTGCTAGTCATTGCAATTGCGCAGAAGCGTCGAAGTTCGGGTGCGGCCTAAGTTCTCATTTTCGATTTTCCATTTCCTCGTTTCGTGTGTAGGATTCCAATATGGCTGAACACATCGAAGACCTGCAGAAACGCTACGACGAGCTTCAGAAACGCATCGGACTCGTGCGGAGTTATCTTTGACTCGGAATCTGCCCGCAAGCAAATCGCTGAGCTCGAACTAGAAATCAACGCTCCCGAATTTTGGCAGGACCAGGAAAAGGCCCAGTTGCTCTTGCAGCAGCGCAAGCAGCTCGGAGAGCGCGCCAACGCCGATACCGCGCTCCTCGGCAAGGCCAGCGATCTCGAGACCTATTTCAATCTGGCGCGCGAAGAATCGAACAGCGAGCAGCGCGACTCGATCCTCCAAGATCTCGCGAAAGAACTCGCCGCGGTCGATACATTCATTTCGGGTCTCGAGACCAAGACATTAATGGCGGGCGAAAGCGACGCTATGAATGCCCTTGTGACCATCAAGCCCGGCGCGGGCGGCACCGAGTCGCA
>PKUY01000216.1 GCA_003131705.1 Acidobacteriota bacterium | reverse complement strand
ACTTTCTTGTCGTGCACCCAATCATCACCTGCCTACCGCATCGTGCGGACACCCAGCTTGACACAGTCGAACACTTGGCATAGTTTCCACTGAAAGAAAGAGTTAGAATGCCGAGGCTACTTCTATCAAGAACTCGGAAATTCTGAGGGAGGTTTTTCGTGGCAACTCACTTTATTCTGAACGGCAAGCCCCAGACTGTGGATGTGAATCCCAACATGCCCCTGCTCTGGGTTGTGCGCGACACGCTGAATATGACCGGCACAAAATTCGGCTGCGGCATGGCGTTGTGCGGCGCTTGTACGGTGCACGTGAACGGCGAAGCGACTCGTGCCTGCATTACGCCGATTTCGAGCGTCGCCGGAAAGAAAGTTACGACCATCGAGGGGCTTTCCCCAGACAGCAGTCATCCGGTTCAGCGCGCATGGCTTGAGATTGACGTTCCACAGTGCGGATATTGTCAATCGGGCCAAATCATGAATGCCGCCGCGTTCCTGGCCAAGACTCCTAACCCGACAGATGCCCAGATTGATGCCGCCATGAGCGGCAATATTTGCCGCTGCGGTACCTACCAGTTGATTCGCAAGGCCATTCACCAAGCAGCGCGATTGCAGGGCGCACCGGCCCAGTCGGACAAACCCACCGCCTCTGAACTCGAACCAGACTCGCAACCAGTAACAGCAGGGGGTGCGGAATGAGCGTCGTCACAACTCCACTCGGCCGTCGCAATTTTCTGAAAACATCACTGGCCGGAGCCACGGGCCTGGTGGTCGGGATGTATCTCCCCGGCCGCTTCGAACTGCTCGCGGCGACGCCCGCCGCAGCCGCTCCTGCGGTGCTCAACGCGTGGGTCCAAATCAGTCCGGATGATAGCGTCACGATCCTGATCGCCAAGTCCGAAATGGGCCAGGGCGTTGTGACGTCTCTATCCATGCTCGCCGCCGAAGAGCTCGAGTGCGACTGGAAGAAAATTCGCACCGAATTTGCTCCCGCG
The DNA here is from genome assembly GCA_003131705.1 of Acidobacteriota bacterium. Lineage (GTDB taxonomy): Bacteria > Acidobacteriota > Terriglobia > Acidiferrales > UBA7541 > Palsa-295. The sequence continues at coordinate 3,699 of PKUY01000216.1, read as the reverse complement.
GCGCTGGTCTATTTCGATCCCGCATTCCACATGCAGGGAACAGGCGGGAGCCAGACCATTCACTCGTGCTGGGAACCGATGCGAAAAGCTGGCGCAACTGCTCGCCAGATGTTGATCGGAGCAGCGGCGCAGAAGTGGGGCGTGGATGCGTCGGAATGCCACGCGGAAAATGGAGCAGTCGTGCACACCGCGAGCAAGCGCCGCCTCACCTACGGCAGCCTTGCCGTAGCGGCGTCCCAGATTCCGCCGCCCACCGACGTAAAGCTCAAGGATTCGAGCCAGTTTAAGATCGTCGGCAAGCCCAAGAAGCGCCTCGACACGCCCGCCAAAATTTGCGGCAAGGCGATTNNTTGCACGCCGCCGTCCTTCGCTGCCCGGTTTTCGGCGGCAAGGTTGCAAGTTTCGACGCAACCAAGGCAAAGGCTATGCCCGGCGTGAAGGATGTAGTCCAGATTTCAACCGGCATCGCCGTCGTGGCCGACAACACATGGAATGCGATGGAAGGTCGCCGAGCCCTGGTGGTCACTTGGGACGAGGGTCCGAATGCCGCCACTTCGAGTGACAGTATCTGGAAGATGTACGCGGCCGCCTGCGAAAAGCCCGGCGTGGTTTCTCGCAAAGAAGGCGACGCCGCAGCAGGGANNCGAAGCGGTGTACATGGCTCCCTTCCAGGCGCACGCCACGATGGAGCCGATGAATTGCGTTGCGGATGTTCGCCCCGACCGGGTCGATATCTGGGCGCCCACTCAGTTCCAAACGCCGGCGCAGGGAATAGCGGCCGGGATTGCAGGCGTAAAGCCCGAGGCTTCGTTCGTGCATACAACCTACCTCGGCGGAGGATTTGGCCGCCGCGGCTGGTCGGATTACGTGATGGATGCGTGCGAGACTTCGAAAGCGATGAAGGTGCCCGTGCAGGTTACCTGGTCGCGGGAAGACGATATCCAGCACGATTATTATCGTCCCGCGTCTTACGCGAAGATTGCGGCAGGTCTCGATGCTAGCGGCAAACCGGTTGCCTTTACCACCCGCATCGCTTGCGATTCGATCAACAATTGGTTCTTTCCGGGGTCCGTCAAGAACGGCATGGACTCAAGCAGCGTCGAAGGTATCTCCGACATTGCTTACGACATTCCCAACATTCTCGTGGACTACCAATTGCAAAGTCCTGGAATTCCGACGGGCTTCTGGCGATCGGTGGGAGCCTCGCAGAATGGATTTTTCAGCGAGTCCTTCGTCGACGAGCTTGCGGCCGCGGCGAAGAAAGATCCATACGAATATCGCAAGGCTTTGCTCGCGAAAAAGCCACGGCATCTGGGCGTTTTGAATCTCGCCGCGCAAAAAGCTGGCTGGGGAACGCCGCTGCCGAAGGGCGTATTTCGCGGCATCGCGGTCCTCGAAGCGTTTTCAACCTACGTGGCCGAAGTCGCCGAGGTATCAGTGGCCAAGGACGGCACGGTGAAGGTCCATCGCGTCGTCGTGGCATGTGATTGCGGGCAGGTGGTGAATCCGGCCATCGCCGAGCAACAGGCGGTCGGAGCCGTGGTCTTCGGGCTCACGCAGACCCTCAAGAACGAAATCACCATCGACAAGGGCCGGGTGGTTCAAACGAACTTCGCCGATTACGACGTGCTGCGCATGAATGAAATGCCCAAGGTCGAGGTATATTTCGTTCCGAGTCAGGAAACTCCCACTGGCATGGGCGAGCCTGCGGTGCCGCCGCTCGCGCCTGCTGTCTGCAACGCGATTTTTTCGGCTACCGGCAAACGTGTTCGCCGTTTGCCCGTTCGTGCCGCAGAGATCACGTAAGCTAGTTAGCGTACGAACAAAGTCAGACAGCAGATTTGCAGTTCAGGGGGGGGCCGCAACACGGGCGCCCCCTATTTTTTGTGGAAAGTTTATGACGCGGCGCTGCGCTCACTTCGAAAACGGAACCATCAGCGCGGGTTGCTGCGGATCAGGCCAGTAGCGGCAGGATTTCTTGTTGGATTGCGCCGGTGACGCGCGCCTCGCCCTCGCTAACGTACACATTCACTTCGCTGCGCATGCCGAATTCAGGCAAGTAAATTCCCGGCTCAATCGAAAAGCATGTGCGCGGGACGATTTTGCGGTCGTCGCGGGTTTCAAGGCCGTCCATGTTCGCGCCGTTGCCATGAACTTCCTGACCAATGCTGTGCCCGGTGCGATGCACGAAATATTTGGCGTAGCCTGCCTTGCGTATGGTTTCCCGCGCAACGTGGTCCACTTCCCATCCGTGAATCGCGCGGCCGCTGGCCACCGATTCTCGGACGAATTCGATGGCGCGGTCCCGCGCCTCGCGCACGATGCGAAAGATCTTTGCGTACGAATCCGGCACGCGCTTGCCGAGGTAGCCGATCCATGTGATGTCGTAATAGACGCTGCCCGGCCGGTTGCTCTTCGCCCAGATATCGAGCAGCAGCAGGTCGCCCGCGCGAATCGGTCGCGACGCGCCCGCCGTCGGCTCATAGTGAGGATTGCCATTGTTCGGCTGCACTGCGGCGGCGGGAGGCTCGGCAGTGGTGAGGCCGTTCGCCCGGAATTGCTCGACGATCCATTGCTGCAACTCGAATTCAGTGAGCGGCCTGCCTTCGCGCACGAACGCCGCTGCGCGCTCAAACGCCGCTCGCGTGATGCGGTCCACGATCTTGCCCGCTTCGAGATGCGATTCGAGCTGTTCCGGCGTCCACGACGCTTCGAATTTCTGCACCAGATCAGCCGACGTGACTACTTTCTTCTTGAACTTGCGCACCAGCTCGACAGTTCCCGCGTCCACCAGCCCGATATAGGGGATGTTGTTATCCGGCGAATATTGCATGGCGATCGTGCGGTTGCCCGAGAGCAATTTCCTAAGATTCTTGTGCAGCTCCTCCCAGCTCGAATAGACGTTCTTGCGGCCGTCGAGGGAATCGAGCGCGCCCGATTCAATTCGGTGCACCAGCTTTCGCGGCAGGCCTCGTGACGGAATAAAATAGAACCAGCGCCGCGTCGCCATTCCTTTTTCGTCAAGGCCGAGGATGCGGCTCGCAATCGAGTCACGATGGTGATGGTCGTAGAAAAGCCAGCCATCGATCTTGGTGGCTTTCAACTCCGCTTGGATCGCTTTTATGTNNAGATCCCCGTCAATAATCCGAACAGTGACGTTAGCTCTTCAGGTCCCGCTTGCCGCTCGCTTCAAATAGCGACGCCACCCGCGCGCGCGAAACTCCCGCAACGGAAACACGCTTCGTCCGGCTCTTTCCGCCAGCCACGATTCTAACAGCCGATACAGGTACGTTCAAACGTTCGGCCAGCAGCCGACGCAGAGCCTCATTCGCGCGATCTTCAATAGCCGGCGCAGTAACCCGCACCTTGAGCGCGCCCTGATACTCGCCTTCGATCGCGCTCCGGCTCGCCCGCGGCGTCATTCGCACCGCAAACGTAATCTCGCCGTCCCGTTCTTGGATATCCATTCGTTTGTCGCCGTCCCAAACATATCATCGCCCGGGTTTCGCGAACTCGGTTTCGACGGAGCGGAAACGCTTGCAACCGGTGGGCCCCCTTCGTACAATGCGTCGCCTTGTCCACCTCCATCCCATCGCCATCCAAAGTTGCGCTCACGCCCAACCAAGTCCGCGGATTCTGGGCTTCGTGGGGCGGCTGGGCGCTCGATGGCATGGACTCATTCATCTTCGCGCTGGTCAT
>PKUY01000139.1 GCA_003131705.1 Acidobacteriota bacterium | reverse complement strand
CTTTTGGGGTGCAGTACACATTGCGCTGTTTCCTCCGCAAAGTTGCATTAGGTTACAGAATAACTCGCCATTATGTGGCGTACGTTGATCCTGATCAAGTCCGAGGTCTGTTCGAAACTCAGACAGGCCGAAAATACGTGATGCTGGACGGCCGAAATCGCCGTTTCCAGGTGCCGAGGATCAATGACTTACCGCCGAATTGTAGGCGACGTTATTGGACAAGTATGAGATTGAGTGCCTGAGAGGGATGGGCGCCGCGACGAGGACATGGTGCTCGACCATGGCCAGACCGACACNNACTTCCGCCAGATGCTGCAGACCTCCCAAGCAGCAGGACGCACGAAAATATCGGCTACGCCCCACTATGTAGGGCCGGTATCATGAACCCGTCAGGCCATCCGATGCACATACAAAGAGAGAAGACACTGCTCCTCGCTGACGTACTCCCCGCCTTCGCAACCGAGCTTCGGCAACTTCTCACCGAGCAGGGCGAACCAGACTTGGCTGCACAGGTGCCGGGATTGAAGATTCTAGACTGATGCCGCTGCGGAGATGACGATGGCCAATAGATGGTGCACCTCTTTGGCCGATTCACATTGTTACTTAGATTTCGGATAGACCGAGTGTGGCTGCGGAGAGAGGATTCGAGGTTGACTGAAAAATTCCTTTTGAAACAAATCGCCGTTCGTTCCGATCCGAGTCCGCTTCCGTACCGGGAATCCGGAGGTCCGCAACCAACGGCAGATGATCCGAGGCTACCAGCGCCGTACGGCTCCGATGGACGACAATGCCTTCCAACTTCAGAGTTCGATCGAAGTAGATGTGGTCCAGATGCAATAGGGGCAGCACCCCCGGGTAGGTGCGGCCGCTGCCGAGACGCGTGCGCCTATCGGCGGTTCTGAAATGAGAACAGAGCAACTGCGATGCGAGCCCCTTGGTCCATTCATTAAAGTCCCCAAGAACGATCCGCATCCCGGCCAGTTCTTGTTTATTCACGATCTCCCGCTCAAAGAGTTTTCGCGCCTGCTCCCGGCGCTCGAAGAACGATGTCCCGAGGTGCACGTTGAAGACATGGAGCAGGCTGTCGTGAGCGAGACGGATGTCCGCCCTGAGACAACCGCGGCGTTCGCGCCCGTCGGTAGAAATATCGTAGTTCTGTGCATGATGAACGGGGAAGCGAGACAGCACGAGATTTCCATAGGCCCCACCCTTGTAACGACGATTCTCTCCCAGCTCTGCGTGGTATCCCAGCTCCTCGGCGATGTACCGAGCCTGGTGATGTTCGCGAGTCTTACCTTCCACGCAGACAACTTCCTGCAACGCAACGATGTCCGCATCAATCTCACCCAAGACTTGCGCGATCCGGTCCGGTCGCACGCGCCCATCCAGACCACGGCACTTATGGATATTGTAGGTAGCGATACGCAGCCGTCGTGGATCGCCGAGCGCCTCGAATCTCTGATTCATGTATTCCTTACGCCGCTCGCTAAGGCGGCAACATAGAGTTAGATGCATCTTCCGTATGGTTTGTTGCTACTGACATGCTTCGCCCCAAGTGACCCTCGTTGTAAATGCTCCTGATCTGCCTGCTATTTCCTTTGCGGAAACCGCAGCCGGAACGCTTTAATTAGCAATGCCAGTGAACCCCACCCGCAAAACACCGCGACGGAGATGCTAATGGCGCGAGGCAAGAAGATAGCCAGAATAACGACGCTGAGGAGTGTGAAGGCGGCTGCGGTCACGATCGGTGCTTCCGCCGAACCCAGAAGCTGAGGACTTGTGATCGCAGCACCCACCGTGCTGCCTATCGTGAGGACACCGGTCGCGGCCCGTCCCGCGCTTCCGCGAGTCGATCCGCGAGGGCGCAGACGACGGCTCCGCCTTTCCTTCGGGCTCACTCTATGGCTCGCACTCAGAATGATCTCAGTCGAGTGATCTAGGTCCGCGAGATACATCCCCTCCATCGCCTCGGCGAATGGCTCATCTTCAGCAACCACGTCCAGCTCGTAGTTACCCATCCAGCTCGCGACGTTTAGATTCGTCGACCCGACACGGGCCCAGCGACCATCGACGACCGCAGTCTTGGCATGCAGCATCGAACCCTTCCATTCAAAAAGCCGTACCCCGGATTCCAACAACGCCCGATATCCCACACGTGACAGACTGCGCACTACAGGAATATCGCTGGTTCTCGGTAGGAGCAGCCGCACGTCCACGCCGTCGAGCGCCGCTGCGCGCAAAGATTGGACGTAGGAAGGTGTGCCAAGAAAATACGCATCGGTAAGCCAGATCGAGTAGCGTGCGACCGCTGCAACGAGATGATCGAGACGGTACAAACCAGCCATGCTGGGCTGGCCTGCCACTATCCGCAGCGCTGCGTTCCCCGCGGAACGACCGCTTACAGTCTCAGTGAGCGCATCGTCTAACGAATTCGCTGGACCGAGAGAATTCCACATCTGAGCAAACGCCCGTTCCAAGTCCAGTACCGCAGGCCCCTCAATCTGAACACCGGTATCGCGCCAGGGTTCGATGTGCCGCGTGCGGTCGCCTACCCAGCTTTGCCCGACACACAGACCAGACACAAAACCGATCCGACCGTCGACCGCGATGAGCTTGCGGTGGTCACGGCTCAACCATCCCAGTGGGCTATCTAGCCTGGGAGGGTTAAAGCACCTCACTTCGACACCGGCTTTACGTAACCTTCGCCAGAAGAACCATGACGCCGCGCCACGCGCGCCAAACCAATCGTAGATCAAGCGGACTCGTATACCTTCAAGCGCTTTCCTCGCGAGTAAGTCCACGAATTCATTCCCCACCTTGTCTGCATGGATGCTGTATGTCTCAAAATGAATCGTCCGCTTAGCGGACCGGATGGCTTCGAGCCAAGCCGGATAGTTTTCCACTGCGTCTCGGAGAGGCGAATCTCGTTCCCCGAAACCAAGGGTGCGCCCGCTGCTCTCGAAAAGGCTTGATCAGCAAGCAACCGAAGGGGAGCTAGTGTTTCATGTATCGACGGATTCGAATCCGATACGGTCATCATTCTACTTCTCAGATTCCTAGCCGTGGCACAGCTATTCTTCTAAACCCCAGCAAAGTGTGAGCCACACGCATGACCACCGTCGCCCTTATCAGTCGGATCCGCCGCCCGCGCCCCATCCTTCGCTTGCTCTTGAGAGCGCCGCCATTCTGTGAAGTCTCTGCAGAACCACACAATCATGTTACCCCGCGNNCGGGGAGCACACCTGGGGCTGGCGAAGGGGCCAGCCCATCCGTGCTACCAGCGAGTGAATGAATTGTTGAATTGGGGTGCGGCTCACGGTCGGGGCAAGTGAAAAAGACATTCAGAAACAATTCCTGGCTGAGGCAACAGCGGTGAGTTTGCTTGGTGGGGCTGCCGGCATTCTGCTCGGCATCGTAGCCTCAGTCGTCGTTTCCAGAACTTTGCAATGGCCCTCTCTGATTTCGCCTTCCGCGATAGCGCTGGCCGCAATGTTCTCATTTGGTGTGGGAATTATCTTCGGCTATTACCCGGCCCGGATTGCTTCGCGACTCGATCCAATCGAAGCGATTCGATTTGAGTAGATTGCGTGCCTGGCGAACGGTCTCGCGTTGGCGCGTCGCTTAGAAGAAATAATTACCGAGAGAGGTTCTTAGGTGTCTCACGCCCGATTAACGCGCTATCTCTAACGACGCCGGCCG
>PKUY01000146.1:2037-3344 GCA_003131705.1 Acidobacteriota bacterium | reverse complement strand
CGCGCGAGCCTCATCGCGCGGCGGAGTTGGCGCGCAAAGCGCTGGCGGAACTTCGCGCGGCCAACCGTATCGGCACGATCGCGCCGGTCGCGTTTCGCCAGCAACGAACTCGATTCGAACAGCGCCTCGCGCGACTCGAACGCAAGACCGGCAGCGGGGTGCTCGGCGAGCTGATCAAAGGAGAAGCGCGGGAGAATCGATGAAACAATTGGAAGGGAAGATCGCACCCTTCACGGGAGCAAGCCGTGGCGTTGGAAAAGGGATTGCTCTTGGGCTGGGCGAGGCGGGGGCAACTGTGTACTTGACCGGCAGAACTACCGAAGAGGGTTGCAGGCCTGATGGATTGCCCGGCAGCATTCATCCCACGGCAGCTCAAGTTGCAGCGCTCGGCGGCAGGGGAATTGCGCTGCGACTCGCCGAAGCGGGAAGATATTGGTGACGGCCCAACTCACGGCCGAGTATGGCTACGCTGATGTGGATGGCAAGCAGCCCAAACCGCTGACACTGGAAACCGTACAATGAAGGGAATGACCAGCACTCGGAGTTACGACGCAAGCGGGCGTTCGATCCCGATGTGCGTCGAGCGGTGCTCAAACACGCGCCCGCCGCGAATCGCGGACGCGTCCAGCAATCGTTGTAACTCCGCAGTCGTATATGCCGAGCGCACCGAATCGCAATAGAGCTTACGCATCACGCCGGAATAGTGCCTCCCGTGCCAGCGCACATGCAGGGGAAATACGAGGCGTCCCGGCCGGCGCAGATCGCGCAGCAGGATCGCGCCCTCGGGCTTTGTCAATCGCGCCATTTCACTGAGCAGCCTTTCCGGTTCGGCAAGATGATGCAAGACCGAATTGCACATTACGAAGTCGAAACTTTGCTCCGCAAATGGCAGTGCGTTTCCGTCCGCCGTTTGAAATTCCACGCGCCCGGCGACGTCGCCGACTGTCTCCGCGAGGCTGGCAACGCCCTGAGCGATCATGTTGGCGGAGCGATCCACTCCCACAAATTTCCATCGGGTGAGTCGCCGCGCGAGCTTCATCACAATTTGCCCCGGCCCCGTCCCAATATCCAGCGCCCGGCCCCGTTCGCGTCCCTTGACTAGCCGAACCGCGTGTTCAACAAACGTATTGTCGATCTGATTCAGGTAGGCCTGCGCCGCGGCTGAGGAATATGCTTCTACCTCAGCCGAATCGTCCATCACCTCGGCCTCGGGAACGCGCGGCAAATCGAACAGGCTCATGCGCGCGATTCTATCAGGACGCCACGCCGCCTGCCCGCCGTACACAAGTCCACAGGACTCGCTTGAC
>PKUY01000146.1:0-2014 GCA_003131705.1 Acidobacteriota bacterium | reverse complement strand
CATTTCGCGAGTGCCGCAAATTTCGCGTGCGAGCAACGAGTCGCCGGTTAACAGTCACCAATCCCGGCTCGCGAACCACTCACCACTAACCACCGGAGCCTTACTCGACAATAGCTGCCGAGTAAGATTTGACGCAACCCATAGAAAACAAAGTCGGAGCACCTTAATCGACAATACCGTGAGGGGTAGTTGGCTCTCTTGACGAGAGCCGCAGCAATCTTTAGACAACTGAACGGCAACACATCGGCGCAGCTCAGGCCGCTGCCCTGAGCCTCGCCTTCGCGGGAATAAGGGTACTCTTCGAAAGAACCCATNNCTGACACCTGTGCCACGGATATAGGCGTCATATCCGCCGGACCCGGAGCGGCCGGCCAGCCTATGGCGCGATTGATCGCGTCATAGGTTTCGCGTGTGGCGCCCTCCACCGTGATGCACTGAAGCCCGATACAGCGTAGAAAAACGCCGCCCGTGTCTGTCTGAAACTGGAAAAAGTTAGGACGTCGATACAGTTGCGTGCGAGTTTTGTATTTCATTTCCAGGGCTTCGCTGTACTGTCCGAAAAATCGCACGGTATCGTCGGACGNNATGAAATACCAGCGGCGTCCTCTTCGTCGTCGAATCCTCGAAAACCGCATAGCGGTCTCCGTCCCACGCGAGAGATAGCGCGTCGGCGCGCTCCGGGTCGAGAAACTGCTTCAGAATCTCTTGGACTCCGAACTCGCCTACTACATTTTCCTCGAGCAATTTCCAGTTTGCCGGGACCAAACCCTTCCACGCCGGCAGCGTGACTTTCGCCGGCCCGACGCCCTTCAGATAAAAATTCGGCTGCAGAATCTGTTGCGTCGAGACAGGCGGATGCTCGAAAAGCAGATGCAAATCGGACCAGCTCGTATGCGCTTTCAGAAATGCCTGCGAAAAGCTCGTCCCCGCGAGATACGGAAATAAGAGGCCGTCACGAATGTAAGGCGGGGCTTTTGAAAGTTTCGGATCCTTGTCCATTTCCGCAATTGCGTTGCCGCGAATCAACATCGTTACGTCAGCCAGATCGCGCACGCCGATCTTCTGATCACGCAAGGCATAGTCGACCATTGCAGCGAGAGCAGTTCCTTCGCTTACCGCATCGCGGGCCATTTCGGCATCATCATTGGGCCGCGCTCCCTTGATCCAAGTGTCCACGTCGAACGATTGGTCCTCAAGTGCGTGCGTCAATTCATGTGACATCACGTCGCGCTGCTCGTCGGCCGGAATCCAATCGGCAATGTAGAACTCCTTCGCTTTCGGATCGTAGAGACCTGCGACCTGATCGGTGAGGACATCGAGCATGAAGTTATCGAGCGGAAAATCTTTCGGTATCAGGCCGAAAGCCTCCAGCGCTTTAGTATCGGCGTAGCGCCGCGCGTCGTCTTTGTCTTCTTTGTCGGTACGAACAAGGTAGGCGCGAATTTCTTCCTTCGAACGGAGGCTCCTCTTCAGCGGCTGCTTGATCGGCAGATGAAGAATCTCGCTCATCTGCGCCAGCACCTCATCTGCCGCGCGCAAGAACTCGGGATTCGCAGTGGCTGGAGCTTGCGAGGGATTTGCTTCCGCCTGCGTCGAATTCGGCGGCGGCGCCGATCGCGGAGTCGCCGCCGCAACCCCGATTGAGAGCACAAAGAGCAGTCCGGCGAATCGCTTCATTCCCGCCTCCCAAAACTCTGGACCACTGAAATCAGAATAGCAGTTCTCGCGGCCTCGATACGTCGCAATCCACACCGCAATCTCCTGTGCGTCGTGCGCCGCGTAACAAGCTTTCGTTTGCCGAACTAAGCTTCAGGTGTGGGAAGTGCTGGGGACAGCAGCGAGCGCATCTCGTACGGTTTTGGAAAACTCCTCTATCGCGAAGGGCTTCACAAGTGTCGGGCACCGAGGGTTCCGAAAAGTGTTCGGGACACTGTAGTCTGTGCGCGAGGCAGTGAGAACCATCCGCGCCGCAAGCTCAGGACGATTTTCCTCGATCCAACGGAAGAAATTAGCC
>PKUY01000154.1 GCA_003131705.1 Acidobacteriota bacterium | reverse complement strand
GGATAAGGCTTAAGTGCTTCATCCGGCTTGATAAGGAATGCGCCGTCAGCCAGGCGCTCGAGGGACGCTCCCGAAGTGCGCATTCGAACCTGGCGAACGCCCTGCATGCTGGTAGCGCCTCGCTCGGAATCAGTTTTGCCGCGCATCGTTTATTGTTCGAGGGTCTCTCACAAGAAACTTTCCGCGAACTGTGTTTTGTGCTATCAACGAAGCACATTCTCCCACAATTCGTTCAACCTCTCGACGTCCGCCGCGGAGGCCACGTCGCCGGTGGTCGTGATGATTGCAGGACGCAGTTCGGATACGGCACGCCGAAGAGATTCGTCGAGTTCAGCGGCACTAGATCCACCGACCCGAAAAGCCTCGGGAGGCAGCGCGACACCAAACTGAGCGCCTCCGGATTCCGGTGCTTCAGCTAACCCGTCCGGCAGAGCTCCGTTCAGCACGAGACAAATCACACAATCCCAATGCTGCCGCAAAATTACGTCGCGATTTGTCGTGAAGGACTCCTTATGGGTGAGCAAAAGAACGGGAAGCGCCTGATAAAAGCGGATGATATTGACGGTCGTAGCGAGCTGCGAAGCCCACTCCGCACACTCTTCGGTCGAAAATTCGGGAAGAATGTCCTCGCGAATAAATAGTGCGTTGGCCCCCGCTTCCACAAGAGCCTTCGCGATTCCCGAAATCACTGACGTCGCGAAGTCGAGTGCTGAAGCGGAAAGTTTAGAGTACTGGAGGGCGTCGTTCAAGTTGACCTGCGACAGTAGCGCCGCAAGCGTTATAGGGCCAGTGACGCCCGCTGTGAGAAGACAGTCGTCACGCACCACCGATTTGAGCCTCCGGATCACTTCGACCGCGACAGCGACCCGGCTTCCCTTCGAGGTTTCCGTGAAAGAGCTGCGCCCTGTGGGCAACTCGCCTGCAGCGGTATCCTGTGGCCAGCGTAGCGAGGGCGTCCGGCCTTCCGTGTCCCAGTGCACCACACCGCCAAGTTCCTCCGCTTCGAGGAATGGATCGAAGTAGCAAGTAATTCCGTCCGAACGCAGATGCGCGCGGATTTGCCTCAGCGAGTTGGTAATTTTCGTGGGGTTTGTGAGGAAAGTCCGAACGGGCAAATTCTCGATCTGAGCTCCATGGGAAAATACGATCGGCAGAAAGAGCGGACGGGGCGGGGCGGTTCCTTCAAGCAGCCCCTTAATTATCTGCCGAGGCGTAATGATTTCAGCCATTTATCAGGATCGGACGATCGGTCCGAGGGGTTTGCCGTCAGGCCAGGAACCGTACCACTGGAGAATTTCCTCCGGCGGCTTTTTCTTGTTCCATTCCTTGTGAAATTCTTCGAACGATTTTCCTCGAGCAAGGCGCGCGCGTCTTTCCTCGTCTCTCAGCTGTTTAGTTTTCTCGACGTCGAGCTTTCTGCGTTCGGGTTCATATGCGAGCTTGTAAATGTTCTGCGCTGTCCAATCTGAAATGATTTGCTTGCGCAGGTCTTCGAGTACTTCCTCCGGGGGGCGCTCCAGCGGATCGCCGTAGCCCGGCCCTCCGCCGCTAAATCCGAACAATAGATCGCCCTCGTCATACATTTTGGGCGTTCGCGCCACGAACTCAAAGTTCCAGTCGCCATGGATTGTTTTCTGCCCGAGAACCTCGCGGTTGTCGAGGGTCAGCTGCGGATTCCCTTCGCTCATCTGTTGCAGCAAATCAGCCTTGCGGATACTAATGCCGGGAATTGGTGAGGACGCATATCCGCCGAAAAGCGGCTGGCCGAGCGGCACCTTGCTTCCGTTTCCCATGCACATAGAAACAAGGTGCGGCACTTTGTGGACCATCCAGTGTTGGACGCCACCCGATCCGCCGCGATGAAGCCCCGGCCCCGAGGAGTCTTTCCAGTGCTGCGACAGCGTGACCGTCACGGGGAGTTCGCTCTCGACTTGTTCCGAATCCGGAGCGCGTCCAAAGGCACACCAGGCAAAACCGTACGCATCCATTCCGTCCGATGCCGCCCGGCCGCCCTGGCCCATGGTATTGAGCGCAAAAGAAAGAACATCCGACACGGCCAGTTTCCACTGCGAGAGCCCCGCGCATATCTGAGACGTGTGTTGGCTCCCGGGAGAGGCGGCCACTTGGCCCCACAGCGCCGCGTTCGAGAAAATCATTTTGGCGAAGCTGTTCTGGGTGGCACACCGGGCCTGCATTCCGATATACACGCAGCAACTCGTCGCGGCCATCTTGTCCGGATAGACGATGCTTCCTTCGGGAAAAACAAAATCTAGCATAGCGAATGTGGAGCTGCAGATAGGCAAATCGTGAAACATGTACTCATACATGAAATTCGCGATGTGGCCGACCACCGCTTGCGGGTGAACATTGTAGGACGAAGGGTTCTCGGGCGATGTCCCGTGGAAATCGAAGATGATTCCGCCGTCCTTTTTCGTAAGGGTCAAATAGCAGGAGCGCACGAGAGCTGGCGTCATGCCAATGGCGTCATTGAAAACAACTGTGCGGAATTTCCCGTCGGGGAGGTCTCTCACGATTCTCCGCGCCGCCGCCTCCGCCGTATCCGACATCTTGCGGAGCAATCCCACCACGAAGTCAGGGCCGCGCTTGTCCGCCAGCTCGAGCAGGCGCACGCGAACACGATCCGCGGTGGTGCAGCGCGCTCGAAGATCGGAAATGAACATCGCAGGGGCCCGCATTCCGTAGACGGAATACATTTCGAGAAAATCGTTGCGGATCTCGAAGTTTTCGCCGATTTTGATTGGAGGCAGGTTGAGTCCCTCTTCGAAACGAGATTTCGCGCTGACAGGCATCCCTCCCGGTTCGATCGCGCCAGTTTCCGTAGTGTGCAGCGCTGCCGACGACCACGCCAGCAATTTGCCTTTGTGAAAAATCGGCATCAGCGCGACTTGGTCGGGATTGTGGATGCCTCCGTAGAGCGCGTCGTTGGTGTACCAGATGTCTCCATCGCGAATGCCCGGATTCTCCGTGTAGTACTTGTGAATGAACTTGATGATGATCGGCTGAATGATTGCGTGCAAATACGTGCCGCACGACGCGTTGATCAAGTCCCCGTTCGCCGTGAAAATCGCCACCATCGAGTCGCCAGAAACTCCGAAGTAGCTGCGCGACGAGCGGACGAACACCTCCATCGCTTCGTCCAGAATATCGTTCGTGATCTGTACGCCGATCTCGTAATCGCCCTGTAGTACTTTGGCGGCGCACTCCGTTTCATGCGCCGTCGCGGGAGCTGGCTTCAGCCATTGGAGCTTTTCCGCGAGTGTGGGAATAGGCATAAAAGTTTCCTCGATCCTTTATACGGGTGACGTTTCCAGAATACCGAGCCCGCGCTCATCGATCGAAAAGCGCATACGCGGTGGGACGACCATCGTCGTGTACTGGCCCTCGACAATTGCCGGACCTTCCACGACATTCCCAGGCCGCAACGATTCGTACGCGAACGTCGGCGTTGGACGAAAAGCCTTTTCTTCTGGCCAGTACGCCGGGCGCTCGCCCTTCCGCGCCGCCGAAGGATCTTTTCCTTCGAGCGCCATTGTCGGCAGCTCAACTTTCGGAGTCGTTACGATGGCTTTTAAGATGAAGCTTTCGATGAAAATACCCCCTTCAGGGTTCACCACGAACGGGCTGAAAGCCTCGCTGAATTCTTTGTTGAACGCATCGCAGATGGCGCGAACATCCTCGGCGGAAGCGAGCACAAGCCGCGGTGAAAGCGCACGTTTCACGTGGAACTGCCCGCCGTAGAGCATGTCGAGCTCCAGTACGAACGCTGCCTTCTTCGGATCGACGCCGTCTGCAACTAAGTCCTTTCGCGCCTGCTCGACCAGCGACTCGACCGTTGCATTGTAATCGGCGAATTCATGCGTGAGCTGCTGGTCGCCGGGGGTCATCAACGTCAGTTTCTTCGACACCTCATACACATGCATGATGTCCATCGTCGAGGATCCAAACGCGCAAAAGACCGGCGAAAAAGGAAACATCACGGCTTTGCGGATGTCGCCCTTGAAGGCTTCGGCGTGGGTCGCGCCAGCGCCGCCGCCGACGAACAAGATGAAATCTTCCGGGCTGTGCCCGCGCAGATGGACTTCCTTCACGATTGCCGAGGACATATTCCCGTTGACGATCTTTCGAATGATTGCGGCGCCTTCCTCAACGCTCACTCCGAGAGGCTTTGCGATTTTCTCGCGAACCGCCTGAATCGCGCGATTCTTGTCGAGGCGCATTTTGCCGCCGAAGTAGTAGTCGGGATTGATGTAGCCCAAAACAACATCGGCATCGGTGACGGTCGGTTCCGTCCCTCCGAGGTTGAAGCATGCGGGGCCTGGCATTGACCCGGCGCTGCGCGGGCCTACTTGCACGCGGTTCTGAAGCAGGCGGTTGAGCGAAGCAATTGAGCCGCCGCCGGCGCCGATCGAAAGCGTCTTGATCATTGTGATGCCGACCATCCAACGGTCGATAATTGGCCGGAAGTCGTAGCTGCGGACGCTGTCTTTCACCACCAGCCCGACATCGAAGCTCGTGCCTCCCATGTCCGTCATTACAACGTTTTGATAACCCAGTGACTTGGCGACGTGGTGCGCTCCCATCAAGCCGGAAACGGGCCCGCTGTTGAACGTCCGGCTAGCTGAAGTGCGGAAGACCTCAGCGATGCCCCCGGAGCTCTGAATCATCAACAAGGGCTTGTTGTAGCCGCGCTCGCGGAGCTTGTCCCACATCGCGGAAAGCTCGATCTGCATCGAGCGCTGCAGATAGGCATCGAGGATCGCCGCGAGCGTGCGCTCGTATTCGCCGAGTTTGCCAACGACTTGTCCCGCGAGAACGACCGGCATGTAGCCGATATGAAATTCCTTGTACTCGTCCCGAATGATTTCTTTTACGCGCCGTTCATTGACCGGGTTCAGAAAACCCCACAGCAGCGATACCACAAAGCCGCGCGCGCCTCGGCTTACAAGATAGCGAACCTTCTCGCGAACACTATTTTCATCGAGAGGACGAATCACGATTCCGCGCGAGTCCACACGCTCCTTGACGCCGACGATCAGGTCTCGCGGAATCAATGGATCGGGCTTTTTCTGGATCGCCAGATTTCTTCTCTCCGCGACGCGCGTCCCGTCAATCCATTGCGCGCCCCGGCCGATCAGGACGACGTCTTCATGCCCTTCGGTAGTGATTAACCCCAGACGCGGCCCTTTCCGCTCGATCAGCCTGTTCATGGCGATCGTGGTCGAATACCGAATCATGTCGATGGCCGGCAACAGCTCGTCAATTTGCAAGCCGAGTTCGCTCGCGCCTTCCTCAATCACGCGCGAAAAGCAGACGGAGAGATCGTAAGGAGTGGTAGGAGCCTTCTTGATCAACGCCCTGCCATTGAAATTGAGGACCAGGTCGGTGAACGTCCCGCCGACGTCTATGTCGATTGAGTTCATTCGACCGCCTCGAGCCGCTGTCCGCGGATGATGAACTGGCCTTTGCGGAGGCGTTCCTTGAGCCGGTCGATATCGATTTCGATGTCATGAGTAATCGGATGCCCCGGTGGCAAATATTCGGTCTCGATTTGCGTGGCGCATCTGGGGCAGTAGCATTCGACGATGCGCACCCACGACGGATCCGGCGAAAAATTAAACGTTGCCGCAACCAGCGCGGGATGGACTTCGCGGGGGTCACGATCGTGGAGCAGGCAGCCCTTCTTATAGTTCTCGCGAGCCGAACCGAGAACGTGGTTGCACCGGTTGCACATCCATTGTTCCCGGTCGATGTCCAGATCGAGATACTCGGTGATTCGAATCCGGTTTGGCGTTTCCGATGACATGGCTTTTTTTCGTTAGCCTTTACGGCCTTGCTTTTCTCTACCTTCACGCACGGATTGACCGCAGCCTGTCTATACAGTGTTTAGCGTTCCGTTACCATAGCCATCGACAACCATCGCCCAGCCGTCAGGCACGAAGTAAGTTGTGTTCACGCCTTCGAGTACGGCACAACCTTCCACGCGATTCCCGGGCCGCAATGATTCCCAGCGATATACTTGCGCCTCGCCGTTGCGGCTTCCCCAGAAGACCTGCCGCTTCCCCAGCCGGGCATGGGCCGAATCCGGATCTTGTAACGGCAGTTTAACGAGCCGTGGTTTCGGCATCTCCTTCTTCACGCGCAAGCGAAACAGGTCGAGAGAAATGGCATTCAGCGTGCCGGAGGCTTCCTGCAGAGCGTCCTGCAATTCCTTCGCGGAGCGAAGGGATACTTCCGAGCACGCCACCGGCATCGAATGTCTGCTTTTTCCCGAGACTTCGAACTCGATCGCGTAGCTCACATTGTCCGGGCGAATTCCTTCGCCGAGGAGATCCTGCATTCCTTCCGCCTTCATCTCTTCGAGCATCTGGCGAAGCCGGGGCATGCCGCTTTCCGAGATCACAGGTTCAGAAACCGCGCGCTCATAGACATGAGAAATATCCGAAACCGATGAGCCGAACGCGCTAAAAACCGGGCCGAGCGAAAACACTTGAACACGCTTCAGCCCCGCCTTCTCAGCCACGCTGCAGGCGAAGAGGCCGCCGTTGCCTCCATAAGCAAAGAGCACGTGTTTAGATAGATCCTGTCGAAGCTCCGCTTGCGCGCTAGCAATAACACCCACTACCATTTCGAACGCGCGACCGATGACGGCTTTGCACGCATCTTCCGTCGAAACGTGCAAGGGTCGCGCCACCGATTCTTCAATGGCCTTTCGCGCCAATTCTCGGTCGATCTGTTTTGTTCCGCCGAGGAAATAATCCGGATTGATGAGTCCTGCGGTGACAAACGCGTCGGTCAGAGTCGGCTGATCTCCGCCAAGGTTGTAGCATGCAGGCCCCGGATATGAACCCATGCTTTCCGGCCCAAGCTGAACGACTGGCCCCTTCGTGTTAGTAACGATCTTGACCACGCTCCCCCCGCCAAGCGCGATTGAGCGCAAATAAGGAAGGGACAATTCCACGGGAATACCGAACAAGTCGGATGGCTTCCGATAGACAGGCTCGGCGCCGGCAAGCACGCTGATCTTTGCAGTCGTGCCTCCCACATCCATCGCAATCACATCGTTCAGGCCGTAGGCCTTCGCCAGGTGTGCGCTGCCGAGAATTCCAAGCACCGGTCCCGATTCGAGCGTGTCGATTGCCCGCGTCTTCGCGATCCCTGCGACTCCGCCATTGATGTGGCTCACCAGAAAGGTGCCCGCGTACCGCGAGGTTTCGCGCAGATCGTCTTCCGCCTTGAACAACGTGGCCGCGAGCGCTCCGTGCGTGTAGGCGTTGATCACCGCGCAGTAGGTGCGCGTCCGATCGTCAGCACTTTTTGAAATGTCGCTCCCGGACAGAACGGGAACCGATCCCAGAAAATGGTCGGGATACTGCTGATCGATAATCTTCTTCCAGGCAATTTCTCGCTCGGGATGGCGGTGGGAGTCTTGCAGGCTGATACAGATTCTTCGTACGCCACTTTCGAGAAGGGCGCGTGCCGCATTCATGATTTCCGTCTCGCTCGCGGAATCCTTGAGCCCCATCACATCGCGGCTAACGATGAGCCGGTTCAGAATCGTGCTCTCGGCGTCGTTGCCATAGAGATTGTTTTCATGGCCGCTCGAAACGAGCAAGCCAATGCGGGGTCCTCGCAGTTCGGCGAGAACGTTGGAGGTGATCGTCGTGGACCAGCGAATAAGTTCGACGTTTTCCAGAAACGAAGCGACGTCGGGAAACTCCAATTTCGCCGCACCCTGTGCAAGGCAATCGAATAGACACACGGTCAAATCGTGCGGCGTCGTGTCGACCTTCACGCACGTCACATTTTCACCGCCGGTGAAGAGGCCGTCGGTGAGCGTTCCGCCTACATCGATGTCAACTGTCCACAAGAGACGCTTACCTGCCCCTCGCCCCAAGACAAGCTAGCAATTCGCCGGAACCCACGGTCCAACCAAAGAAGGATTCTACGTTAAACATCGTCGCTTCGTAAGCGCTGCGTCCACCCGCGGGCATGGTGCCGTCCGCTAGCAGAATCGGCCAGTAGTCCAGAAAGTACGCGTCGCGCAGAGTCGATTCCACACAAACGTTCGTGGCAATTCCGGCGAAAAACAAGTACTGAATACCGCGAACGCGCAATTGCGCGTCCAGCGTCGTGCCTGCGAATCCGCTGTAGCGCGTTTTTATGATTACAATATCGCTGGGAGTTGGCGCCAGTTCGTCCACAACCGCGAAATCCCAGCTTCCTTCCGTGAGCAGTTGTCCCTTCAATTCCGGTTTCGAATTCATCAGGTGCATCGCAAGCTCTTTGTGATAGTTGGGGGAGCGTGTTCCACCGGCATTGCTTAGGTCCGGCTTGTATCCCATCTGCAGGAAGACAATTGGCACGCCCGCCGTCCGCGCGGCAGCGATCACCTGTCCGATCGCTCGAACCACATCCGCGGCATCGGACAAATCCAAGCCGGCGATATCGAGAGTGCCGCCCTTGCTGGCAAACGCGTTTTGCATGTCCACCACTACGATCGCCGATCGGTCGAGCTCAACCTCGACCGGCTCTGGCTTGGCATTTAGTCTCGGCATTGGCTTCGGATATTCCGTGTTGCGCGGTTGAGAACAGTACCACACTTGAGGCAAAGCTAGCCTGTAGCCAATCGCAGCCAAAAAAAAGGCCGGGCGTAAGCCCGGCCTTCGGCGATGCTATCTGCTTGCCTGAAAGTTAGAAGGTAAACTTCGCTGAGAACTGGAACTGCCTCGGGTTGAGCATGGTTCTCGGCCTTCCGAAAGTGCTATTCGGAGTCCCCGGAATAGCAACGCTCAAGAGTCCGTCGGCGAGGAAAGCTCCCCCAGGGAAATTGAGGCCGGGGGCGGGGCCAAAACTCGCCGCTATCTGTGGACCGCAGGACACTCCGGCAGGGCTCTGAATGGCTTGTGTTATGGTGTCGTTGTAGTGCCGTGGGATGGCCGGAGTGGCTCCGCAGAACACAGGAGATCCATAAACGCTCGTGACTTCGTCCACGTTCGCACGATTGAGCACGTTGAAGGCATCGACCATAAGGTCGAGCTTCATCCGCTCCGTCAGCTGGAAGTATCGGGACACTCGAAGGTCCCATGCATACAAAGGGTCGCCCGTATAGGTGTTCCTGCCAATGGTAGTGGTGCAGTTGCTCGAAGAGGTACATACACCCACGACCGGCGTGCCGCCCACACGGTCTGTCGAGCTACCGGCGAGGTCACCGAAGGTGTTCTCGCCGGAGAATAGTGTAAAGGGTCGCCCGGATTGCAGCGTGATGATGCTGCTGAACTCGAAGTGCCGCAAGAAACTATCGTTAGGTGCGGTCGCTGTGAAGTTCGCAACGAAGTGGTGGCGAGCATCCTGGTTAGAGTTGGCTCGCTCCGCCTTGTAGTCAAACTGGTTCTGCGGCAGGTTGATGAACGTAGTGAAATTCCCATTGTCGATTGTATGTGAATAAGTGTAGTTTGCGGTCATGCTGAAGTACTTGACCCGATCTATCACGGTAATCGTCCCACCATGGTAGACGGCATTGGCAACGCCGTTGTTGTAGTCGAGAAGGCCGGCAGCAGTCGTTTCCAGCCCGGACGGGTTGGCCAGACTGGNNTGTGGCGTTCGCATTGAACAATCCCTGGACATCGGCGGGTGCACCTGGCTTGCTCGTGCCGACAGGGCACGGGACGTTGATGTTATTTCCGCGGATCAGTTTGTGTGCTGCCACAAAGAGATACCCGACGTTGAGGCTCAGTCCCCTCCCCAACTGACGGTCGATTTCCACGCTGGCTTGTTCAGCATAGGGTGTTCGAGTGTGATGCCGATCCATTCCCCCTGCGCCAACGCCGCACGCGGGTGGGCAAGGCCCCGAGAGAAACGCTGCCGGGTAAGCCGCACCTTCGAGGATGCTTGTTGCCAGTCCAGCCGTAGCATCGGCTGGTATGGCTGGAAATCCTGGCACGCCGTTTAGTTGCCACCCACCGTTTTGCGCTCCAGTCCTGACCATTGGAAGGGTTACAGATGTGTGCCCGGTGCAACCGGCGACCACCGGCTGGCACAGGTATCCAGGGATGGTCTTCTGATTCCCTGTAGTGAAGAAAAAGGTAAGGTTTTGGCGGTCGTCGAACATCCCAAATCCGGCGCGAACAACCGTCTTGTTGTTTGGTGACCAAGCAAGTCCGACTCGAGGTTGCCAGCCGTTATAATCCGTGTCGATTTCGTTCGAGAGGCCTGTTTCCAGGTCCCACCGCAAACCATAATTGAAGGTCAGTTTGGGTGTAATCCTCCACTGGTCTTGAGCAAAAAAGCCCCAGTAACCGTGGTTCAAGGTATAAGCGTAATTCTGATACTGNNCCGCACCCTGATGGTGTGATTGCGCAATTTGTCGGCGTCGCAGTGGCTCCCGGCTCCGACAGAGGGCAACCCACCGCGCCTCCAAGTGCACCGGCGGCCGTGGAGATTGGATTCCCGAATTGCACAAAGTTGGCAAACGCATCCAGGCAGCCTAGATTCGGAAGTAATATCCGCTCGGGCGTGAACCCGGGATAGTTGTTCGCACTCCAAACATAATTCCCGTCGAATCCAAACTTCCAAACGTGGTTGCCTTTTACCCAGGATACCGAGTCCGCGCCCTCAACCCGGCTTTCGTAGATGGCATCGTAGGTTCCGAAGTTATGCCCAAGTTCCAGGTCGTTCACGACGCTCAGATCGGGCTGGCCAGTGGCTCCGGGGAAGTTGTAGTGCCTTCTCGCATATTGCACGAGAGCGGTGTTGACCACATTAGGTGTTATCACTGAATCCAACGTTCCAACCAACGATTGGTCCCAGATAAACAGATTGCGACCACCGCTGGGTGTACCGATGCCGCCTCCATCAAGCGTCTGACCGACCAGCTCGCNNTTGTTGGTATTGATCTCGTGATCGAGCCTTACAAAGCCGTAGTCGTTGTCTACGGTTTTCAGAAACGCATTGAGATAGGAGAGGTTCGATCGTGTGCACGATGCAAGGGCGAGCGTGCAACCCTCGGGCGCGAGTCCTAGGTAGGCCTTCGCGGTATCGATCGTCCCAATGTTATTGATGAGGTCGGGCGGGTAAGTGGGAGATTCCGCTCGGCGTTTACCCTCATAGTTCGCAAAGAAAAATGTTTTGTCTTTCTTGACCGGGCCGCCGATCGTTCCCCCGAATTGGTTTTGCCGCAACTGGTTCGGCAGCGATCCTTGCTGGAGTAGCGAGCGTGAATCAGCTGCGCTGTTCTGCAAAAAATCGTAGATCGAACCATGTAGGTCATTCGTCCCGGACTTGGTGACGATGTTGACGATCCCGCCCAGCGCCCGGCCGTATTCCGCTCCGAAACTGTTGTTTACGACGCGGAATTCTTGCACCGATTCTTGTGGAGGTGTCGAGCGCTGCACACCGCTGATCGTGTTGACGAAGTCCGCGCCGTCCACTGTGATTTCATTGCTAAACGAGCGCATGCCCCCGAAAGATACCTGGGTGGCCTCGTACTCGGTGAACGTTGTTCCAAGGGCGGTTCGGCTCGTAGTGACCCCGGGAGTCAGAAGAGCGAAATCCGTGAACAGCCGCCCGCTGGTCGGTAGCGACGCAATCTGCTCGGTATTAACAACCTGGCTGATCTCAGTCTTGGTCGGCTCGATCGTCTGCACCTCAGTGGTCACAACGACTCGCGCGCCCTGCGAAGCCACTTGCAAGCCCACATTGATTGTGGCGCTCTGTCCGACAGTCAGTACGATTCCCGTTTGCGTGTAATCGGAGAATCCAGTGAACGTTGTCTTCAGTTCGTAGTTTCCGGGCGGCAAATTGATGATGGCGTACGATCCCCGTTCGGTGGACGTTGCCGTGTAGGTGGTGTTTGTATCCGTGCTGCGCACGGCGATTGCCGCGCCGCTAACCGAGGCTCCGCTCGCGTCGGTCACTGTGCCGTTCAGCTGCGCGGCGGCAGTTCCGCCTTGCGCAAAAGTTACGGTGGCACCACTGAAGAAAACCAAGCAGGCAAGGAAAACCAGCAGAATTCCACGTCCCCTCATAAGCCACCCCCCTCAAGAGATAAGCCGCTCACACGATTCCCCGCACACCACCGGTGAAGGCTTTAGGTTAATGCATGTGTAACGCCCACACTACCCATTGTCAAGCTACTAATCCCTTACCTGTGTCATTCCAGCCCACACCGTTCCGGCAAGCCAGTGACACACTTCTCCTGTGCCGAAGTGGCCCAATGTTACTTCCTGGGGCTCGAAAGTCTCTCCCCAAAGGGAAAAAAGAGCTATCTCAGAGAGAAATGCTGGGATTGCTTAATATGGCAGCGCACAGATTCGGGACTCCATTTGCGTCTGGTTAGGAGATCTTCAGGTGCCTTTCGGATCCTTCCGTGAGCCAGGCGGCGCATTCAGCCCGCGAATTTCGGGGGGATGTGCCGAAGGCCTCCTTGAAGCATCGACTAAAATGGTTCGAGTTGTTGAACCCCCAGTCGTACGCAATATCTGTAATCGACTTATGAGCGCACGTTGGATTAAGAAGGTCCTCACGGCAGCGCTCCAACCGTAGTTTCAGAATGTAATCAGAAATCGAAACCTCTTCCTGCTGGAATGTCATGTGAAGATAACGCTTGGTGCAACCCGTCACGCTGGCCAGCTTCGTAATCGAGAGGTCGGGATCGCCAAGGTGGCTCGCGATGTAAAGTTTCACGCGGTTCCGCAACGCTTCTCTCGAATCCGTCGCCCCGCGCTCGCCAGAAAAATCAACCAAGGCGAGCCGGGTCATCTGGACAACAATATCCGCGACTTCACGGCCGGACCGATTTCGAATCGCCGGGATTTGATCGAAGGTATTGGAGATCAGTCCCCAAATCAGCTTGCCCACTCCCCGGCGGCCCGAAAAACGGCGCGCGACCAGATTTTGCAGATCGAGGCTCCGCGTCATAAGTTTTTCACGCGGCATCAACAAAAACAGCATCTCAGCCCGATCGGGAATGGTCATGCTATAAGGCTGAGCTGTATCGTAAATACTCCACTCCCCAGCGCGCAGGGGCGTCGTGCGTCCGTTCTGCTCCAAAATACTGCGTCCTGACGTCAGCAAAACGGCCTTCACAAACGAAAAACTATCCTCTCCAGCCGACGCACCCACTCGAACGACGCGATGGGGCGCCGGGGATCTGAGGCGTGAGAAAACCAGATCGGCCACAGTCGTGTACTCGAAACTTGCGTTGAAGATTTCCCTGCCCGGGAACTCAACTTCCAGAGCGCCGAACACGGGTGCTACGCTCGCCCGCCAAAAGTCGCGTCGTTCAGAGATTCGGATGCCTTCGGTGGAGACACACTTCAGCGGAGCAATTGTGGCGTCAACAACAACACGGTGGCTGGCTAGCATGGTAATTACTGCTGCATACTATCCAAAAAAACTTCGTAATGTCTAGTTGTTTGAGGGAAGTCATCAGCTCTACGTACCCTCAGCATCCCTAGCACCCAAAAAAGCCCTTTAAATCAAGCGCGCGCTATGAAGCATTTCGCATGATGGCAATGGAAAAGGCGGACAACCTTCCGTCCATTCGCAAAGTGACGAGTGCAGCCTTCCACGACGCAGAGTTCACGCGGGTCGGTGCTTCTAGCAGTGGGTTGGATGCAGCGATTCTATTGCCCTAATTCCTTGCGTACGATTCGGGCTCCTTCCACCATGACGCAAAGCTTGGCGAACGCCACATCTCGAGGAAGATGGAAGAGGCCGCAATCCGGCAGGATAAAAAGCTTTTCTGCCGGGACGGCCTTAATTGTTTTTCGGATTCGCTCGGCCACGATGTCTGCGGTCTCGACGGTTTGATCCTTCACGTCGATCACTCCTGCACCCAATTCGAAAGGAACCTTGAATTCCCGGAAAAGATCGAGGTCTTCGCCACCCCGGCGCGCAAATTCAAGACTCAGTTGCTGTACCTTTGCATCGAGTATCGCTGGAAACAGATACCGATAGCTTCCTTCCCATGATGGTTTGCCGTATCGGTTCCCGTAACAGATGTGGACGGCTATTTTTGCTTGGACGCCTTCCACCAACATATTCAGAACTTTTACGCCCCACGTGATGTCTTCAGGGAATCCAGAATAGTAGGGCTCGTCGATCTGGATGAACTTTGCCCCTGCCTTAACCAGTTCCTTGAGCTCCATGTTCATCACCCGAGCGATATCGGTAGCCAATGCTTCGTCGCTCGGATAGTGTTTATTCCGGATCCTTTTGGTTAGCGAATGGGGGCCGGTGATGGAAATCTTGGCATCCCGCGCTGTGTTCGCGAGCAGGAATTTGAAATCCTCAGCCAAGCCAAGCGCAGCCATCGGAATCTTGCCGAGCACTTCGCTGTCGTAAAAATCGTAATAAAATTTCTTTGACGAGCGATCGACCTGCACGCCGGGGAGCTTTTCGACGAAGTAGTCGATCATGTTGTCGCGGCGAAGCTCGCCGTCGGTTACAACGTCCAGGCCGGCAATCTCCTGGTCTTTGATCGCCGCTTTCACCGCCGTGTCATGAATTTCGTCCAAATCAGCCCGGCTGATTCTCCGGGCGAAGTATTCCGTCTTGAGCCTTTCGAGCCAGCCCGGCATCGAATAACTGCCAACCATCGTTGTAGGAAGAATGGGAAGTTTCATCTGCTTTACTCCCGTCGTGTGGTATGCATGATCGATGTCTTTGATCCCGTTCGATAAGCGAATGGAGCGAAATGTACGTCGTAGCCACTCCGCTCCGCGACTTCTCGCAAGAGCGCGCCGTTGACCGCGTTTACGATGGAGCCGTCGAGTTTCCCTGGACCGTGGAATCCCATACGGTAGTCATTGAGATCTGTTACGAAAATATCCTGCACTTGCAGAAAGCCCCGGGGGTGAAGCAGCGGCAACGTATTGCGAAAACTTTCCAGTGCCCCTGAACTGAGTTGGAACCTCAAATCATTCGGCGAATTCTTCAAAATATCTTCCATGTGCGCAATGCTGAGGCCCGCAGGAAAAGTAGCGTCCGGCAGATCCAAGGTGTTAACAAGCCGTTCTTCTCTCCGTAGCGCCTTCCAAATCTCCATCCAGAAGATCATGCCCTTGTCACGGTCGGGGAGAGCCTCCGCCCCGACTTCGAGCAGACGTTTCACCGTCTTGGGGATGTCCGCGACGGGGAAATTGCAAGCGGCGGCGATGCGCACAGCGTCCGCGGCCGAAACGTAGGAGCGAACGTGAACCCAATAAATCCGCCCGTCGCGCCACACCACCTCGTCGTCTGGAAGATTGTCATAGGTATTTGTGGAATGGACGTAAAGAATCTTGTGGCGCAAGAACGAAAGCGTCTTGATCGGATCGAGGGCATCGAGAGCGATGAAGCTACACAGATCGATGTGGTTTTCTACCGCTGCCCGGGAACGATCGAGGGTGGAGAGCGAATAGTCACCAAGTAGAAAGCGTAAGCGCGGATAGTAGTTGGTGCCATGTCCCTGATCGAGCGTGCGAAAACGATCGAGCCAGAGACCCACGCGCGTCCCCATTCCGACGCCGATTTCCAACGCGAATACTTCTGAAGGCAGCTGGTTTCGGGTGTCCAGGTCCTTCAGCAGGGTCCAAACGTTCTCCACTGAATCCGCGATTGCTTCGGGCCGATGCCCATCGGATTGTCCGCCCGGAAGCGCCTGCTCGTAGCCTTTGCCGGTGACCTGCTCCCAATCCTTCAATCGCTGCCAGTAAAGGCGGTTGAACTCCCAGGCGATGCTCGATCGAAACGATTTGAAGTCTTCCAAGTAAATTCTGTCAGATACTGGGTTAGCCTCCGGAATGGCGGGCTGCACGGCTTTTTGCAGGGCATCGTGAAGCGATCCCGGCGCTACTTGCCGAGAATCGATCCGAATCTCAAAGAGCTGGCCGCCGGTTAGCTGCCCGCCGTTCTGCACGATCAAAATAGCTTCCCGAAAGTTCTGCTTATATTGCAGCCAGTCCAGTTGAACCTGCAGTCTCGCGAATTCTGCCGGCTTCAGATGCCCTTCCTCGAGCAAAGAGAGAAGCGACACCACGACTTCATTCGCGGTGGCGACGGCTGAGTCCCGCTTCGTGTGATTGAGACGAAGGATCATATTCCGGACCGTGTTTGAACCGAAGCTGAGCCCACGGGCGCGGGCCAGCATACTTGCTTGGCTCGGACAATTCCAGCCCTGGAATGAATGTGTTTAGTGCGCGCGCATTCTGCTTAGGTATTACCCCAAACCCGTCGAGCCGTGTCCGCCACAAGCTTGAGCTTGGCCCACTGCTCGTCTTCGGTCAGCAGGTTGCCTTCTGCGGTTGAAGCAAATCCACATTGAGGGCTGAGCGTAAGGTTCTCGAGTGGGAAGTATTTCGCCGCCTCATCGATGCGCTTGGCGACGTCATCCACTTTTTCCAGCTCTGGTTTTTTCGTGCTAACAATTCCGAGAACAACGATCTTATCTTTCGGAACAAGGCGTAATGGCTCGAATGTCCCCGATCGCTCATCATCGTACTCGAGCAGGAACCGATCCACGGCGAGCGTTCCGAACAATTTTTCGGCGATCGCGTCGTAGCCGCCTTCAGCATACCAGTGGCTGCGATTGTTTCCGCGGCACAGATGGATGGCGAGCGTCACACCGGGTTTGCGGGCCGCTTCAAAGCAGGCATTGTCAGCCGCGATTGCCTCATCAAGCGCCGCTTCGGGATCTTGGTCCATTTCCTTCTTGATCCACGCGCGCCACTTGGGATCGAGGTAGTAGCTGTAGCGGGGTGCGTCGATCTGAATGTACT
>PKUY01000400.1 GCA_003131705.1 Acidobacteriota bacterium | reverse complement strand
CGTTTCATATGTTACAGTCAACCAGTTTCTGAATTTAACGGTGCGCTGCTTCCCGAAGATACCTCGCGGCGAGATTGTAAAGCTCGCTCGGGTGCACTTCGCGGGCCATCTCGACGATCGACGTTTTGGTGGCCTCGAGCGCGTCGCGGTAGTCCCTGCTGAAAAACGCCGGCGCGATCACGATGGCCAGAATCAAAACGGCCCATACGCATGCGCGCATCATGTCGTCAGCCTTCCTCGATGTCATCAGCTTGCGAGCCAAAGCACGTGCGAAGCGGCATCGCCGGGGTCATTCACGCCGTCACCTCCGCGGGGAGCGTTACCCTACTGATAACCTTTGCCCCTTGTCAATCCCCGGCCCAGTACCCCCAGGACGCCGAGAGGGTTGGTGCCGTTCTGGTGCCCGCGTTCCGGCTTCTGGCCGGAATTAGCAGGTGAGCGACAGAACCTCACAATTCGTATGCAAATGCGCCGATTCACGCAGCTGACAAATGCTTTTTCAAAGAAGCTGGACAGCACGCGGCAGAAGCATTCATCCCTCCGGGTAACTCCTGCAATGGCTTGTGGTGTTTCCAGTCATGTTTGGGAATTTCAGGAACTTATGTCCTAGCGTCGTAGGAAAGCCAGAAAGAATCAAATATGCGGCCCACAAAACCAACAAAGCGGCCAAGACGCCGACCATGGACAAAAAAAGGGTCTTTCTTACCCCAAACCATAGTCGGTTGGGTCTGGTCCGCACTGCTCGGGGCAATATCCTTGGCGGGAGAATGGGCCATCGTGAAGCCAGTTGTACACGTCGAGCCATATATTCAGTTAGACCCTTCTTCTCCTTTCTCTGAAAGATTCAAGCTTTCAAACGACGGTCTTTTTGCAATCTATGATGTTGACTATAGCTGCCGAGTAATTTCCGCAGTAACCGGGAACCATGAATGAATCAAAAACGTTAGGTTTGTCTTCCCTCTTCATTATAGAAAACAGATCGACGCGGCAGACAGCGCCTCGATTGACTGTCCCGTATCCATGGCAACTCGATACGTGGCGGCAGACATCGAATTCAAGGTAGTGTTCACGCCTTCCTGGTATCTCTGGCATAAGGAGAAAACAGTTACTTTTCATGGCCAACTCGATAGCGAAGGGAACGTCAGATGGGTTTATTAGATTCAAATAACGCCACTACCCAAGACTCTGGCAGGTCGGTGCGCACCGGTCGAGCCTGCTATAATCGGCCCGAAGACCCTCGATGCCCAGAACTTGCACCGCCTGTTCCCACCCTCACCGCGACGACATTGACCGCCTCTTGCTTGAAGGGGTCCCGTTGCGGAACATTGCGAAACGGTTTTCTCTGTCCGCTGCTGGCTTGTTCCGCCACAACAAGCACCTCTCGACGATGCTGACAAATTCACACAGGGGAGCTGAAGTTCTCCGTGCGGACGGCCTGCTGGAACATCTGAACCACCTCACTGCCGAAGCCGCGCGCCTCAAGCAGAAAGCCGAGAAAGCTAAGGACTATCGGACTGCGCTGGCGGGAGTGCGGGAGATGAGCCGTCTGCTGGAACTCGTGATGCGGCTTGCAGTAGAGAAGGAAGAGCGAGAGTCCAGTAACTCTGAATTTGACGATCGGCCGCTNNCGCTGGATACGTTGACCGACGCACAGATTCTAAGACTGCTCGCCAGCGAATATGACATGACAGAATCCGAGTTCTTACGACTCGCGCGCGTAGAAAATACCTCCAAAGTTACTTCAATCGAATCTGATCAAAGATGGGGCAATCTTCAACTTACTGCTAAATGAGACCTAGTCGCTGAACATCTTTCGCGTGTGCACAGACCAAGTTTAGGACCCGCGATGGGCCAAGGAAGGATATCTGGGATGAGCGACAAAATTTCCATGTTCCCTGTGGCGAATATTCCGAGAGTGGAGGAAAATGTCGCTCCGGTCGAGCAGGTACTTGAAGCGGTTCCCGGGGAAGTAGAGCTTGACGCAATCGTTAAGGCCCAATCGTCCGCACCTCACGTCGCCGACCGGATGGTGAAGTTGGAGAATTGTATTTGGTCCCTTGCTGGCGTTCTTCTTCTACTGCCGGAAGCTACACGGGAAAAGATTGGAGCAACGGAGGCGATTGAACAGGCACGGTTGCTTCTTCACAAGAGCACGGTGCTCGATCACAACTTGGAGCTGTCGGACCCCCAATAATCTTCTACTAGATCAAACTCGCGCTATGGAGATTGGTTTGGTTATTCCGCCGACCAACGAAACAGGAAATCGCGCGAATCGATTCCAACTTGTTATGCCATGTCTGCGGCGCACGCAAGGGGAATCTCCGCTGTGTCTCAAAGACCGCTCAGCCTGCGCCATCGGACGGAGATATTCCTCCCGGCTTTTACCAGATCCTTATGCCAGCACACATGCGGTGTTTGCGGTGCCGTATGGTGTGAGCAACCGATCCTAAAAGCCGTCAGCACAAAACTGTGCTTCCTTCGGTTGCCAGAACCGAATTAGAATCCCGCGAGGATTCAGTTTTGGAGGNNGAGCCGATGCTCAATATACGGCTGCCGATCTGAAGACCTGTTCGGCAGCATGCTGAGCATGATCGCGGCGTTGCCGCTGCCGGACGGTTAGCGAATTAGGACAGAAAGCGCACTACCACCCCAAAGGGGCCAGGACGACTTGCGGTGGTTGACACGACGGGGCAGGGGGTCTAGGCTTTCGGGCGAAGGGGAAGCTCAAATCGGAAATTCACTGTGTTACTTTTGAAGTAGGAGGTTAGCCATGGCCGAAAAGACCGATTCCAGAGTAAGCTATTTCCTGGTGGGAGTGGGCATCGGGTCAGTCCTCGGCATCCTGTTGGCGCCGAAATCCGGGGAGGAGACTCGCGAATACCTGTCCCAGAAGGCAGAAGAGGGGAGCGGGTACGCCCGGAAGAAAGCGCGGGAGCTGAGGGAGCGCGCTGAAGATTTAGTCGAGCGCGGCACGGAAGTGCTCACGGAGAAGAAAGAGCAAATTACAGCGGCAGTCGACGTTGGCCGCGAGACATACGAGAGGGAGAAATCGAAGGCGCAAGGCGCGTGAATGGAAAGCTGGCTTCTCGCGAAGTCTTGAACCCCAGCCGGAAACGAATCCAGCAATCGCCTTTGACACTCAGACCGGCCAACAATGTTGGACAGTCGGGTAGTGTCCTAATTTGAAATTCTCATCGCGCGATTTCGGCATTTAACCTGCTCCTGATCCATTCTGAAAGAGTCTGTTTCTTGGACTTCGCAGCGGCTTCGATTACCTTTAGATCATCCACATTGAAGCGCACGGGCACGATACGGGCCTTAGCATGGCCTTTAGGCAGAGCGGGACGTCCGGCATGTGAGGACGCGCGGCTCGATTGCGGGAGGCCCGACACGAGCAATATTGATCCGTCGCAGCCGATCAAGTCATGGCGCACAGCTTGGCGGCGAGCACTGAAGGATGCCAACCTAAGCATTCGCTTCCACGATCTGCGCCACACCTGCATTACCAAACTGGCAGAGGGGCAGGCAAGCGAGCAGACCTTGATGTCTATCTCGGGTCACTTGAGTCGGAAGATGCTGGAGCACTACTCACACATCCGCATGGCAGCAAAGCGCGCCGCCCTAGACGCCATCGTACAGCCCGGATTTGACGGAGGCGTGGCACAAAATTGGCCACAGTCGCCTGGCACAGGAAACACTGCTGCCGCTAACTGATTGGAAAGATTGGTGGGCCTGGGTGGACTTGAACCACCGACCTCACCCTTATCAGGGGTGCGCTCTAGCCACCTGAGCTACAGGCCCGACTTACCGGCTGATAGTATCTTAACTCTTTTGCCGGACTCCGTGAAATACCGTCAGAGTCCGTTTGGCCTCCGGTGTGCATCAAGAATCAAAGAAGACCGGAGAAAGCCAGGCGCTTAAGAGAGGCTGATTTTATCATCAGGCAACAAATGAGCATAGCGGACGGCTCGCTCACGCGCCCCTTCTTGACCTGGAGAACATTCGGGACGGATGGAACCAGGAGTTCCCCCAGCCTCTATGGCTTCGAGCTCGCAGACGCTGCTGCAGATTGTGTGAAAGTAACGGCGCCCGTGAGTTCAATTTGCTCAACGGAACGGCCGACGAAAACTGTGAATTCATCTGGGTCAATGCGCCATTCGTGTGCTCTGGTGTCGTAATAGGAAAACGCACGAGCATCCAGCGGAATGTTTACGCGCTGCGTTTCTCCCGGATGCAGGCTCACTCTGGCGAAGCCTTTCAATTCTTTCAGCGGACGTGGCACGCGAGGATGAGACTCTCCCACGTAGACCTCTGCCACATCGGCGCCATTGCGGCTTCCAGTGTTCGTTATATCGAAAGATACTTCGTAAAGCTTATTCGACCTAAGCGCCGCATTTCTCTCGGTGCGATCCGCCATTGGGCGTAACAGCAAGTGTCGATATCTAAAGATCGTGTAGGAAAGTCCGTAGCCAAAAGGGAAAAGCGGTTTGGTTTGATTGTGCTGGTACCCGCGATAACCTACAAATACTCCCTCTTTGTAGACAACGCGGGGGCTCCCTGCTGCAGGGTAATAGCTGCCATATACAGGATTGTCTTCCCAGTGGCGCTCGAAACTGACGGGCAAGCGTCCAGAAGGGTTGACGTCTCCAAAGACGATCTGGGCGAGTGCAGTTCCGCCCTCCTGGCCAGGATACCAGGCCTGCAGCAGGGCCGGGACGCGATCAATCCAGCCATTCATGTCCACCGCGCCGCCGGAGGTGATGACGACGATCGTGCGCTTGTTGATGGCTGCCATTTTTTGCAGCAGCTCGTCTTGTCCGGGCGGGAGATGGAATGTGCGATCGGAGCCTTCGCTCTCGCTTTCCGGATCGAAACCGGCAGCAACGATGACGGCATCCGCCGACGCAGCAATTGTTTCGGCAGCGGGATCGACGTAACTACCTTCGCGCACGATTCCGAACCGAAACTTTGTGCCTAGGAAACCGGGCTTGCCGCGATGCTCGAGGACGACCTTGTGCGGCCCGGCAGTGAGCGTGATGGCAGCGGAATCCACCAGAGCTCTCGCGATACTCCAATCGTCAAGCGCCAACTTGCCGTCAACATACAACCGGTAGTAGCCGCCAGCTTCACCGGTGGATTGCACGAAGAAATCATAGGCCGCTGCGGTTGAAGCAGTGTAGTAACCCGCCCAGCGGGCTGATCCGGCGCCGCCCGGATATATGGCCCCGCTGTAGCCCAACTCCGCGCCGAAAACGGCACCGAAGTTCACGTGCATCTCATCGCGACGGAGTATCGGCTCACCCTCCATGCTTTCGTTCGAGAAATACTCCGCGGCTAGGCCGGGGCTGTCCCCCAACTCGGCGGTTGAAAAATTCGTGTTCTGCGCCAAATCATTCAGCGCCGGAATTCCACGGTGGTAGTACGTGCGCACCGCAGGCCCTAGTTCGTTCGCGATGCCTTCGAGAAAGCTGACGGCGGCAAACGGACGCACGCCCGCACTGCCGCCTCCGACGGGCACGGCTGGATAGGAGTCGGGCCCGATCACAGCCACCGATTTGATCGTGTGCTTGTCCAACGGGAGAAAGCTCGCATCGTTNNCAACAGCACAATACCTTCCCGTGCGGCGTCGAGAGCGGATTGACGGCCTTCCAGGTTGTAACGCGCAATGGAGAGATCCGTCTGATCCCGATCCAGCCAATGCGACCTAACGGCAAGCCGCAGAATGCGGCGCACTTTGTCGTCAATCATTGAAACCGACACTCTGCCATCACGTACCGCGGGGACAAGCGTTTCGCGGTTCATAAACATTCCACTGGGCATTTCCAGATCAAGCCCGCTGTTCGCTGCGGCAACGCCATCGTAGGTTGAATACCAATCCGACATCAGAACGCCGTCAAAGCCCCACCCTTTCTTGAGAATATCGTTGTTGAGCAACTGGTTCTGAGTCAGGTGAATCCCGTTCACCTGATTGTAGGAGTTCATCACGGCGCCGACGTGCGCGTCCTTTACGGCGGCCTCGAACGCCGGAAGATAGATCTCCCGCATGGTGCGCTCGTCGATAATCGAGTCCGTGTTGTGCCGGTCGAATTCCGAATTGTTAGCCATAAAGTGCTTGGCCGTAGCACTAACGCCCTGGCTCTGCACTCCATCGATATAACCGACCGCTATGCGGGAAGAGAGAAAGGGATCCTCGCCGAAATATTCGAAGTTCCGACCGTTCATCGGAGAGCGATAAATGTTGAGGCCTGGCCCGAGAAGAAAATGAACACCCTTGGCGCGCGCGTCGCGTCCTATCTGCGTGCCCACGCGTTTGGCGAGCGCAGAGTCCCAGGTCGCCGCTAGATTAATGCCCCCGGCCGCGGTCGCTGGGCCAGAATTGCGCACGCCCATCGGGCCGTCGGCCATGCGCAGGCGCGGCACTCCCAAGTCAGGCATCGCGCGCACAAAAAAACCGTCTGTGCCGCCTAAGAGATCAATCTTCTGCTCGATGGTCATTTTGGCGAGGATCGCTTCCGCCCGTCGATCGGCATCCGATTCTGCTGGGGATCCCGATTGCGCCGGCACCTGAACGCCAGTCAACAGCATCAGAACCACCAAACACCCTAGCTGGCCGCCCCGCTTCAAGATTCCCCGTTGCGCCTTGCGTGGCGTGTTTTCCATGTTTCCTCGCGTTTTGGCCAGTCATTTCCGGCGGACGAGATCAGCGGACATGCTTCCTACCATGCCGCCTCGCTTGCGGAAAAGGCAGCTCTCTTTTCCTTGGCTAAGATCTCAACTAGACGACCGCGATCACATCGATTTCGACCCGCACATCGCGCGGGAGACGCGCCGCTTCCACGGTCGAGCGCGATGGCGGGTTTTTCGCAAAGTAGCGGCCGTAGACTTCATTCATCGCGGCAAAATCGTTCATGTCTTTCAAGTAGACTGTTGCCTTCACCGCCTGGTCGAGTGACGATCCCCCGGCTTCGAGAATCGCTTTCAGATTGTCGAGAACGCGGGCGGTCTGTTGCGCGACATCGCCCTCCACGATTTGCCCGGTAGCGGGGTCGAGCGAGATCTGGCCTGCAGTAAAAATAAATCCCTTGGCTTTGACCGCCTGCGAATACGGTCCGATTGCTTTCGGCCCTTTTTCAGTCGAGATGATCTCTTTCACGCTGCCTCCATGGCATCTGAACTTAACAAATCGAACTTACATGCGCGGCGAACGACCATGCAAACGGGCCGAGAACAATCCATTCGGCCGAAACTGCTCCNNACTGCTCGAGCACTCATTTTACTCGCCGGTTTCCGGGCCGGGTGCAGCGAGCGGATACCGGTCGCGAAAATCCTGGGGTATCCCCTTCTCGTTGAGCCAAACGCGAAACATCTTGGCGAGGTTCCTGTTAGACGATTGCTCGAGCGATGACCGCAGGCTGTCGTAACTCACTTCCTGGCCGCGCGAAACGGCTACCAGATGCGCGAGCCCACTTCGCATTTGGGTCTCGCCGCAAACGTCTTCGAGTGCGATGAAAAATAGTGGCGCCTTGGCCAGCGCAATCCGGCGCTGCGCGGCGGGGTCGGTCAGCATGGTGATGCCAAGGGGCGTTTCGTTCGCGTTGTTCCGGGCTTCGTCATATCGCCGCAGATATTGCAGGACGCGCGCGTTGCGTGCAGCCGGACCATTGCGGGCTTCGTCGATTACAATCGTGGCATATTCCGGGAGCCCCTCGCCGATGCCCAGGGCCGCGTCGGGCACCGGATATATTTCATCGCCGAACCAATTGTGCGCGAGCGCGTGTGTCACAATTTCGAGGAATTGCGCGTTGCCGGTTCCAAGCTCGAATGCCGCGGAATTCACAACCGCGCCTCCCGGAAAGGCCGCCGCAACGGGCCCCTGCTCCCCGGAGAAATGCCCGCGCAAACTTGCCGATTCGACGATATGANNCCGAGCGTACTCCAAGCCGCCGTGATCTGCGCGGCCGCCGGTCCGGGATCATCCTTCAGCGCCTGCATTGTCCAGAACACAGAGAAACGCTTTTCCGTTGGCGACGCGACGTAACGGCCGGCAACAACGTAGGGCGCGAGATCTCCTTTGCCGAGCTGGAAGCGGTATTCGATTTCGTCGCCGTCCTTTTTTTTGCCTTTCGGAGCGCCCCGCGCCAGAACCAGAAAATCAAAGGGCACGCGAACGGTGTAGCCCAAGACATCCGGCGGACTCGGATACGGTGCCAGCAAATGTTTCNNCGTCGAGCGTGATTGCAGCACCTGAGTTTTCAGGCGCAACGAATGACTAGTCGACGGAGATTTCCCGGGTTTGTTTGCGAGCCCACGGAGAATCGAGCGCGATGCGGAGTGCGTTCGGCTGCTCCTGTTGATACTCCGCCGGCAACTTCACGGCTGCTGTTTCGTGGCCGTCCAGTTCGACACGAAGATTTTTACGGCCGAAGGATCGCTCTTCGGGAAATACGACGTCCAAGAATGTCAGATCGCTATTGCCGGAGTTTTGAATGCTATATTGAACGCGAATCCGCACCTCTGGAGCCCGGCCAGGAACGAAGCGGACTTCGACCGATTCCTTGAGAATGCGATATCCAGGGGATAGCGGGATGGCGCAAGCGGACGCACACAGCGCGATACACACGACGAGCGCGGCAGCGAGCGGGCGCGGAATGGTGCAGTGCAAGATGCAAAGATTCTACCGCACGGTACGGCAGGTAAAAGGCCGAAAACGGAATAACAGCATCGGCGGAGTCTTCACATCCGGGGGAAACTGGGAGACGCAGTTCTTACAAGGCGCGGCCTTGTTAGGAACCCGTGAAGCGATTCAGAATTTGGGCGTCGCTCGCGCCATGCCTGCGCATCGCAACAATATCGTCCGCTTGCGAATCGGGAACACCACGCCGCGCCAACTCAAGCAGGGTAGATTCGCGAACGCCGGCATTTCGGAGCGCCGCGAGAGACGCGCCCGCGAGCACCGGCTTACCTTCGGAGCGGTGGCGGGCGACTTCGAGGATGACCCCATCGGACAAGCCGGCGAGCTTGATAGCCTGAAGCTCTCCTGCACCGAGGCCCAACTGGTTCAGCTTTGCAAGCTCGAGGACGGTGTCTTCGCTTACGCCCACGCGCACCAAACCCGCTACAGCGTCGCCTGCAGTGAATGGCTGGTTGCGACCACGATATGTCTTAAAGACATCGATGCAATTTGCGTCGGAAAAGCCGCTCTGGCGAGCTGTCGCAGCCGACGCTACTTCCGCAGTGCTGATCTGCAACGATTGCAGCTCGTGGATAGCATCGTAGCTCATGCCAACGCTATCGAGCGGCTTCGTATCCACGGGCTCGACGCGATGACAACCTGCAACGAATAAAACCAGCGCGACAAGCAGGAGAAAAGGCGCAACGGACTTTTCTCGGAGCGCGAATCGGGTCAATCCGTTTGCCAAACGGCGTGCCAGGATGTTCCCCATGAATTTATTGTACGCGCCGGGCGGCCAAGCAGGATGGCGCGTCGCAGACGGATTACTTAGGCGGCAACATCACACCGGTGCTAGACATTGTAAACGCGCTCGATGTCGAACACGCCGGGGATACGCCGGATGCCAGCGACAATGTGCTCGAGCTGTTTGCGATCACGGACGTCGAGAGCAACCTCAATGCGGGCGCGAATATTATCGTCGCCGCCGCTTTCAAAAGTGCGGATATTCGCCCCGGTGTCGCTAATGATGTTCGTGATGGCCGCAAGCATTCCCGGACGATCTTCGGTGATGATGCGCAAGCGCACTGGGAAGTCGGCCTGGGTCGAGCCGGCCCATTCGACGGCAATGCGCCGATCCGCTTCGTACAGTAAATTCTCCACATTCGGACAAGTCTTGCTGTGGACGGCGATGCCGCGGCCGCGTGTTACGTAGCCAATGATGTCGTCGTAGGGAATCGGATTGCAGCATTTGGAGCGGTAGACCATCAGATCGTCATGCCCACGGACGACAATTGTGGCGTCGTCCATTCCGAGCATGCGCTTAGCGGTCGGCGCGACTTTGGGTTGGTGTTCCTCGGCTGTGCCGGATAGAGGCTGGCCCGTGGCCTTGGCGAGCACCTGACGAGCGGACCATTTTCCGTACCCCAGATCGGCGTAGAGATCCTCTATGCGCGAACAGCCATATTCGGAAGCGACGCGCTGCCACTCGTCGTGGGGAATTTTCTTGAGGCTAAGGCCAGCGTGGCGCGCTTCTTTTTCCAGCAGGCGGCGCCCAACGTCGGTGGCTTCCTCGCGTTCGTGCAAATTGATCCACTGGCGAATCTTGCTGCGCGCGCGCGACGTATGAATGAAGGAGAGCCAGTCGCGC
Source organism: Acidobacteriota bacterium (assembly GCA_003131705.1). Classification (GTDB taxonomy): domain Bacteria; phylum Acidobacteriota; class Terriglobia; order Acidiferrales; family UBA7541; genus Palsa-295. The sequence goes on along the minus strand of PKUY01000400.1, from coordinate 115 downwards.
GAAGGTGCGTGACCTTTCTGGGTGATCACCTCCACTACGTCGCCGTTTGCAAGGGGATGGCGCAGAGGGACCATCTCGCCATTTACTTTCGCGCCGGAGCATTGATGCCCGACTT
>PKUY01000132.1 GCA_003131705.1 Acidobacteriota bacterium | reverse complement strand
GCCGTCGCCACCGCCGCCGTCCTGCAGCATAAAATCGGCCTGACCGGCAAGCGAGTGGGAGTCTTCATCGGCGGCGGAAACATAGATGTATCACTGCTCTCGCGCATCATTGAGCGCGGGTTGGTGAAAGACGGCCGCCTCGTGCGACTGCGCATCAACTTGCCTGACCATCCGGGCGCCCTCGAAAAGCTCGCGAGGGTCATCGCGGAGCAGAAAGCCNNGGCGATACGTCGATCGATATCACCATGGAGACGCGCGGGCCCGATCATATCGCCGATCTCAAAGTCGCGCTCGATGCCGCGGGATACGTTCACGAGCGAGTGATCTAGTCCTCACGCTGTGAATTGGCCGCGTCGACATCACGTACGCAAAGGCAAAATGAATTGGCACCGCTCTGGTTACTTATATGATTCTTGCCGCGCGGGAGACAGTCATTTCCTCCAACGTTAGTTCGAACGCGGAAAGCGATCTATGTTTTCAAACCGCACGAATTGGAAGCTCGAAGAAAACGCGTACACGCGCGCTTTGCGCAACCATCGGCAAAGCGGCAAGGCGATTTGGGACCTCACCGTTTCCAATCCGACCGCGTGCGGATTTCAGTACGACGATGCCGCCATCCTCGCGGCCTTAAACAATCCCGCGGCTCTGCAATACGACCCCGAGCCCAAGGGATTGCCGCAAGCCCGCGCCTCAGTCATCGAATACTACGAGCAAAAGCAGCCGGGAACGCGCCTCGATCCCGAGTGCGTGATTCTGACCACCGGCACGAGCGAAGCGTACTCTTTTCTCTTCCGTTTGCTGTGCGAGCCGGGCGATGAAATCCTGATCGCGCATCCAAGCTATCCGCTATTCGATTTTCTGGCCTCGATTCAGGACGTCGCACTTCGTCCGTTTCGTCTCGTGTACGACCACGGCTGGCAAATCGACTTCCCTGCCCTAAAGAAAACCATCAGCGCGCGAACCCGCGCGATTTTGTTGGTCCATCCGAATAATCCGACGGGACATTTTGTCAGCACCGCCGAAGCCGAACAGTTGAACACAATCTGCGCCGAACACGATCTCGCGCTGGTTGTCGACGAAGTGTTCCTCGACTACGAAATGCGCGCGACATCCGCGCACAAGAAGCGGCATGGAAGTTTCGTGTCCAACAATCGGACGCTCACTTTCGTGCTGAGCGGCCTTAGTAAAATCTCTGCGCTGCCGCAAATGAAGGTGGGATGGCTCGCGGCCAGCGGACCGGACACGCTTGTACGCGATGCGATCGCTCGCCTCGAAATGATCGCCGATACATATCTCTCGCTAAGCGCGCCTGCGCAATACGCTTTGTCAGCGCTGCTCGCCCAGCGCCACGCAATGCAGCCACAAATCATGGCGCGAATCGAAGCGAATCTGCGCCAATTGGATGACGCGCTCTCGAGTCAGAAATCGGTTTCGCGCCTCNNAAATCGAGGGCGGATGGTACGCAGTCCTTCGCGTACCCGCCGTGCAGTCGGACGAAGATCTCGCCATCAAATTACTCAAGGAGCATTCCGTCCTGGTTCATCCCGGCCATTTTTACGATTTCCCGGATGACGGCCACCTCGTAGTNNGAAGGCATGCGTCGCGTCCTCGATTACAACTGGGGGCTAAAAGCAGAGACGGGGTAACGAGGCGGAGCGATGGTGCGGAGGAATAGCGGCGCCGCAGGTGTCAAACGCCGGGTAGCAGCTGGGCTGGATTAATCCTAGCCAGCCCATCTGCTCGGCAGTGTTGCAGGAAGCGGTTTATTTCTTCTTGCCGAACGTGGCCTTCACGTAGGCGACGAGGCCTTCGATCTGGTCCTTGCTCAAGGTGTTCTTGAATGGGGGCATGTTGTTCTTGCCGTCGGAGACAATCGCAACCAGGTCCGCTTTGGCCATTTTCTGCACCGCATCGGAATGGAGATCCGCTACCTTCAGGCTCTTCCCCGTTGAAGTCCCCAAGCCGTCCGCACCATGGCAGACAATACAATTCGCTTTGAACGTTTGCGCTGCCGCATCATCGTCGGCTTTGTTAGCGCGTGCGTTTGACGCAAAGCCAAGAAGTGCAAAAGCGATCGCACCTGCTAGAGCCACGGAACTGATAGATGACACGCGCTTGAACTTGTCCAGCATCGATCCTCCTGTTTGCCTGCAAATTATCGATTGCGCACGGCTTGATATTTTTGACCGCAGCCTCTAGAAAACATATCCGGCCACCATAGCAGAGTTATTTTGCACCAGGCCTTGGCCATCTGCAAACAGAAACATATGATTCGGCGTTTCGCCGGAGCGAGCCGNNGCGGCGAAGATCCCGCAATAGCCGCCAGCTCCAATGCTCAATATACTAAGATGCGATTAACGGACGTCGCGTTTCCGATGGCGCGCGGCTAATCCCCCGGCCCCCAAATGCCGAAAGGGACACATAAGCACGAGCGGAAAGATGGGCCGCGATGCATAGCCCCCGAGCGATCCGGCGCAAACTGTTGTACGATGTAGGCTCACGGTCGGGGCGTAGCGCAGCCTGG
>PKUY01000418.1 GCA_003131705.1 Acidobacteriota bacterium | reverse complement strand
TGACCGCTCCGCCTATGCCTATTGGGCGGACGAAAACCTTTCTTGTTGCAGCGGTCGACGCATTCGCGTACCTAGTGGATAGCCTCGTCGAGCGTCGTTCTCGCCGCGGGACCGTCCATGCCCTATCGCCCCAGAGAACTCGTCGTGCGCGCGCGGGAAGCTGTTGGAGTGCTGCTTGCAACGCTCGATCGCAACGAAATGGTTCCGCGCTTCCTCGACCTTTATGCCGCAGAGCATCGCAGGCCCGGCCGCGCCGACCAACCGGTTTTCTACCGCGAACAGCTTCAGATGATTCGNNCGCGAATCGATTCTCGCTACAGTCTTGAGGATCGAAACGGCACTGCCATCTCGACTGAAGGTGAGCGTCACTGTCCGAGCCTCCAAGCATCCGCAAAAAAAGAGGAAAGGGCTGAAGGGAAGGAAATCCGCCCGGTCGAAGCCAAAGCGGAAGACAGCGAGCTTGGAACTGGCGATCCCTTTTCTCGACCTTTTTCGCGAGGAGTTCTTCGTGGCCCTCGGACAGTCTCTCGATTGGAGCGACGACGATGCTCAGGAATTTTGGCGCGATCTGGAATTATATGAGAAGCTTACCGCCCGCGAGCCCAGGCGCCCGGCTAGGCGTGTTGCGCGCGCCCCCGCGTCGGGACCGTTCGTCGATCGCGTCGCCTTGCTGCTGGACCCGTCGCTGATGGAACAGGCCCGCCGCGCCGCTGGAAAATTTCAGCTCGAGTTGAATGCGGCCGCCGACCGCGTGCTGCGAAGGGTTTTTTCTCGCCGCCGCGCGAACTAGCCCAAGCTCGCTTCTGAATTCTACTGTCGGGCCTCCAAAACCATATTGAAAGGTGTTTGCGCGGCGCGCCGAACGCGCTTGAATCCCGCCGAGTTCAAGATTTTCCTAAGGCGCTCCTCGCCTGCTTGCGCCCCGAGCCCTAGGCCTACTTCCTGTGAAAGGGACGCCGGAGTGCACAACATCGTGGATGCCGCGTAATAAACTCGCCCGATCGGATTCAAATTGTCCTCCAATTTATCGTGCGCAAAAGGCTCCACGATCATCCACGCTCCATTTGCGTCGAGCGTTCCTAGCACATGTCGCGCCGCGCCTTCCGGGTCGCCCATATCGTGCAGGCAATCAAAGAACGCAACGAGGTCGTAGCCCTTGCCCGGATAATCCTTCGCTTTCGCAATGTCGAATTTTACCCGGTCGGCAACGCCCGCTTTCTCTGCAGCTTCTCTGGCCATCTCGATGGACTTTGGATGGTAGTCGAACCCCACGAAACTTGATTTCGGATAAGCTTCGGCCATTAGAATTGTCGAAGTTCCCAAGCCGCAACCAACATCGGCGACGCGTGCTCCGGCCTGAAGTTTGGCGGTTGTGTCGCCTAGCGCTGGAATCCATTCATCGATCAAATGTGCGCGATAGTTGGGACGGAAGAAGCGTTCGGTCCCCGAAAAAAGCGCGTGGTCATGCTCGTGCCAACCCATACCCTTTCCGGTGCGAAAAGCATCCGTAATTTTCGGCTCATCTCTCATACACGCGCCTACCACTTCGAAAAAGCCCGGGAGAAAAACAGGGCTCTGTTCATTCGCGAGCGCCATAGCTTGCTCGGGCGGAAGCGTATATTTCCCGGTCGCCGCGTCATAAGTAACAAATCCGCCCGCAGCCTGCGCCGCCAGCCATTCGCGTACGTACCGCTCCGTCGTCTTGGTTTTCGCGGCGACCTCTACCGAAGTCATCTGTCCCGCGCCGGCCATTGCTTTGTAAAGTCCGAGTTTGTCGCCCACGACGATCAAAGCTGCATTCATCGCGGCTCCCATTTCACCGACGGCTTTCATTACGAATTCATGCAGCTTCGTTTCATCGAGGGGTTGTTGCGCGAGAGTGGACATGGCTTCTCCCTGAGATAATGATGCGCTGGCAAGGCTCTGCGAATTGCCGGGATTCTAACCGTGCGTATTTGGCAAGTCAACCTGGGCAGAAATCCCACTCCCGACCTGATTTTGCTATTCTCGCCACTGTGTTGGATATCTTCTACATTCTGGTCATCTTGCAGATCGCTCTCGGTCTGTACTCGCTGTGGGACGGCTTCGAATGGTTCCGCATGGTGCGCGGGCGCCTCGCGTCGCATGCGGGATTTTACGCTCCGGTCGCTGCCGTGATTTGCCCCTGCAAGGGCAACGAGCCAGGGCTTGAGGAAAATCTTACGGCACTTACGCGGCTTGACTATCCCCAGTACGAGATCTATTTTTCGCTCGCCACCAGCCTTGACCCCGCGCTCAAGATTGTTGAGCGCGTCAAAGCGGCCACCGAGCGCCCCGTGCATATCGTGATTGCCGGCCCGCCGGAAGATTGCGGCGAAAAAGTTCAAAATCTCCGCAAAGCTGTAGAGGCGCTGCCGGATAAATTCGAACTTCTCGTATTCGTTGACTCCGACGTCCGCTTGCCGCGCGGTTGGCTCACAAAGCTGGCGGCTCCGTTGCAGGACGCGCGCATCGGCGCGACGACTGCTTATCGATGGGTGATTCCCAGCCGCGCGGTCGGCGCGGGCGGATTTGCGAGCGCTCTCGCATCAGCCTGGAATGCTTCCATAGCCACATTACTCAGCCGTCCCCGCGAAAATTTCTGCTGGGGCGGAGGCACGGCAATTCGGGTCAAAACCTTCGACGATGCAAGAGTTCTGGAAGCGTGGCTAGGCGCCGTGAGCGATGATTTCGCCCTCACACGTGCTCTGCAGGAAGCCGGCAAGCCGATCATCTTCTGCCCTGAATGCCTCGCTGCGACCCCGCATCCCTGGACGATGTCGAGTCTGTTGGAATTTACCAACCGTCAAATTCTGATCACGCGTGTGTACGCTTCTCGCCGATGGCTGATGGGCGCAGCCGCACATGTCAGCTATTCACTGACCATGATCTATGCGGCGTTCCTGATCTTGATTACGATTCCCAGCGGCGATCCCTGGGTCCACCTGGCTCTCATGGCGTTCGTAGTAATTCTCGTCGCCGCGCTGAAGGGCGCCCTTCGTACGATCGCCGTAAACGAAATGCTGCCGGAGTGGAAAGCTCAGCTGAACCAATGGAGCTGGGTTTGGATCGCGCTTGCCCCGATCGTTCCGTTTCTCTTCACATGGAATTTCGTTAGCTCACTCTTGACGAAACGCATCCGCTGGCGCAACATCCGCTACGAACTCGTCTCCCCAAATGTCACGCGTATCCTGAAGCGATAGGCCCCGTTCGCGCTGTAACTTTTTATCCTTCGGCGCGTAAACACTGATAGAACCGGGCCCATCCAATCGCAGAGGAGAGAATCAATGGCCAGCTCAACCACCCAGACCGCGGAAGCGCCAGAATCTGTTCATGCAGTCGGCCGGATATTCGGCGCACTCTTTAACCCCAGACCTACCTTCGAATCGATCGCCCGCCGCCCGAACTGGTTTTTGCCTGTGGTGCTGCTGAGCCTGATCGCGCTCGGCGTCGTGGGACTCTTTTCGCATCGCGGCGGATGGCCAGGCTTCTTCCAGCGCCAGAACGAGAACTCTTCCCAATTTCAGCAGGCATCCCCCGAGCGACAACAGCAAACATTGGCCGCGCAACTCAAATACGCGCCGCCGGTAGCCTATGCGGAAGCAATCTTGGGCCCGGCTATTGTGGTTGTATTCCTGGCCGCAATATTCCTGGGGATATTCAACCTCGCGCTCGGCACGAAGCTCAACTTCTCCACTTCCATGGGAATTGTGTCTCATGCCTTAATGACCGGTCTGATTTCTGGAGTGCTGGGGATCTTGGTTATAGCTCTCAAAGATCCGTCGACGGTGGATTTGCAGAATCTGATAGCGTCGAACGCGGGCGCGTTCCTTTCGAACGATTCCCCAAAGTGGATGGTTGCCCTGCTTGGCGCTCTGGATGTCTTCTCTTTCTGGACCATGATCCTCATGGCGATTGGCTATAGCGCGGCGGCCCCGAAAAAACTCTCTTTCGGGAAGGCGTTCATCTCAATTTTTGTTACTTGGCTGCTGTATGTCGTAGCGAAGGTCGGTATCACTGCTGCTTTCTCCTGATACAATTTCTCGAAATGGGTTTTCATTTCGAGGTTCTGGCGACCGATCCGACCGGTGCGCGCTTGGGGCGTCTCACCACGCCCCACGGCGTGATCGAGACGCCGGCGTTCATGCCGGTTGGCACCGCAGCCACGGTAAAAGGCCAGACACAGCAGGATCTCGAAGATCTCGACGCTCAAGTAATCCTCGCCAACACATACCATCTCTATCTGCGTCCCGGCCACGAATTGATCCGAAGAATGGGCGGCCTTCACCAGTTCATGTCGTGGCCACGCCCGATTCTCACCGATTCCGGCGGCTTCCAGGTATTCAGCCTGAGCGAACTGCGGAAAGTAACGGACGAAGGCGTCACCTTCCGCTCTCACCTGGATGGCTCTGAACATTTTCTTTCTCCCGAGAAATCGCTGGAGGTTCAGATCGCGCTTGGCGCCGACATTGCCATGGTACTGGATGAATGCATCGAAGCGCCGGCCGCGGAATCGCGCGCGCGAGAGGCTGCCGCGCGAACGCTTAATTGGGCCCGGCGATCACGGGATTATTTCGCGCGACACGGAGACGGCGAGCGGCAGATGGTTTTCGCCATCGTCCAGGGCGGAACGCACACCGCACTGCGCCGCGAGAATGCGGATGCGCTTGTCGAACTCGATTTTCGTGGCTATGCGATCGGAGGTCTCGCGGTTGGTGAATCCCATGCTGTCACCTACGAAATGACGCAGATCGCGGCGTCTCGCCTTCCGGAAAATCGCCCACGTTACCTGATGGGAGTGGGCAAGCCCGAACAAATACTCGACTATGTTGGCCTCGGCGTGGACATGATGGACTGCGTCCTTCCCACGCGCAGCGCGCGTCATGGCTGCCTTTTCACGTCGCACGGCCGCCTCCTCATACGCAATGCGCAATATGCTGCCGACCCGCGTCCGATTGACGAAGATTGCCAGTGCGCAGTCTGCCAGCGGTATACGCGTTCCTACTTGCGGCATCTCTATTCCACAGGAGAATTTCTCTCGATTATTTTGAACACCCACCACAACCTTTACTTTTACCTTGACATGATGCGCAAAATTCGCGAGGCTATCCGTTTTGGGAAGCTCGAAAAGTTTCGCTCTGACCTTCAGGCGCGCCTTAAGTAGGCCAGCCCAAGCGAGCGCTGGGTGCGGGCAAGGGCAGGGCAGTATCTTCGGGGAATGGCTCTCATATCCTGCCGGCCTCGGCAGGTCTTTACGATTCGGAAAAGGCGAAATGATCGCAATATTTAGCATCACTGTACCAGCGCTTTCGGCGCTACAGGCTTCCTCTCCGTCCGGTCCCAGTTTAGTGGGCGGCCTTCTCCCCATCATCCTAATTGTGGCTATCTTTTATTTCCTGATGATCATGCCCGCCCAGCGCCGCCAAAAAAAGGCCACTGAGATGCTAAAGAACCTGAAGAATGGCGACAAGGTCGTGACAAACGGTGGTATATACGGCACGATTGTCGGCCTTGAAGACGATGCCATCCAACTCCGCATTGCAGAGCAGGTCAAAATCAAAATCTCACGCGGCGCTATTGCAGGACTGCAGGCTGAAAGCAAGGAGAGCTAGACAGCCCGCATGAATCCCCAGCTCAAGTGGAAGTTCGTTTTAATCCTGATTGTCGTGCTCGTTTGTATTTATGGCGTCATCGGACTGCCCGTTTTTCCGACCTCGTGGGCGCAGGTGAAGGACAATCTGGCGAATCGCATTCAGCTCGGTCTCGATCTCAAAGGCGGCAGTCACCTTGTCTTGCAGGTGCAGATCGAAGAAGCCATCGGCCAGCGTTGCGACCAAACGATCGATCAGCTCACCAAACAGCTTCACGACAAAAATATTGGCTTCAGCGAAATCCGGCGCGTCGATGATACGCACATTCTCGTGCGCGGCGTGGATCCGGTGACGTCAGGCGAGTTTCGCGATCTCGTCAACAATCAGTTCACGGATTGGAGCACAGCTCCCGCCGCGGGCGAAACGAACGGCTACCTGCTCGCCATCAAGCCTTCCGTGATCGCAGATCTGCGTACCCAGACGATGGAGCAATCGCTCGAAACCATCACGCGTCGCATTAACGCACTCGGCCTCACCGAACCCACGGTTGCTTTTACCGGTCGCAGCGACGACGAGATTCTGGTCCAACTTCCCGGAGAAGGCGACCCAACTCGCGCAAAGTCGGTGATTCAGGCTGGCGGGCAGTTGGCGCTCACGCTCGTCGCTGATTCGCAGACGTATCCCTCCGAGAACGCCGCACTCGCTGCTCACGGCGGAGTTCTTCCTCCCGGAACGGAGATTGTTCCCGGCAGGTCGGACAGCACGTCGAGCTCGGGGCCGCCACAACAGGTTTTCTATGTCCTTGACCGCGCTCCCATCGTTACCGGACAAGATCTTGTAGGAGCGACGCCGCAACCCAGCACCGAGTATCCCGGCCAATTCGAAATAAATTTCCACTTATCGACGGCTGCCGCAGCGCGTTTTGGCCCTTTCACCCAAAACAACATCGGTAAAGCAATGGCCATCGTTCTCGATCATCACGTGTACACCGCTCCGGTGATTCGAGGGCGCATCGAAGACAACGGACAGATTTCGGGGAACTTCAGCGAGGATTCAGCCAAGGACTTGGCGCTTGTGCTTCGGGCCGGCGCGCTGCCGGCTTCGATCAAGTATCTCGAGGAGCGCACCGTCGGACCTTCACTCGGCGCGGATTCGATTCGCGAAGGCGTGCGAGCTTCGCTCGGCAGCATAATTGTCGTGATGATTTTTCTCGTATTCTATTATCGTCTGAGCGGTGTCAATGCTGTTGTGGCCTTGGTGCTGAACTTGATGATCTTGGTTGCTTTCATGGCATACGTGGGAGCCGTGCTCACGCTTCCGGGTATCGCTGGCGTGATTTTGACCATTGGTATGGGCGTCGATTCCAACGTTCTGGTGTTCGAGCGCATCCGAGAAGAATTACGCAATGGGAAGGCCCCAGCCCCGGCTGTGGACATTGGTTTCGACCGGGCGTTCCTGACGATTATCGACACGCACGTCACGACGATCGTATCTGCTGTGTTTCTATTTCTTTTCGGCACAGGCCCCGTGCGAGGCTTCGCGGTCACCTTGGTTATCGGGTTGCTCGCCAATGTGTTCACGTCGATTTACGTGTCGCGAGCAATTTTTGACTTTCACGTTTCGCGGATGGATAGGCAGGGTCGACTGAGCATTTAGTGCTCGTACTAGAACTAGCTAGAATTAGGAGCGCAGTCACCGGGCACAAAGTAACGCAAGCGGTGTCAAATTGGACGGGTGGGATTAGGCATGGAGATTTTCCACAACGTAAATGTTGATTGGGTAGGGAAGGCGAAGTACTTTGTCGCTCTGTCCCTGTTCCTGCTGGCCATCGGATGGGTCTCCATCTACAGAACCGTGGTGTCGAATCACGGAACGCTTTACGGGATTGACTTCCGCGGTGGCACGCTCGTCTATGTTCGCTTTGCCGGCAAGCCGCCCATCGACCAAATTCGCAAGGGACTCGCGCAAGCCGGTTTGCCGAACAGCACGATCCAGGGCATCAGCGACTCCCGAAATATTGGTTCACAAAATGACGTGGTGATCGGTCTGGAACAGAGCCAGGGTGAGGAGTCGCTGGATGCAGGCAAACAGAAAATCCTAGATGTCCTCTACGCCACTTTTGGCACCGATAAATCCGGCAAACCAGACTTCAACTCAATTACGCAATCGGGACTTGCTACCGAGCTCACCCAACGGGATCCGCTTGCGGTCGGCACCAACGCTGGAGATCGCTACAATCAACTCGCCTCCCGGCTCGCCTCCGCGCGCGACACCGATCACAGCGGCGTCATCACCAGTTTCGATGAACTTAAGAACGTGGACGGCGTCACTCCCGGCGTTCTCAGCGCTCTCGCGAATGATTTCTCGCTGGGCAATTTTGCGATTCGCGACGCTGAAATTGTTGGGCCGAAGGTTG
>PKUY01000292.1 GCA_003131705.1 Acidobacteriota bacterium | reverse complement strand
GATCGTAACCCCACAGGCGGGTCTGGGATTTGAAGCGCACGTGGTTGCCAAGAAAGTCCTTCAAATCCGATTCCTGGCTGAAAACAAAAGAGGGCAGCCAAAGTCCCTGCTGCACGTTCAAGCGCCAGCTATCGAAGTGCAGGTTGAAGCCATTGATTCCGGACAGCGGAGTGTAAACGCCGTTGAAGCGAACGATTGTGTAGCCCTGGTCTTCCGCCCAAATGCGGCCTTTGAATCGGCCCTTCCCCGACTTCGGAAGCGGGGTGAGGTCAAATACCAGGCAGCGGACTTCGCCGAGGAATTCCCTGCCGACGTAGTCGAACTGATAGTGCTGGCGGTCGAACCCGTTCGTATCCAGATAAATCATCTGGAGGAAGCCCTCGGGGACATAGCGGGACTCAAAAAATCCCGAGATGTGCGAGAGGGGATTGAACGCGTCGAGTTTGCCCTTTTTCTTCGAGAGCATCGAGGTGTCCACCACACCCTTAGAAAGGTTGGCCTGACCAAGGAAGTAATGGTCGCGCACGGGAACGGCGCCCATGTCCTTATCGGCCTTCATGTCTTGAATATAGGTTTCGATGATCGGGTTATAACGCCGGATGGTGGCATTTTCATCATGCTCGCGCGCGATGATACGATCGATGGCCTGATTCACCGTAGTGATCGGGTTCGCCAACGAATTACCAGCTTGAGGCTGAGTCTGATCAGCCGTTTGCGTTTGCGCTCCGGCGACACCTGCGAGCGCCCCCATCAGAATCACAGACAGCGAAACATTTTTCAGCGTGCGCATTGCTTCTCCCCTTTTCAAATCAGTACGCCAATTCGAATGTGATGCGTGCGGTCGTCGGAAAATCGACCGGCTGCCCATCTTGCAGCGCCGGGCGAAAGCGAATCTGGCGGGCTGCAGCTTCCGCTGATTCGTCCAAACCGTAACCCAGCCCGCGTATGATGCGGAGCACCTTCACTTCGCCCGACGCCGTGAAAACAACCTGCACAAGTACGTCTCCCTCGATTTTCTTCTTGCGGGCCTCGTCAGAATAAACCGGCTTCGGCACCGACAGAATTTCGACCGGCTTGGAATTCGAAACCGCTGCTGTCTGTTTGACTTTCGGAGTGTCTGCTGCCTTTTGGTCAAAAATGCCCTGCTGCACGCCGCCGTGGCTTCCACCGCCGGGGCTGCCGGCCGCAACACCATTGCCAAACCCCGTGCTGGCGATTACGCCTTTGGCACCCTTGGCTCCGCCTGTACCGTTGCCGCTGCCGGGTCCGGTGGGCATATCGAACCCGCCCAGTTTGTTAATGTTCACATTGCGGTCCGTTTTCCCGTTGGTGGGAACGCCGTTCGGATCACCGAAGCCGCCCGTTTGCACGGATTCTCGCGGCTTTCTTAAAGTCGGGACAGCCGAACTCCCCAGCGTTGGGTTGGGATCAGGGAATGCCTTCGCTACTTCGGTCATATCAGGCGCCTGGATCTTTCGCGCCACTACCGGCTTTGTAACCGGCGCAGTGATGACCGGATTATAAATCTTTGGTTTGGGCACTTCGATNNTTCTTTTACAACCTCTCGCTTCACGATCACCGGCTTCGGAGGAGGTTGTGGCTTCCAGGCCTCGATCACGGGCGCTTCAAGCGGAGTAACCCAGTAATGTTGAACCGCTTCGAACTTTTGAGGCATCAGGAGGGGTAGAACTACGAGGGCAACCAGAGCCACGCACTCAAGCCCCAGGCCCGCACTGAAAGAACCCCAGCGCTGATTACCTTCCGGCAGGAGCGATTCTTTGAAGACGGGTCGATTTTGTACCGATGCCATAACTTTTCACCCCAGATGCCCTTTTCGGCTAATTTGCGCCTCGACACAAGTGTAGCGCTAGTTCTTTAGTACTAGAACGCAAGGCCGGGGTGAATAGAACCTAAGTACCATTCTACCCCCAGTCGTGTTGAAAGCGACAACACAACCCCTTGGGGCTGCGTCGCGCTCATGCTAACTGGCCTCAAAACTCTCAGTTTGGGAACCTCGCCCGCGGCGGCATTCCTACTTTGGAATCAATCCGGTGGATGGCAATTGATTGCGATGGCCATCACGTCGGCGTTTTGAGCCCATTCTAGACTGTAATTCCGTTCGTCAAAACTATGGTCCAATATTACGGGATCCAAATAGACCGCAAATCCAGTAAACCATGCAAGAGACCTGCCAATTGATCTTAACAGACCCACCGAACACGGCCTGGGGTGCCGTGTTCGGTGGGTCCAATCACTAATAGCCGCTTACTGCGGTTCGACGGCTACGAAATGCGAAACGCCACCTTGGTTCACAAGCAGCAGGACTGATTTCTTTCCTGTCGCAGCTAGAGCCTGCTTGTACTCTTCGATGGAGGTCACAGGTTTATGGTTTACTTCCTGGATGACGTCGCCACGGCTTAGTCCTGCCGCCGCCGCAGCGCTCGCAGGATCAACCGACGTCACTACGACGCCGCGAGTTCCCGGACGCAACTGAAGTTGCTGCGCGATGTCGGCACTCAGGTTCTGCACGTCGACGCCTTCGAGTCCGCCGCCACTGCTTTCGCCGGGACCTTCCTGAGCGGTTTTGTCCGGAGGAAGCTCGCCGAGCGTCACGTTGAAGTCTTGCATTTTACCATCACGCGAGACTCCCAGCTTGACGCTGGTGCCGGGCGCGGTCTGCGAAATACGAAGTCGCAGATCTTGTGCCGAGTCCACCGGGTGGCCGTTGAGTTCCAGAATGACGTCGCCACGCTTCAAACCTGCGTGCGCGGCAGGCGCATCCGGTGAAATCTCGCTGACGAGCGCGCCACCAGCTTGGTTGAGGCCAAACTGCCTCGCCAGCATGGTGTCAAGATCCTGCGGATACAATCCAAGGTAACCCCTGACAACTTTGCCGTGACCGACGATCTGCTCCATAACAGACCGGGCCATGTTGATCGGGATAGCGAAACCTACACCTTGGTTTCCGCCACCGCCTCCACTGAGAATCGCAGTATTGATACCGATCAAATCGCCATGCAAATCGATCATAGCCCCGCCGGAGTTTCCGGGATTGATGGCCGCATCCGTCTGAATGAAGTCTTCGTACGTTTCGATTCCCAGATTTCCACGACCCGTGGCGCTGACGATCCCCATGGTTGCGGTCTCGCCGATCGCGAAGGGATCGCCGATGGCGAAGATCACATCGCCCACATGAAGCTTCGACGAATCACCGATCGCAAGTGTTGGCAGGCCAGTAGCGTCGATTTTGAGGACGGCGATATCGCTCTTCGCATCCGTGCCAATAAGCTTGGCTTGAAACTCGCGCTTGTCGCTG
>PKUY01000374.1 GCA_003131705.1 Acidobacteriota bacterium | reverse complement strand
ATTTTGAGAACCCCCAATGATGGTATCGATCGCCAGTTGGTATGTCAACAATGGCATCGATCGGAGATTGGTAGGGCCGGTTGCGAGCATGCGCAGAATGGAACTGAATCCATGAGTGTTAGCTTCTCTTCCGACGGGGCAATTTTTGCGGGACGCGCACGCATTCGGCGATGCAGTCGCGAATCATCNNTCCGCAGGGAAAATTTTAAAGAAAATTCTTGGGCGGACGGAAAAAGTTTTGCGAATGGCATGCGGAGAAAAATGCCTGTCGGCGCGTCGACATTCAGCGCATAAACAGAGAGGAATTTCACGAGCCAGAATTTGGAGAATTTTTTCCGAAGCGTGCGAGCAAATGAGGTGAGAGAGTAAAGAGAGCTGCGGGGGATCAGGAATTTTTTCGCGCGAGCTCGAAATGGGAATTGCATGGCGCGACCCTCGCGCATGTGGTATTCAGGATTGGTTCGCTCCTTGAAATATTCCGTGCGAGACGGTTCGAGTGATGCAGTGCCAAGTGAGACCAGGGAGTGAAAATGAAAACTTTTCTGATCGGCTTGATCGTGGGATTGCTGGTGCTTCCCGTCCTCTTCGGGATTGCCGTGGTGAGTGGCCACTTCCCGGTGGCCGCGTCGGATCCTCCCTTGCCGTTTGAGAAAATACTTGCCGGCGCGGGATTGTACGGACGGATTCACAAGGAAGCGCCGAATCGCAACGTGTCCGGTATGACGACGGCCGATCTAGTCAGCGGCGCGAGCGTGTATCAGAAGAACTGCGCGTTCTGCCATGGCCTGCCCCAACAGTCCGCTACGCCGGCAGCAAAGGGAATGTTTCCGCCACCGCCTCAGCTTTTCACGACCGACGGAGGCGTGACGGACGATCCGGCGGGCGTCACTTACTGGAAGGTGAAAAACGGGATACGGCTGACCGGCATGCCGGGGTTCCAGGCTACGCTGGTGGATCAGGATATGTGGCAGGTAACGGCGCTTGTGGCGCGCGCGGACAAGCTGCCCCCCGAGGCGCTCGACGCGCTGAAGCCGGCGGCTCCGGTGCTTTTGATTAGCGCGGGCGCGGCTGCGACAGTGACCACGACCCCAACGCTGCCTGCAAAGTGAGTGCGGGGGCGACGCGCGACAATCCGCCTTCGCTTTTGCTCCCATTGGCCCTTTTCAATCATTGGTCATGCGCTATGGCGGATGACGATCCTTGTCGGATCGTCAAAAGTCCACATGAAAACGGAGGGCGGGAACAGTCACGGGCCCGCGGGCCTTGTTGTAACCGGGGTTATTGATGTGCTGCATGTCGAACGAAGCGAAAAAGCCGCGCCAGAGGTGCGCGGTGTAAAACCCCTCGAAAATTTTCTCGTGACCGTACGTTAGCCCGCCGTCTCCGAGCAGGAAGCCAAGTCCGCTCAGAGCCAGGTATTGTTGATGCGCTGCGACGATGCCGTTCATATTGAAGACGGCGCCCGCTGTATCGTTCCCCCGATGCCATAGACCGCCCTTGGTGAACTCGCCCAGCTCGAGCGCGCGATCGTCTTCGGTATAGGCGAAGGATTCGTTGCGGCCATCGCTCCAGCCGAGACGGCCGAAGACGCTTACCTGCGAGGTGATTTCCTGCTCGGAATTCAGCCCAAAGCCGTATTTGTGGCGGCCTTGGTGGCGCGTTGCGATGATGTCCGGCGCGGAAGTTTCGCCATCCAGGAAGTCGGCGATCGCCTCGCGGTAATTGCCCATGTTGGCGTGATTCAGATAGCTCAGCACGCGCACAGTGCCGTCGCGATGGGCGATGAGTTTTCCGCGAGCCTCGAGTTCCAGGTTTTCGGAACGCGCATGAGCGATGTCGGCGTCGAGGTGGACTCCGTTGGCCACCTTCGGCATCAGCGCTTCGACGAAACGCACTGACCACCAGCTGTCGTCATACTCGACGATGGCCCCGTCGGTGTAGCCGCGCGTGTTTGCGGCGTAGTCGTAGGCGCCGTTGTTGTCGACCGTCCAGTTCAGGAACTGCAAGTGGCTGTCCGTGCCGTATGTGTTGAGGTCGAGGAAATCGGCGATGCCGAATTTGCCGATGCGGAACTCGATTCGGCGCAGGGGCAGGGATGTGGCGAGATGAAAGTTGTCACGATCAGCGTCCATTCGTTCATTACTGAGGGGAATAATTTGGCGCAACATCAACCGGGCGAGATACGGAGTGGCGCCAAGAGCCGGGTTGCGCACGACGTCAAGATTCGTAGCTCCGGCTAGGCCCAGCGCGTTGCTGATCCCATGGCCGCCGGCGCTTTCCACATCGAGGAAAACTTCGGTGGTGGACGTCAGTTCATAGCCGAGGTATAGGGTATAGACCTGAGACGTCGCATTTTCCGCATGTGACCGTAAGCTATTTATTCCGCTGTACTTAGCTTTGAACTCGGGATGCCATTGCAGGATGATGTTGGCCTGGCCGGCAATCCAATAGCGGCTGGTATCGGAGTGCGGGAAAAGCGTCAGCGAGTCGCCGGCGCTGGAATCGCCCGTGTCCGGGTTGCTGGGGGTTGAATCGGGGGCCGCCGGCGTTGGGGTTTGGGCGTTTTGCGCGACCTGCGTCGAGTCGGGCTCAGTGCTCGGCGCTAAGACTTGAGCAGACGCAGAACGGGCTACGGACAGGCACACCAGTAGCAGCCACAGCATCCGCATTTCGAGATGGGCGCGCGTGAGTCGCATGGTCGATGCAATTTTGGTTCTGAGCGAGCCTAGGGAATCATCGC
This sequence comes from Acidobacteriota bacterium, assembly GCA_003131705.1. Classification (GTDB taxonomy): domain Bacteria; phylum Acidobacteriota; class Terriglobia; order Acidiferrales; family UBA7541; genus Palsa-295. The sequence goes on along the minus strand of PKUY01000374.1, from coordinate 5,446 downwards.
GCGCTTCAAAGGGACAAGCGCGGCAGGCTCAGGGTAATAGGAGAACATGAAAGTCATTAAGATTGTATAAAAGCGGCTAGGATTTCGTCAGATTCAAACCCACCCTGAACCGCAGTGGAACGACTCAACCTTGCTTTGATTCCCGATCGCTGTCCCGATGCCGCGTATTCCCGATGTGGGTGTAAATGATGCTTTCTGGAACATGTCCCCTAGCGGACAGTATTTGGGTTCAGGAATCCCGATACTAAGAGCGGTCTCATTAACCTTCCAAACGCGCTTCGAGACATAAGCGAACCCGCCTTTTAGGGCCAAGGGCGCCAATTTTTGTCGTGCTTGCAGGCGCGGCTAAAGTCCCTACTCGAAAAGACCGATTAACAGGCAGCTTGTAGGTGTCTGGTGGTTTACACAGTTTTGGATACACAAAGGAGAGTTCCCGTGAAGATTGCAAAGCTACTTTTAGTGTTCGTGATGGCCGCGGGTGCGTCCGCACTGGCCCAGACCAACGTAATCAGCCGGACAACGCCGGCAGTGAACTATGGACACCGGCATTCGAATACGCAGATCGATTTCCGCGGCACGGACCTGATGCCCAGCGCGAACGGCCAAGCCGACGTACGAAGCAATCGCGGCGTCATGGAAGTTGAAGTGGAATTTGGCGAACTGCAAAAGCCAACGACATTTGGGAACGAGTACCTCACCTATATTCTATGGGCGATTTCCCCCGAAGGACGTCCGGTCAACCTTGGTGAAGTTCTGGTGGGCGATAATCACCGCAGCAAGCTCGACGTAACCACGAATCTTCAGGCGTTCGCCATGATCGTGACCGCGGAACCGTATTATGCCGTGCGGCGGCCGAGCAACGTTGTTGTACTCGAGAATGCAGTTCGTGCAGATACGAACGGCACAACCGAGCGAGTGGATGCGAAGTATGAACTGATCGGCCGCGGTGGATATATTCCGACGGGATATAACTTCGATCCGGTCGTCCTGAATGCAAAATTGCCGCTCGAATTCTTTGAAGCACGCAATGCGGTGCGCATTGCCAAGTTGGAAGGCGCCGAACAGTACGCCAGCGAGAGTTACGGGAATGCGGTTCGCCAGATGAAAGAGGCGGATGCGCTGGCGACAAGACACCACGTCGACAAGAAAGCCCTGATTTCCGTATCGCGTGAAGTGGTACAGACGGCCGAAGACGCTACGGAAATTGCGATGAAGCGCATTGAAGCCGACCGGATGGATGCGGAGAAGCGCGGAGCAGAGGGCCGGGAAAGAGACGCCAAGGCTCAAGCGCAGCAGGAGATGCAGGCTCGCCAGAACGCCGAAGCACAAACCGCCGACGCAATACGCCAACGTGCACAGGCTGAGAACGCAGCCGTGGACGCGAACCGCCAGCGTGCAGATGCCGAGAAAGTCGCTGCCGACGCGCAGCAGCAGAAGCAGGCCGCAGAGGCGGATTCCGATCGGAATCGAGCCGCTGCAGCTCTTGCAGATCAGCAACTTCAGCAAGCCCTAAAGGATCGCGAAACACTCCGCGCGAGCCTGCTGCTGCAATTCAATGCAATTCTCGCCACTCGTGACACAGCTCGTGGGCTCGTCGTCAACCTGTCCGACGTGCTTTTCGACACGGGCAAGTACACGCTGCGTCCCTTGGCGCGTGAGAAACTGGCGAAAATCTCCGGAATCGTTCTGGCCTATCCATCACTCCTGCTGGCTATCGAAGGCGATACCGACAGCGTGGGTGGCGATAGCTATAACCAGGATCTCTCGGAAAAACGCGCGGACTCCGTGAGAGACTATCTCGCCAAACAGAATATTCCGATGGCCTCCATGACGGCGCAGGGATTTGGCAAGACGCAACCTGTCGCGTCCAATGACACCGCGGAAGGCCGACAACAGAATCGCCGCGTGGAATTGGTAGTCTCGGGTGACGTGATCGGAACCACGATTGGCGTGGTATCGCAAAACCAGCAATAGAGCGAATCCTCTGAAAGTGTTTCGTCGTTTGGAGTGGCAGGCCTCGGCGATTGTTTTGGCCGGGGCCTGTTTTTTTGTAGGACACAGCCAGATGAGCCCGTGGCTAGGAAACTAAGTCGGTCTGCGCAAGCGCCGAGTGGCTGACAATCGAACCGTGCCTTTGAGGGTCCGCCCAAGCCTGCGCACAGATTGCCAAGAGCGCGGGAAAACAGACGATCACGTAGCGCGGCTCGACGGTCTGCATTTGCGTCAAAAAAACTGTGCGGATTGCTACAAACGCGATTAGGAGTGCGAACGCGGGTTGCACGCGGCTGCGCCAGCCGCCCAGCAAGACCAAGCCCACGTAGAGAAGATTCAGAAGTCCGAAACCCAGGGTCACGCCGAAATCCCACGGATTGTCCCGCCATTTTTCCGCGGGCGGCCAGAGCTCCCCCGAGTAGCGAAGCCATCCGACTCGAGGCGCGAACCACATCGTCCACGCGCGCTCCACGGGAATGAAGAGGTAGGTGCGCAAAGGGCGCCGCGATGTCCGTTCGCGCGCGAGCGACGCAAATTCGCGATTGAGCGTAGGCGATAATTTCAGGTCCGAGTTGTAACGGCTCAACAGCTCACCGACGCGAGCGCGTTCCTGCGCGGAATCAAAGGCTGAATCCGGCAGCGTCTGGACCGGAATCGGCGCTTTTCCCAGCTTCCACGGGACAAGAGGAGCGTCCTCGAATCGCACCATCCACGTTTGCGTCCAGGCAAAAAAGCCGCGAGGAATGAAGTCTCCCTCGGTCTCCGCATAGCGCGGCGCGAGAAATTGCATACGGCCCAAGGTGCGCGCGTTTCGGACAGCCCAGGGCATCAAAGGCAGCAGAAGACCGACGGCCATCCACGCGGCCGCGAGAGTGAGCTTCGACCAATCGGCGCGGTGACGAAGTCGTATCGCGAAGATAAATCCCGCCGCGGCTAAAACCAACGGCGTCTCGGGACGGACCAGCGTTCCGAGACCTACGAGCACACCGCCCAGAAAGGCCCAGCCTGCAAAGGAAAACAGAGAGCTGTCCGTCACAGGGTGATCGCGATCATTGATGCAAGGATGATCGAGCAGGCAGACAAAAGTCAGGAGGGCGAAAGTTGTGAGAAATGTGGCGAGGACCTCGGTGAGCATCACGGCCGCATAGTTCGCGGTGAAAGGACAGACGGCGGCAATCCACAGGGCCGCAGTCGCCACTGTCGCTCGCTTTGCAATGGGCGCAAGGCGCGCTGCGATCAAGGCGGTCAGGACGCAGGTCATCAGGTCGATGATCGCCTGCACGACGAGAACCGGCGTGTCCGTTCGTCCGAACATCCCGTAAATGACCGCGAGAAAGGCGGGATAACCCGGCGAACGCATGTCGGTGGGCGCCAACCGGCCCAGGGCGAATACGCCGTAGATACCGTGATCGAGCCAATTGCGCGCGAGCTCGTCGTAAAACTTTGTGTCGCCTGCACGAAATGGAAAATGAAACACGAAAAAAAGGCGCAGCGCCAATCCAGCCAGCAGAGCGGCCGTGACGTTCGCGCGGGAAACTGGAAGCCAGAACACGGCGGCAGCAAAGCTCACTGGCTGTGCTGACGATTTGGCACCGCTGCTCACGGACCCATTCACCTGAGTCGATTGTGACTTAAGGGCGTCGCAAGCTACAAGGGTGCGAGGTCGACGCGGAGATGACTTCAGCGCAAAAGCAGTTCCGAGAAATCACGACGGAAATGTGAAGACGGGTTTCACAACTTTGCCGCTGGCCTGGTCCTCAATCGCCTGATTGATTTTCTCGAAAGGATATTTTGTCACGAGTTTGTCGAAGGGGAAGCGGTCCTGCATGTAAAGGTCGATCAGTTGCGGGATGAAAACATCGGGCACGCTGTCGCCTTGAACGATTCCGCGAACGCTGAGGCCGCGAACCATGATCGTTGACATGTTGGGGCCTTGCGACGGAGTGGCGCAGAAGCCGAAGTGTCCCTTCACGGCGAGAGAATCGATAGCTTGCTGGTTGCTTTCGGTGCGGCCGGTGGTGTCAAACGCGTAGTTCACTCCGCCGGGGACGAGCTTTCTGATTTCCTCGGCGGTTATTGTTTTTGGGCCGGCGAGCACGCCGTTCGTCGCGCCGAGCTTTTTTGCCGTTTCCAGGCGCGAGTTAAGCACGTCGATGGCGACGATCGCGGAACAACCGCAAACGACCGCGCCCATCACGGCGCTGAGGCCCACCGGACCCACGCCAAAGATCGCAATCGTGCTGCCCGCTGTCGGGTGGAGAGAATTGATCACCGCTCCCGCGCCGGTCTGAACGCCGCATCCGAGCACACCCAGAATTTCGAGCGGAGCGTCCTTTCGCACCGGAATCGTGTTTCGCGATCGCGCGACGGCGTAATTTGCAAAAGAGGATTGGCCGAAAAAGTGTCCGTGGATCGCACGCTCGCCTTTTCGAAACGAGCCGGGCTCGCCAGCGCGTCCGTCTCCAAAATTCAGCGCGAACATCTGCTCGCAGTACACGGAACTTCCGGTGAGGCATGGCGCGCACGCTCCGCAGGAATCGCCGGTGAGGACTACGTGATCACGCGGCTTGACCTTGGTGACGCGCTCGCCAACGCGCTCGACGATCCCTGCGCCTTCGTGGCCGAGGACCGCGGGCAACGGAACGCCCATGTGGCCCTCACACGCCTTCACATCGGTGCGACATAGACCAACGCCAACGATGCGGACGAGAATGCCGTCGGAGCCGGGCTCACTCAGATCGACTTCCTCGACTGAAAATAGCTTTTGGCCTTCGTACGCAACCGCGGCGATTACCTTCAAGTTTTCCTCGGGCTAGGCGCGGGTGAGTGCGGCGAGAACGCGCGTTGGCGTCAGCGGAAACTCCTGCATATGCACTCCGGTCGCGTCGAAGAAGGCGTTCGCGATCGCTNNCGCTGCACGACGATTGCGGTGACCTCGGGGCATTCTTCGAACCGCAGAATCGGATAGCTGTTCCAGTCGAGGCTGGTGACATTCGTTTTGTTGAAGGTCACTTCCTCGTGCAACATGCGGCTGGCGGTCTGGACCAACTGTCCGCTGATCTGATTTTCGATGAAAGCGGGATTGACGGCGAGGCCGGCATCGATCGCGCCGTACATGTGCTTCACAATGACCTTCCCGGTTTCTTCATTTACTTCAATTTCGGCGACCGCCCCACCGTAAGAAGTGAGATGAGTGCCGAGGCCGATTCCGCGACCGCTGACAATTTTGGCATTTGCTTTTGTGCCGGACGAATTTGCCCCCGAATCACGCGGCGTCCACTTCGCGGCCTGCGCGACCGCGTTCAGGACGCCAAGCCAGCGTTCGTCCTTAATATTGCGCTGCCGGAACGCGTACGGATCGATGCCCGCGAGATGGGCGAGCTCGTCGATCACCTGCTCCGAGATAAATGAAAACGAGAGATCGAGCGGCGAGCGGAGCCACGCGGCCTTCAGG
>PKUY01000410.1 GCA_003131705.1 Acidobacteriota bacterium | reverse complement strand
AAGCCGATCGTTCTCGACGAACTCGCTGCGGGCGACGTGGGATTCATCATCGCCAATATTAAACGCGTTGCCGACGCACGCGTCGGCGACACAGTAGTGGAACTGAACCACCCTGCGGAACCTTTGCCGGGATTCGAGGCCATCAAGCCGATGGTCTTCGCGGGGCTGTTTCCGGTAAACGCGAGCGATTACGAGCTGCTTCGCGACGCTCNNTTCGGCTTCCGCTGCGGCTTTCTCGGCCTGCTGCACATGGAAATCTCGCAGGAGCGGCTTGAGCGCGAGTTCAACATCGACCTGATTACCACCGCGCCGAGCGTGCAATACCGCATCACGACAATTGACGGGGAAGTCAAGGAAGTCGATAACCCAACGAAATTTCCACCGCCGACTTCCATTCACGAAATTGCGGAACCGATTCTGACGGCGATGATTATTACCTCCGAGGAATCGGTCGGGGGAGTGCTCGCACTCTGCGAGGAAAAGCGGGGCGTGCAAAAAAAGTTCGAATACCTGTCGCCGACTCGCATCATGCTCACCTACGAGATGCCGCTCAACGAAATCGTGCTCGATTTCTACGACCGGCTGAAGAGCGTCTCGCGGGGATATGCTTCCCTGGACTATCACCTTTCCGGCTACCGCGAATCGGACTTGGTAAAGCTGGATGTGCTCGTGGGTGGTGAACCTGTGGATGCGCTGACGATCATTTGCCATCGCGATCAGTCATACGAACGCGGACGCGAACTCGTCAGCCGGTTGCGAAAATTGATTCCGCGCCAGATGTTCGAGGTGCCCATCCAAGCGGCGATCGGCAGCCGCGTGATTGCGCGCGAGACGATCAGCGCCATTCGCAAGAACGTGATCGCGAAGTGCTACGGCGGCGACATTTCGCGCAAGCGCAAACTCCTCGAAAAGCAAAAAGAAGGAAAGAAGCGCATGAAGCGTGTCGGCCGCGTCGATATTCCTCAAGAAGCGTTCCTCGCCGTGCTCAAGGTCGCCAGCAGTACAGATGACGAAGATTAGCTGCGAAGGTTACAGGCTCTTCTTGCGGCGAACCGTGGCGCCTAGCTGGCCGCGGGCAAGCCGAACTGAAATTTCATCTCCCAGCACCACCTGATCGGGTGAACGCAAAACTTTCCCGGAAGCGTCGTAGGCAATCGCATAGCCGCGTTCGAGCAATCGGAACGGGCTGCGCTCCTCGAGTTGCACTGCAGCGGCTGCGAACCTGCGACGCTTGGCGATCAACGCGCGGTCGATCTGCACGCGCAGATCACGCCCGCGATCGTCCAGCGCGCGGCGCAATCTGCCTACGCGCGCGCGCAAATCGAGCGCTGCAAACCTCACCTGAGTCGCAACAAACAGCCTGTGCTTGCGCGTCACGAGGCGCTCGAGAGACGCGCGGAGCGCTTCCGTTTGCTGATCGATTCGCCTGCGCAACACGGCCGCGCGCGCCCGCAAGTCGAATGAAGATATCTGTGCGCTCGCCCGCGTGGTTCGCTGCCGCGCGGTGGCCAGCCGCAGGCGCAGAACGATTGCGAGCGACGACGCGAGCTCGTCCAATTGCTGGTGGCGCCGCCGCACGAGCATCTCGATCTGGCGGAAGCCGCGATGCGTCTGTAAATCGCGCACATGGTGACGCCGCTCGGAAAGCAAATAACGCATCTGCTTGACCAAGTCCCGGTAGTCAGCGGCGATGTGGTCCTCGAATTCCTGGCGCGAACGAACGACAATCTCCGCCGCCGCCGAGGGCGTCGGCGCGCGCAGGTCGGCCACAAAATCGGCAATCGTGAAATCGGTCTCGTGGCCCACGCCGGTAATCACCGGGGCTTCAGACGCCGCGACCGCCCGCGCTACGATTTCCTCGTTGAAGGCCCAGAGATCTTCGAGCGAGCCTCCGCCTCGCGCAAGAATCACAACATCCGCGAACTTCGCGCGGCTGAAATGGCGCAAAGCCGCCACGATTTCGCCCGCCGCGCCTTCTCCTTGTACTTTCACCGGATAGATCTGCACGTGGACGTTGGCGAAACGCCGTTTGAGCACGCGCAAGATGTCTCGAATTGCAGCGCCTGTCGGCGAAGTGACTACTCCGATGCAGCGCGGCAGCACGGGCAGCGGCTTCTTGCGACTTTCGTCAAAAAGCCCTTCTTCCTGAAGCTTTCGCTTGAGCTGGTCAAAGGCAAATTGAAGTGCGCCCAAGCCAACCGGCTCGATGTGGGTAACGTAGACCTGATACTCGCCCCGCAACTCGTAAACTCCCAGCGAACCGCGCACGGTAATGTGCAGGCCGTCCTCGGGACGAAACTTCAGCGCTCGCGCCTGATCGCGAAAACAGACGCAGCGAATTTGAGATCGTCCGTCCTTTAACGTGAAGTACAAATGGCCGGACTGCGCCGAGTGGTAATTGGAGACTTCGCCTTCGATCCACACGTCCCGGAACGCGGCCTCGAGCAGCGCGCCGATGCGCTCGGTCAGCTCGCTGACTTTCCAGACGTGGCGCTCGGGCACTAAATCGAAAAGTGAGGTTTGGCTCATGGATTCAGCAATGCCCTAGCGTCGAAAGAAATTCACGACCCAGAAAATCAGGGTGAGGCCGAGACTTACGACAATGCAGGTCACAATGGGGAAATAGAAACTGCCGTTGCGCCCCTGATATGCGATGTCGCCTGGTAGACGCCCCAGCCGAAATGGCAACTTGGCGCCGAACGCCAGTAACGCGCCAACGCCAATGAGAATAACGCCGACTAAAAGCAGCAGCTTTCCGAGTTCGCGCGACGGGTCCATGCGATTATCCGCCGGGACTTATTTTCCTACCAAAACGATGCCCGCACATTGGAGCTATCTACCGAATACTAACGCTAGATGAGCTCCAGTCCCGCGAAAAAATAACCGATCTCGAAAGCTGCGGTTTCCGGCGCGTCGGAGCCGTGCGTGCAGTTGAACTGGATGCTCGTGCCAAGCTCCTTGCGGATTGTGCCAGGCGCCGCCTTCGCTGGATCGGTGGCACCCATTGTTTCGCGCCATTTCAAAATCGCGCTTTCCGCCTCGAGGACCATCACAACAGCTTTGCCGGAGCTCATAAACTCGGTCAGCTCTCCAAAAAACGGGCGCTCGCGGTGGACGGCGTAAAATCCCTCCGCCTCGCTTTTCGTCAACCGCATCGACTTGATTGCCACGATCTGAAATTTCGCGGCGTGGACGCGGCTCAGGACTTCCGCCGTGAGGCCGCGTTTCACGGCATCGGGCTTGATGATTGCGAAAGTGCGGTCGATTGCCAAAATGAATCCTCCTGAAATATTTCGAAATTGTTTCGACTTGCCGGAGCCGGACTTCGACGCTGACTACTTTCTCCGCTGTTTGGTTCGCTTCTTCGATTTGCTCGCGGCCTTTTTCTTTACAGCGACTTTCGAACGGGATGGCGATTTCGCCTTGCCTAGCACTTTCGCGACCGCATGACCGATCTCCGCGGGGCTTTCGACGGTGTGAATTCCAGCGGCGCGCATCGCGGCATACTTTTCCTTAGCCGTGCCTTGTCCCCCGCTGATGATCGCCCCTGCGTGGCCCATACGGCGGCCCGGCGGCGCCGTTTGTCCCGCGATGAATCCGACGACCGGCTTTCTCACATGCTTCTTGATGAAATCCGCGGCGCTTTCTTCTGCGTTACCGCCAATTTCGCCGATCAATACAATGGCGTGCGTCTCCGGATCGTCGTTAAACATTCGCACGACATCTATGAAATTCGTTCCGATGATCGGATCGCCTCCGATGCCTATGCAAGTCGATTGCCCGATGCCAAGCCCCGTGAGCTGCCCAACCGCTTCGTATGTGAGCGTCCCGCTGCGGCTGACAACGCCAACATGGCCTTGCCTATGGATGAAGTCCGGCATGATGCCAAGCTTGCATTTGCCGGGCGAGATGATTCCCGGACAGTTCGGGCCGATCAGGCGCGTTTTCGAATTTTTCAGTGCGGCTGCAACGCGCACCATGTCCAGAACGGGTATACCTTCCGCGATGCAGATGACGAGCGCTAGCTCTGATTCCATTCCTTCGAGAATTGCGTCCGCCGCAAAAGCGGGGGGAACGAACGCAATCGCCGCGTTCGCGCCCGTCTCGAGAACGGCCTCCGCAATGGTATTGAAAACCGGGACGCCAAGGTGTTTCATACCGCCCTTGCCCGGCGTGACGCNNTCTGCTGCGCGTGGAAGCTGCCCTCGCGGCCGGTGAGCCCCTGGACAATCACTCTCGTACTTTTATCGACGAGTATGCTCATACCGTCGCACCAAGCGCCAACGCGACCGCTTTTTCCGCTCCGTCCTTCATTCCATTGGCCACCGTGAAATTCATTCCCGAGCTGCGCAGGATTTCCTGCCCCTGCCGCACGTTCGTCCCTTCCATGCGCACGACCACGGGCATCTTGAATTTCAGCTCCTTGGCCGCGCTGACGATGC
>PKUY01000073.1 GCA_003131705.1 Acidobacteriota bacterium | reverse complement strand
CATCGACCTATTGAATGCACCCCAGATATCAGGAGTAGCGCGGCCACCGCCGTTTCAATCCGTCCAATCGAGGGAAGCAGGAGCTGGTGACGCGCTGCCGATAGCGCCTCAACGCCCCGGCCCGAATCCACCAAAAAATGACTCCAATGAGAGGCCAGCTGATCGCCCGCCAAGGAAAGTACATGCCGGGGGGTACCCATTCTTGTTTGCTCGGATTCGCCAGCACGTACGGTAGATCTACGAACATCACCGGAATATTTAGCAGGGCCGGTCTCCACAGCCTCGTTCTTGCGATCCGTTCGACAGGAGTTTCTTCATTGTGATAATCGTGAGACCTTTCGCATCTACTCCGAAGTCGCTTAGACGTACCGCTACGAACTCGCTGTGCAACCGATAGGCTCTAACCTATGATCTCACCATGGCGGCGAGTCCACCTCGGATCGGCCATAGCAATGCGACGCACAAAAGCAGTTGAGCGACTGTAGTACCCAGCGAAACGGAAACGCGTGGTGATTAGCAGTCATGGAAATTGCTGGAAGTCTAAACCCAATTTACGTGGTCGGCAAGGTGGACTACAAATCCTCAATCACAGCCCGAAGCCGATCCGGCACATCCGTCATAATACCGTCAACGTCCGCGGCGATAACCGCACGCATCTTTTCCGCATCATTCACAGTCCACGTAACCACATGCAAGTCCGCACGATGCGCCTGCTTCACCAGTTCCGGCGTCACCATATCCCAGCGCGGGCAAAGCTGCCTCGCGCCCACATCGAGCGCCGCCTTCACAGGATCGCCTTTCCCACTCTCGACCAGCAAACCCATCATAATTGCGCTATCGAGCTTCCTCAGCGCTACCAGCGTCGCCGGATCGAACGACAGTACGATCGTACGCGCCGCGGTTTCCGCGCCCTGCAGCGCAGACACCAGCGCGTGGTGCATGCCCCAGGCCGAGTCGTATTTGACCTCGAGGTAAAAAACCACATCGCGCTTCCGAGCGAACTCCAAGACTTCTTCGAGCGTCGGAATGCGCTCGTCCATGTATTGACGGTCGAACCACATCCCGGCATCGAGCTTGCGAAGCTCGGCGAGAGTGTGTTCGCGGACGGCCCCCTTCCCGTTAGTCGTGCGGTCGAGCTTTGGATCGTGGATCGCAACGAACCGCGCGTCTCGCGTTAGGTGCAGGTCGGTCTCGATGAAAGTGGCCCCCAACTCGACAGCCCGTTGAAAGGCGGCAAGGGTGTTTTCTGGGGCACTGCCTGAGGCGCCTCGATGGGCGACGATCCAAGGGGCTCGCATTGGTCGGAATATCTTAGCAGATTCTCGTTGTAGCCACTTCGGGTCGACGATCGCGTTGTGAGGAGCGCAACTCAGTACTAGAACTTACGGAATTACCGAACCTAGTCCGGCCCGTCGGCACATGCAAAACCGTTCTCAGTTGAGCGAATCAGTTACCGTCCCTTCAACCGTTTGGAGCTAACAAATTCACAATCTGCCCGGTAATCGAAACAGCCGAACAGTCGACCCACATTCGGCGTTGTGACGATTGCACATAACAATCGCCGTTCTTTTGCGCGACAAACTTCCTTTGGTCGGCAGATTGCCACTCACATTACTTCTCAGAAGCACAAAAAGCGGAAGCATCTCTGACGCAGCGGAGTGACCCTGGGACGGGCCGGTCCGCATCGAGGATGTGAATCGAAGGNNTTGGCATCGCTCCAGTGCTGGTCGGCTACACCGGAACCATAGGTAGCCCACGCGAAACTGGAGCGGCAGCAGCTTGGGAGGGGACTTGGAGCTGTTCGTATTGATATTGGTGGGGCTCGTGGTGGCGCAGACTTGGCTCGACTGGCGCGACTCAAACCGCACCTGGGTCGTGCCGGACTGGGCCAAGGGCGTGGCGCTCGGGGGCGTCATCGCCATCTCGCTCGCCGCGGCAACTTCTTTCGCTTCCGTTTGGCTTCGAGACGAGGGCAGCCAGTGGACAGGCGGATTCGGCTCGCGCACCGTCTTCGTGGAAGCGGGTTTTCTGCTCGCGATGATGGGCGTCATCGTGTTCGCAGCGCGAAGGAACTGGATACGCATGGTCCTGCTGCTCGCGTGCATGCTCGTCACAGCCATATTCCTCGGCATGGCTCTGTGACGTTAAGCCTTCTGGCTCCTTCGAAGCCCTCGCCGACACATCAGCCTTTGACGGACCTCACAAAGTTTGGAGCAATGAAACCGCCATTCGCCGGCAGCCACCCGCCATTCGCCGAATAGCACGAGACGCCCCTGCGCGTTGCCGATAATCTCCCGCCATGTTCAGTGCTGAATTCACCCGCGAGGAGATGGTAATGACCGATACGAGAACCCAGCTCGTTTCCGAAGCTTCGATTTCCCGTGCAGCGGCCCTGATTGCGGCCGGCCTTCTGATTTTCGTCGGAATTGTGTTTCAATTGGGCCAGCTGGGATATGGTGTGGTGTGTGCGCACAGCTTCTGGGTGATTCAGATGATTGCTTCAAACATTTGGGATCTGCTCGCCGTTCATCTTGGTGCACCCTCCATCGGACAAATCGTCGAATTCTGGCCGCTGGCGCTGGTTGCAATCGGATTCACGATTCTCTTGGCGCTAAAGCCTCAAAATCGCGCACGCATGCA